>NZ_JBCIYT010000001.1:92903-388480 GCF_050455485.1 Neorhizobium sp. BT27B | reverse complement strand
AGCGGGTGTAGCTCAGTTGGTTAGAGTGCCGGCCTGTCACGCCGGAGGTCGCGGGTTCGAGCCCCGTCACTCGCGCCATTTTCTTCTCAAGGCCTTGGTCGGTTTTCGATATGCACTTCGTTGCATTTGCTAATCTTCGATTTCTCCCTTCTTGTTTTCGTGCTGCTCGTATCCACTGCGGCTGCGTCTGTCTGATTCTCCGATAGCCGATCATTCCTGCGTGCCGGGTGCGCTGCAGTATCCCCGTATTCGCAATTGCGTGATCGCTGCCGGGGAGGGCGGGGTGGGTTCTATGCGGTACCGAGATATGGTTTGCACAATATTTGGGCGGCCATGGGGCGTGTTTTGTCGTCTATCGGGGTCTTAACCCGTTGATTGCATTCGTTATGTTGTCACTGACTCTGAAGTTGATTTTTAGGCGCTTTCTGCTGCGCGCTATCGTCGCATGAAATTTTTTTTAGTGAATTCAAAGATTTGCATATCGTCACCTTGCAAAACGCAAGAAATGCCCGGAAACCTTGAGTTTTTTGCTCCTGTTAATAATTTCCGGTCATTGTCATAATTGGCTGTGAAGAGGTTTTTCCGGCGCTCCAAGGCTTTCCCGCGCATGCTGCGACGTTTCGTCGTCTTTCGTTTCATTTTGGAGTGGGGGTTGGGTGCTAAACCTCTTGCGCCGGGGGCTATCCTACGATAGTCAGCCCTTGTTGCAATGCACGTTCGCTTGACCAGTGCATAAGTGTTAGGCGTTTGCCGTTCGCTTCCGGTCAGGCAGGGATGGAATACAATGACTGAACTCCTCAGTTCCTATCTCCCGATCGCGATCTTTATCGGCATTTCCGTGGTGATTGGTCTGGCGCTGCTCATCGCGCCCTTCGCCGTGGCCTACAAGGCGCCCGATCCGGAAAAGCTTTCCGCATTCGAATGCGGTTTCAATGCCTTCGATGACGCACGCATGAAGTTCGACATCCGGTTTTACCTGGTGTCGATCCTGTTCATCATCTTCGATCTCGAAGTCGCCTTTCTGTTCCCCTGGGCTGTGTCCTTCGGTGAAATGGGCTGGTTCGGCTTCTGGTCCATGATGGTGTTCCTTGGTGTGCTCACCATCGGCTTTATCTACGAATGGAAGAAGGGGGCTCTGGAATGGGAGTGACCGGCAACACGCTCGTCGCGCAGCAGCCGAAGGGCATCCTCGATCCGGCGACCGGCAAGCCTGTCGGCGCCAATGACCCGTTCTTCACGGATGTCGACAACGAGCTTGCCGACAAGGGCTTTCTCGTCACCTCGACCGACGAGCTGATCACCTGGGCGCGCACTGGCTCGCTGATGTGGATGCAGTTCGGTCTGGCCTGTTGCGCCGTTGAGGGCCTGATGCAGGCTTCCGGCCCGCGTTACGACATGGAGCGTTTTGGTGTCGCTCCGCGCGCTTCGCCGCGCCAGTCGGACGTGATGATCGTTGCCGGCACGCTGACCAACAAGATGGCGCCAGCGCTTCGCAAGGTCTACGACCAGATGCCGGAGCCGCGTTACGTCATCTCCATGGGTTCCTGCGCCAATGGTGGCGGCTATTATCACTATTCCTATTCGGTGGTGCGCGGCTGTGACCGTGTCGTCCCGGTAGACATATACGTGCCGGGCTGTCCCCCCACGGCAGAAGCACTGCTTTACGGCGTGCTCCTGCTGCAGAAAAAGATCCGCCGCACCGGCACGATCGAGCGTTGAGGGGATAAGTCATGAGCGAAGTTCTCGAACAACTCTCCACCTATATCCGCGAAGCACGCGGCAGCCTCGTGTCGGCAGCCGAGATCGCCTACGGCGAACTCAACCTGACGACCGACCGCGACAATATCGTCGAGCTCCTTACCTTCCTGCGTGACGATCCGCAGGGTGGTTTCGTCAGCTTCATCGATGTGTCCGGCGTCGACTGGCCGCAGCGTCCCGAACGTTTCGACGTGGTCTATCACCTGCTGTCGCCGAAGCGGAATGTTCGCCTGCGTGTAAAGCTGTCGGTCGCCGAAGATGTTTCGGTTCCCTCGGTCACCGGTGTCTACAAGGGCGCCGACTGGTTCGAGCGCGAGATCTGGGATCTTTATGGCGTGCCGTTCTCCGGTCACCCGGACATGCGGCGCCTCGTCACCGATTACGGTTTCGAAGGCCATCCGCTGCGCAAGGATTTTCCGGTCACCGGTTTCGTGGAAGTTCGTTACGACGACCAGCTCAAGCGCGTCGTCTACGAACCCGTCGAGCTTCGCCAGGAGTTCCGCAATTTCGACTTCACGTCGCCATGGGAAGGCACAGATTACGTGCTGCCGGGTGACGAGAAGGCACAGCAGTAAAAAACGGGTAGGGGCCTTCCGGCTCCGCTCGCAATTCGCCATTCGCCTGACGGCGTGGAGCGCGCACAATGACTGAACATAACGTCCGCAATTTCACGATCAACTTTGGCCCGGAGCATCCTTCCGCGCACGGCGTTCTGCGTCTTGTGCTGGAGCTTGATGGCGAAATCGTGGAACGCGTCGATCCGCATATCGGCCTGCTGCATCGCGGCACCGAAAAGCTGATGGAAACCAAGACCTATCTGCAGGCGCTGCCTTACCTGGATCGTCTCGACTATGTCGCGCCGATGAACCAGGAGCATGCCTACTGTCTGGCCATCGAAAAGCTGCTCGGTCTGCAGGTGCCGATCCGCGGCCAGCTGATCCGTGTTCTCTATTCGGAAATCGGCCGTATCCTCTCGCACATCATGAACGTCACGACCCAGGCCATGGACGTCGGCGCCATGACCCCGCCGGTCTGGGGGTTCGAAGAGCGCGAAAAGCTGATGATCTTTTACGAGCGCGCCTGTGGCGCCCGTATGCACGCAGCCTATTTCCGCCCCGGTGGCGTCCATCAGGACCTGCCGCAGCAGCTGGTGGAAGATATCGGCGCGTGGTGTGACCCGTTCATCAAGGTTCTCGACGATATCGAAGGCCTGCTCACCGGCAACCGTATCTTCAAGCAGCGTAACGTCGATATCGGCGTGATCTCGCTGGAAGAGGCGTGGAACTGGAGCATGTCGGGTGTGATGATTCGCGGCTCCGGCGCTGCCTGGGACCTGCGCAAGTCGCAGCCTTACGAATGTTACGCCGAACTCGATTTCGATATCCCGATCGGCAAGAACGGTGACTGTTTCGACCGCTACCTCGTCCGCATGGCCGAGATGCGCGAATCGGTAAAGATCATGAAGCAGTGCGTTGCCCGCCTGCTGGGTGATGCCAAGACCGGCCCGATCTCGGCAACGGACGGCAAGGTGGTTCCGCCCAAGCGCGGCGAGATGAAGCGTTCGATGGAAGCGCTCATCCACCACTTCAAGCTTTACACCGAAGGTTTCCACGTGCCGGCCGGCGAAGTTTATGCCGCCGTCGAAGCGCCGAAGGGTGAGTTCGGCGTCTACCTCGTCGCCGACGGTTCCAACAAGCCATACCGCTGCAAGCTGCGCGCCCCCGGTTTCGCGCATCTGCAGGCCATGGATTACATGTCGACAGGCCACCAGCTGGCCGACGTCACGGCAATCCTGGGTTCGCTCGATATCGTGTTCGGGGAGGTGGATCGCTGATGCGCTCCCTCCCGATCATGATTGCAATATTCTGAATAGGACGTGATGTAGAATGTCTGTTCGTCGACTAGCCGAAGACCAGTTTCAGCCTGCAACCTTCGCCTTCAACGCGGAAAACACCGCTTTTGAAGCCGCGACCATTGCCAAGTATCCCGAGGGGCGCCAGCAGTCGGCGGTTATCCCGCTGTTGATGCGTGCGCAGGAACAGGACGGCTGGGTTACCAAGGCGACGATCGAATATGTCGCCGAAAAGCTGACCATGCCGTATATCCGCGTGCTGGAAGTGGCGACCTTCTACACCCAGTTCCAGCTTAAGCCGGTCGGCACCCGCGCCCATATCCAGGTCTGTGGCACCACGCCCTGCATGCTGCGCGGCTCCGACGAGCTGATCAAGGTCTGTCAGCACAAGATCCATCACGATCCCTTCCATACCAATGCCGAGGGCACGCTGTCCTGGGAAGAGGTCGAGTGTCAGGGCGCCTGCGTCAACGCTCCCATGGTCATCATCTTCAAGGATGCCTATGAGGACCTGACGCCGGAGCGCCTCGAACAGATCATCGACGAATTCGAAGCCGGCAAGGGCGCAGATGTTCCTGTCGGCCCGCAGAACGGCCGTCACCTGTCGGCACCCATCGGCGGCGCGCTGACGCTGCTCGACGATATCAAGCCGGTTCGCACCAATCTCGATCCGAAGCCGGAACCCGCCGCCGAGGCTGTGTCCGTGCCGCCGGCCGACGCCGGTCATCCGAAGGATACCGCGCCGGAAACCGACAAGTCGCTGAAGACGCCGGTCACTGCGCCGGCCGCCTCTGCTGCAAACGCCAAGGAAGCCGAAAAGGGCGAGTCGACAACGACCTCGACCAAGCCGGCTGCCAAGCGTGGTAGCAAGGCTGAAGGTGCTCCGGCAGCCGAAGGCGCCGTTGCCGGTGAAGACAAGCCAAAGCGCACGCGCAAAGCCAAGCCTGAAGGGGAGGCGTGATCATGCTTAAAGATCAGGATCGTATCTTCACGAACATCTACGGCCTCAAGGACAAGTCCCTGAAAGGCGCAATGAGCCGTGGCCACTGGGATGGCACCAAGCAGATCCTCGACAACGGTCGTGACTGGATCATCAACGAGATGAAGGCCTCCGGTCTTCGTGGTCGTGGTGGCGCCGGCTTCCCGACTGGCCTGAAATGGTCCTTCATGCCGAAGGAATCCGATGGCCGTCCGCATTACCTCGTCGTCAACGCCGACGAATCCGAGCCCGGTACCTGCAAGGACCGCGAAATCATGCGCAACGATCCGCATACGCTGATCGAGGGCTGCGTGATCGCCGGTTGCGCCATGGGTGCCCATACCGCCTACATCTATGTTCGCGGCGAATACATGCGCGAGCGTGAAGCCCTGCAGGCCGCGATCGACGAGTGCTATGACGCCGGCCTCCTCGGCAAGAACAACAAGAACGGCTGGGATTTCGACATCTACGTCCATCACGGCGCCGGTGCCTATATCTGCGGCGAAGAGACGGCGCTGCTCGAAAGCCTTGAAGGCAAGAAGGGCCAGCCGCGCCTCAAGCCTCCGTTCCCTGCCAACATGGGCCTTTACGGCTGCCCGACCACGGTCAACAACGTCGAATCGATCGCCGTTGCCCCGACCATCCTGCGTCGTGGCGCCACCTGGTTCTCGTCGCTCGGCCGTCCCAACAATGTCGGTACAAAGCTGTTCATGATCTCCGGTCACGTCAACAAGCCGTGCACCGTCGAAGAAGAAATGGGCATCACCTTCCGCGAACTGGTGGACAAGCATGCCGGCGGTATCCGCGGCGGCTGGGACAACCTTCTGGCGGTCATCCCCGGCGGCGCATCCTGCCCGATCGTTCCGGCCAAGGACATCATCGATTGCCAGATGGACTTTGATGGCCTTCGTGCCGTCGGTTCGTCGTTCGGCACCGCCGGCGCCATCGTCATGGACAAGTCCACCGACGTGATCAGGGCGATTGCCCGCATCTCGGCCTTCTTCAAGCACGAAAGCTGCGGCCAGTGCACGCCGTGCCGTGAAGGCACCGGCTGGATGTGGCGCGTGCTCGAACGCATGGTCAAGGGCAACGCCCAGAAGCGCGAAATCGACATGCTGTTCCAGGTGACCAAGCAGATCGAAGGGCATACGATCTGTGCGCTCGGCGACGCTGCTGCCTGGCCGGTTCAGGGCCTTATCCGCCATTTCCGTCCGGAAATCGAAGCACGCATCGATCAATACACCTACCGCTCGACGTCGGAAGGCGCCGTGCTGGAAGCTGCGGAGTAAGGTGATGACGTCGCCGGAGGAGAAGCATGAAGGGCAGGGGGCACCGACGGCAAAGCCGGCGTTTGGCTCGTCGTGGCCCGGCTTCGATCCGGCTTCGCTAACGCTGAACCCGATGATGGCCAATCCGGCGGCCGCCATGGCGGCGATGACGCAGATCGGCATCGAATTGCAGACACAGTTCGCGACCGCGATGTTCGGCATGATGCAGAACACCATGGAAGCCAGCCAGCGGCTGCACCGCACGCTGGAAGACATGGCCCGCGAGCCGGAAGCCACCGAGGCGGACAAGCCGGAAGCGAAGGCAGCGCCTGCGCCGAAGGCGAAAGCCGCCAAGGCTGCACCGGCCGAGGCACAAGACGATTTGAAACGGATCTCGGGTCTCGGGCCCAAGATCGAGACGAAGCTGAACGGTCTGGGCATCAAAACCCTTTCCGAGATCGCCGGATGGAGCACCGAGCAGGCTGCCCGTGTCGATGCGGAACTTGGCCTTGATGGCCGCGTGACGCGCGACGACTGGGTGGGCCAGGCCAAGGCTCTGACGTCGGGTACAGCACAGGAATTGCCACCGGTTAAGGCTGCGGCCCGCAAGACCGGCGGACGGAAAAACAGGACGTAACGATGACGAAGCTCAAGGTTGACGGCAAGGAAATCGAGGTTCCGGACCACTTCACGCTGCTGCAGGCATGCGAGGAGGCGGGTGCCGAAGTGCCGCGTTTCTGTTTCCACGAACGTCTGTCTGTCGCCGGCAACTGCCGTATGTGTCTGGTCGAGGTAAAGGGTGGCCCGCCGAAGCCGGCAGCCTCCTGCGCCATGGGCGTGCGCGATATCCGCGGCGGCCCGAACGGCGAGCTTCCGGAAGTCTTCACCAACACGCCGATGGTCAAGAAGGCCCGCGAAGGCGTGATGGAATTCCTGCTGATCAACCACCCGCTGGATTGCCCGATCTGCGACCAGGGCGGTGAATGCGACCTGCAGGACCAGGCCATGGCGTTTGGTATCGACAGTTCGCGCTATACCGAAAACAAGCGCGCCGTCGAAGACAAGTATATCGGCCCGCTGGTCAAGACCGTGATGAACCGCTGCATTCACTGCACGCGCTGCGTCCGCTTCACCACCGAAGTCGGCGGCATTTCCGAGCTTGGCCTGATCGGCCGTGGCGAAGACGCCGAGATCACCACCTATCTCGAGCAGGCAATGACCTCGGAGCTGCAGGGCAACGTTGTTGACCTCTGCCCGGTCGGCGCGCTCACCTCGCGTCCGTTCGCCTTCACCGCCCGTCCGTGGGAGCTGAACAAGACCGAATCCATCGACGTGATGGATGCAGTCGGTTCGGCCATCCGCGTCGATACCCGTGGCCGCGAAGTCATGCGCATCATGCCGCGTGTCAACGAAGCCGTGAACGAAGAGTGGATTTCGGACAAGACCCGCTTCATCTGGGATGGCCTGAAGACCCAGCGTCTCGACCGTCCTTACGTGCGCCGCGACGGTCGCCTGCAGGCAGCCTCCTGGGGTGAAGCCTTTGCCGCCATCAAGACGGCGGTCTCTGGCGCTGCCGCCAACAAGATCGGCGCCATCGCCGGCGACATCGCCTCGGTTGAGGAAATGTACGCGCTGAAGGCGCTGATTTCCTCGCTCGGTTCGGAAAACATCGATTGTCGCCAGGACGGTTCGGCCTTCGACCCGTCTCTCGGCCGCGCAAGCTATATTTTTAACCCGACGATCGAAGGCATTGAAAAGGCTGACGCTTTGTTGATCGTGGGTTCCAACCCGCGCTTTGAAGCCGCCGTCCTCAACGCCCGCATCCGCAAGCGTTTCCGTCGCGGCAATTTCCCGATCGGCCTGATCGGCGAAGCCGGCGAAATGCGTTGGGATTACGAATATCTCGGTGCCGGCCCGGACACGCTGACCGACCTCGTCGAAAACGGCAACGCCTTCATCGACAAGCTGACCGCCGCCAAGAACCCGATGATCATCGTTGGCCCCGGTGCCGTTGCCCGCGCTGACGGTCAGGCCATTCTGGCGCTCGCTGCCCGTCTCGCCGCATCAGTTGGTGCTATCACCGAAGACTGGAACGGTTTTGGCGTTCTCCACACCGCAGCCTCGCGCGTCGGCGGCCTCGATCTCGGCTTCGTGCCGGGCAAGAACGGCGTCAACGCAGCCGAAATGCTGAAGTCGATGGACGTTCTTTTCCTTCTCGGCGCTGACGAACTCGCCTTCGCAACCAAGGGCGCAAAGTTTACCGTCTATATCGGCAGCCACGGCGATGCCGGCGCACATGCCGCCGACGTCATCCTGCCGGCCGCGACCTATACCGAAAAGTCGGGCACCTGGGTCAACCTCGAAGGCCGCGTCCAGATGGGCAACCGCGCGGGCTTCGCACCGGGCGAAGCCCGCGAAGACTGGGCGATCCTGCGTGCGCTGTCCGACGTTCTCGGCCACAAGCTGCCGTTCGACAGCCTGTCTGCGCTGCGTGCCAAGCTTTATGCCGAATTCCCGCATTTCGCCGAAATCGACGAAGTGGCAGCCGGCACCGGCGAACAGGTAGCCAAGCTTTCGCAGGCTGGCGGTCGCGCCGACAAGGCGGCCTTCGTGTCGTCGGTCAAGGACTTCTATTTGACGAACCCAATCGCCCGCGCTTCCGCCGTCATGGCAGAATGCTCGGCATTGGCCCGCAACAACTTCCAGGTTGCAGCGGAGTAAGGGCAGGACAATGGATTCTATCTTCTCGACCTATATCTGGCCGGCCCTCATCATGGTGGGGCATTCCCTGCTGACGCTGGTCTGCCTGCTGGTCTTCATCGCCTTCATCCTGCTCGCCGACCGTAAGGTCTGGGCGAACGTTCAGCTGCGTCGCGGCCCCAACGTCGTTGGTCCGTTCGGCCTGTTCCAGTCGTTTGCCGACTTGCTCAAGTTCATCCTGAAGGAGCCGATCATTCCGGCTGGCGCCAACAAGGTGGTCTTCCTGCTTGCGCCGCTGGTCTCGGTGGTTCTGGCGCTCGCCACCTGGGCGGTCATCCCGCTCAACGATGGCTGGGCTGTCGCCAACATCAATGTCGGCATCCTCTACATTTTTGCGATCTCCTCGCTCGAAGTCTACGGCGTCATCATGGCCGGCTGGGCGTCGAACTCGAAATACCCGTTCCTCGGCGCGCTCCGCTCGGCGGCGCAGATGGTGTCCTACGAAGTCTCGATCGGTATCGTCATCGTCACCGTTCTGCTCTGCGTCGGTTCGCTGAACCTGCAGGATATCGTCTACGCGCAGAAGACCGGCCTCGGCACGATGATCGGCCTGCCGAACTCGTTCCTCGACTGGCACTGGCTGTCGCTGTTCCCGATGTTCGTGATCTTCTTCATCTCGGGTCTGGCTGAAACCAACCGTCCGCCATTCGACCTTCCGGAAGCGGAATCGGAACTCGTCGCCGGTTACATGGTCGAGTATTCGTCTGCCCCGTACATGATGCTGATGCTCAGCGAATATGCTGCCATCATGCTCATCTGCGCGCTGACCACGATCCTCTTCCTCGGAGGCTGGTTGCCGCCGTTCGACTTCTGGCTGATCAACTGGGTTCCGGGCATCATCTGGTTCCTGATCAAGGTCTGCATGGTCTTCTTCGGCTTCGCCATGGCCAAGGCCATCGTGCCGCGCTACCGCTATGACCAGTTGATGCGTCTCGGCTGGAAGGTCTTCCTTCCGCTCTCGCTCGGCATGCTGGTGATTGTTGCATTCGTACTGAAGCTGACGGGATGGGCTGGCTGATGATGGCTCACCCCTCGCTCGGTTCTATTGGAGAATAAAGATGGCCGCTCTTTCCCAAGCCGTCGGTTCGCTGTTCCTGAAGGAATTCGTCGCCGCTTTTGCGCTGACGTTCAAATATCTGTGGTTCCGTCAGAAGGCGACGATCAACTACCCGTTCGAAAAGGGCCCGGTCTCTCCGCGCTTCCGTGGCGAACATGCGCTGCGCCGTTATCCCAACGGTGAAGAGCGTTGCATCGCCTGCAAGCTGTGTGAAGCCATCTGTCCTGCTCAGGCGATCACCATCGAAGCCGGCCCGCGCCGCAACGATGGCACCCGCCGCACGGTGCGTTACGACATCGACATGGTGAAGTGCATTTATTGCGGTTTCTGCCAGGAAGCATGCCCGGTCGATGCCATCGTTGAAGGCCCGAACTTCGAGTTCTCCACCGAGACGCGTGAAGAACTGTATTTCGACAAGGCCAAGCTGCTCGCCAATGGCGATCGCTGGGAACGTGAAATCGCCCGCAACCTTCAGCTGGATGCGCCTTATCGCTGATAAGGCCTGAAGGCTTTGAAGGATACGGACTGAAATGTCCCGCGGCCGCAAGGCGGCGGGAACGATGATGAAAAAACGTCTGGACGGCATCGGCCGCCAGGTTCCGACGGGGAGGGGCCTTTACCCAAAGGTCTTGCCGGGGAAGACGAGAAGGCACCAACATGGGTCTGCACGCTATATTCTTTTATCTTTTCGCCTTTGTCGCGGTGGCGTCGGCGGTCATGGTCGTGTCGGCCAGAAACCCGGTCCACTCGGTGCTGTTCCTGATCCTCGTGTTCTTCAACTCGGCGGGTCTTTTCCTGCTGACGGGAGCCGAGTTCCTGGCGATGCTGCTTCTGGTCGTTTATATCGGCGCGGTCGCGGTTCTCTTCCTCTTCGTCGTCATGATGCTCGACATCGATTTCGCCGAGTTCCGTCAGGGTGTGCTGCAATACGCGCCGATCGGTGCACTGGTCGGCCTCGTGGTCGCCGCCGAACTGATCCTCGTAGTCGGTGGCTCGACGCTGTCGCCGCAGGCGGCAAAATCGGTCGCCATGCCTATGCCTGATATCGCCGAACGCCAGAACACGGCCGCACTCGGCGACGTGCTCTATACCCACTACGTCTACTTCTTCGAAGTGGCCGGCCTCATCCTTCTCGTCGCCATGATCGGCGCGATCGTGTTGACGCTGCGCCATCGCCAGAACATCAAGCGGCAGAATATCGCCCGCCAGGTTGCTCGCACGCCGGAAACCGGCGTCGAGATCGTCAAGGTCAAGTCGGGCCAGGGCCTCTGAGAGCGGGACAAGGATTGAAATTATGGAAATCGGACTTTCCCATTACCTGACGGTCAGCGCCATTCTCTTCACGATCGGCGTGTTCGGAATCTTCCTGAACCGCAAGAACGTCATCATCATCCTGATGTCGGTCGAACTGATCCTGCTGTCGGTAAACCTCAACATGGTGGCCTTCTCGTCGTTCCTCAACGACATCGCCGGCCAGGTCTTCGCGCTCTTCATTCTCACGGTTGCTGCAGCGGAAGCGGCGATCGGTCTTGCAATTCTCGTTGTCTTCTACCGCAACCGCGGCTCCATCGCGGTCGAAGACGTCAATATGATGAAGGGCTGATCGGGTCATGATCTACAAGGCAATCGTCTTTCTTCCCCTGATCGGCTTCCTGATCGCCGGCCTCTTTGGCCGCCAGATCGGCGCCAAGGCATCGGAATACGTCACCACCGGCCTGATGATCGTTGCGGCAATCCTGTCGTGGATCGTCTTCTTCGATATCGCGCTCGGTCATTCCGAGGGTGAGGTCGTCAAGGCCGTCGTCATGCGCTGGATCCAGTCCGGCAGCATCGATGTCGAATGGACCTTCCGTATCGACACGCTGAGCGCGATTATGTTCGTCGTCGTCAACACCGTGTCGACGCTCGTTCATCTCTATTCCATCGGCTACATGCATCACGATGAGCATCGTCCGCGTTTCTTCGCGTACCTGTCGCTCTTCACCTTCGCGATGCTGATGCTCATCACCGCCGACAACCTGCTGCAGATGTTCTTCGGCTGGGAAGGCGTGGGTCTGGCTTCGTACCTGCTGATCGGCTTCTGGTTCAAGAAGCCGTCCGCATCGGCTGCCGCCATGAAGGCATTCATCGTCAACCGCGTCGGTGACTTCGGTTTCATCCTCGGCATCGGCGGCGTTTTCGTGCTGTTCGGTTCGATCAACTTCGAAACCATCTTTGCCGCTGCCGCCACCTATATGCCGCATGAAGGTGCCGCCGACGCCAACGCGATCGTCGCCAACTTCTTCGGCATGGAACTGACCAAGAGCACGGCCATCACCGTCACCTGCCTTCTGCTCTTCATGGGCGCGATGGGTAAGTCGGCGCAGTTCCTGCTGCACACCTGGCTGCCGGACGCCATGGAAGGCCCGACCCCGGTTTCGGCCCTCATTCACGCAGCAACCATGGTCACCGCCGGCGTCTTCCTTGTCGCCCGCATGTCGCCCATCTTTGAACTGTCGCCGGATGCGCTGCTGGTCGTCACCATCATCGGTGCGATCACCGCCTTCTTCGCGGCCACCGTCGGCCTCGTGCAGAACGACATCAAGCGCGTCATCGCATACTCGACCTGCTCGCAGCTCGGTTACATGTTCGTGGCGCTCGGCGTCGGCGCTTATGGCGCGGCCGTCTTCCACCTCTTCACGCACGCCTTCTTCAAGGCGCTCCTGTTCCTTTGCGCCGGCTCGGTCATCCATGCCGTCGATGGCGAACAGGACATGCGTCACATGGGCGGCCTGCGCCCGCATATCAAAGTCACCTTCGCGATGATGCTGATCGGCACGCTTGCCATTACCGGCGTCGGCATTCCGTTCACGCCGGTCGGTTTTGCCGGCTTCTTCTCCAAGGACTTCATCATCGAAGCGACCTACGCATCGCATTCGCCGGCCTCCGGCTTTGCCTTCACGCTTCTGGTGATCGCGGCGATGTTCACGAGCTTCTATTCGTGGCGCCTGATCTTCCTCACCTTCTTCGGCAAGCCGCGTGCGAGCCACGAGGTCATGCACCACGTGCATGAAAGCCCGCAGGTCATGCTGGTGCCGCTCTACATCCTCGCCATCGGCGCGGTTGTGGCCGGCGTGGTCTTCAAGGAATTCTTCTACGGCCACGAATATGACGTGTTCTGGAAGGGCGCCCTGTTCACCTCCGAGCACAACGAACTGCTGCACGAATTCCACCACGTGCCGGCTCTCGTCGCTCTGGCACCGTTCCTTGCCATGATCATCGGTTTTGTCACCGCCTGGTATTTCTACATCAAGTCGCCGGAAACCCCGAAGCGTCTGGCCGCCTCGCAGCAGGGCCTCTACCAGTTCCTGCTCAACAAGTGGTACTTTGACGAACTCTACGACTTCCTGTTCGTCCGTTCGGCAAAGGCGCTCGGCCGCTTCCTGTGGAAGAAGGGTGACGTCGCCGTCATCGACGCCTACGGCCCGAACGGCATCGCCGCCCGTGTTGTCGACGTTACGCGTAATGTCGTGCGTCTGCAGTCCGGTTACCTTTATCACTACGCGTTCGCGATGCTGATCGGCATCGCCGCCCTCGTCACCTGGATGATGCTCGGGAGTTCCTTCTGATGACCGATTGGCCAATTCTTTCAACGGTCACCTTCCTGCCGCTGGTCGGCGTGGTGCTCCTGCTCCTTACGGGACAAGAGGGCGCGAACGGCCGCCGCAATGTGCTCTACATTTCGCTGGCGACCACCGTCTTCACCTTCATCGTGTCCTTGTTCATCTGGATCGGCTTCGACAATTCGAGCGCCAGCTTCCAGATGGTCGAAAAGCATGAGTGGCTCGGCACTGGCATTTCCTACCATCTCGGCGTCGACGGCATTTCCATGCTGTTCGTCATTCTCACCACGTTCCTCATGCCCTTCTGCGTGCTGGCAAGCTGGGAATCGATCGAGAAGCGCATCAAGGAATACATGATCTCCTTCCTGCTTCTGCAGGTGGCGATGACCGGCGTGTTCGTCTCGCTCGATATCGTGCTCTTCTACGTGTTCTTCGAAGCGACGCTGATCCCGATGTTCATCATCATCGGTGTCTGGGGCGGCAAGGATCGCGTTTACGCATCCTACAAGCTCTTCCTCTACACGCTGCTCGGCTCGGTTCTGATGATGCTCGCCATCATGGCCATGTACTGGAACGCCGGCACCACCGATATCGTAGAACTCCTGAAGCACGGTTTTCCGGCCGGCATGCAGACATGGCTCTTCCTCGCCTGCTTTGCCGCCTTCGCCGTCAAGATGCCGATGTGGCCGGTTCATACCTGGCTTCCGGATGCGCACGTTCAGGCCCCGACCGCAGGTTCGGTCATCCTGGCCGGCGTCATGCTGAAGCTCGGCGGTTACGGCATGATCCGTATCCTCCTGCAGATGTTCCCGCTGGCTTCGGACTACTTTGCGCCGATGGTGTTTGCGCTGTCTGTCATTGCCATCATCTACACCTCGCTGGTTGCGATGATGCAGGACGACATCAAGAAGCTGATCGCGTACTCGTCGGTTGCCCACATGGGCTACGTGACCATGGGTATCTTCGCCGCCAATACGCAGGGCGTGCAGGGTGCCGTGTTCCAGATGCTGTCGCACGGCATCGTGTCTGGCGCGCTCTTCCTCTGCGTCGGCGTCGTTTATGACCGCCTTCACACCCGCGAGATTTCCGCTTACGGTGGCCTCGTCAACAACATGCCAAAGTATGCCGTGGCGATGATGATCTTCACGATGGCAAACGTCGGCCTGCCGGGCACGTCGGGCTTCATCGGCGAATTCCTGACCATCATCGGCGTCTTCCGCGTCAACACCTGGGTGGCGCTGTTTGCGGCAACCGGCGTGATCCTGTCGGCCTGCTACGCCCTGTGGCTCTATCGCCGGGTTCTGTTCGGTGCGCTGGAAAAGGAAAATCTCAAGCAGTTGCTGGACCTGTCGACGCGTGAGAAGATCCTTCTCTACCCGCTGATCGCGCTCACCATCTTCTTCGGCTTCTACCCGGCGCCTGTATTCGATGCGACTGCCGCTTCGATTGATGCGCTGGTCAACAATTACTCGGCAGCCCTGCAGGCAGCGCAAAAACTTGCGCTCGCAGTAACGCACTGAGACGGGACGGAATGATATGACCGCTGAACTACTCCTTGCCAGCCTGAAGATCTCGTCGCCGGAAGTGCTTCTGGCGATCGGTGCGCTGGCGCTCCTGATGATCGGCGTTTTCAGTGGCGACCGCTCGTCGCCGCTGGTAACCGGCCTCACCATCGCCGTCATGATCGTGGCTCTGATCATGATCATCTTCGTCGCGCCGCAGGGCGAGGCCTATAACGGCGCATTCATGATGGACGGTTTTGCCCGCTTCATGAAGGCGACCGCGCTGTTCGGCTCGATCGTCGCGCTGCTGATGACCTATGCCAATGCCAAGTCGGACCAGATCGACAAGCCGGAATTCCCGGTTCTCGTCCTGCTCGCCACGCTCGGCATGATGCTGCTGATTTCGGCCAACGACCTGATCGCGCTTTATCTCGGCCTCGAGCTGATGTCGCTGTCGCTATACGTCGTCGCCGCCTTCAACCGTGACAGCATCCGCTCCACGGAAGCCGGCCTGAAATATTTTGTTCTCGGTGCGCTCTCCTCCGGCATGCTGCTTTACGGCATGTCGCTGGTCTACGGCTTCACCGGCAATACCGGCTTTGAACAGATCGCCCAGGTGCTGAGCCAGGAAACCCGTTCGCTTGGTCTCGTGTTCGGTCTGGTCTTCGTTCTTGCTGGTCTGGCGTTCAAGATCTCGGCCGTGCCGTTCCACATGTGGACGCCGGACGTTTACGAAGGTGCACCGACCCCGGTCACCGCCTTCTTCGCCTCCGGCCCCAAGGTCGCCGCTATGGCCATCCTGGTGCGCATCGTCTCGGATGCCTTCATCCCGGTTGTTGCCGACTGGCGTCAGGTCATCGTCTTCATCGCGATTGCCTCCATGCTGCTCGGTTCGTTCGCGGCCATCGGCCAGAAGAACATCAAGCGCCTGATGGCTTACTCCTCGATCGGTCACATGGGTTATGCGCTCGTGGGTCTGGCCGCAGGGTCTGAAACCGGCGTTTCCTCTGTCGCGCTCTACATGCTGATCTACATGGTCATGACGCTCGGCACTTTCGCCTGCATCATGTCGATGCGCCGCACCGATGGCACTGCCGTCGAAGCCGTTGACGATCTGGCCGGCCTGTTCTCCACGCGTCCGTTCATGGCGCTGGTGCTGACTGCGCTGATGTTCTCGCTTGCCGGCATTCCGCCGCTCGCCGGCTTCTTCGCCAAGTACTTTGTTTTCCTCGCAGCCATCGAAGCCCAGCTTTATGGGCTGGCCGTTATCGGCGTGCTTTCCTCGGTTGTCGGCGCCTATTATTACCTGCGCGTCGTCAAGCTGATGTGGTTCGATCAGCCGACCGGCGAGTTTGCCCGCACCTCGGGCATTCTGAAACTGGTCTTCGGTTTCTCCGGTCTGTTCGTCACGGCTTATGTGCTTTTCGGCGGCCCGGTCGGCACGGCAGCGTCTGCGGCAGCAAAGTCATTCTTCTAAGATGACGGAAAACAGACGCCGCTTCCCGCTCGAAGCCTTCAGGCATCAGGCGCTGGATGAAGTCGGCTCCACAAACACAGATGCCCTCGCGCTTGCGAGGGCAGGCGACCAGGGCCTGATCTGGATCACCGCCCGGCGCCAAAACGCCGGGCGTGGTCGTCGTGGGCGTGCCTGGACATCCGAGACCGGCAATCTTTACGCCACGCTCCTGTTGATCGACCCCGCGCCGATCGAACGCACCGCCTCGCTTCCCTTGGCCGTGGCGCTTGCCGTGCGCAACGCCATCGCTACCGTCATGCCGCCCGGCACACCGCCGGTCGAGGTCAAATGGCCGAACGACATTTTGATAGAACGCAAGAAAACCTGCGGCATATTGCTCGAAGCCGAGATGTTGCCGACCGGAAAACGCGCTCTCGTTATCGGCATCGGTATCAATATCCGCCACAAGCCCGATAGTGCACCATATGGTGTGACATCGCTTGAAGACTATGGCTGCACCGCCTCTCCGGAAGAGCTTTTTGCGCATCTTTACAAGGAGATGGCCTGGGTTCTGGAATCATGGAACGAAGGCCGCGGCATTGCCGAGGTCACGGCCCAATGGCGCTCTGTCGCTTGCGGTATCGGCGAGAAGATTACGGTCAATCTGCCGGATCGTTCGATTTCCGGGCGCTTTGCCGGAATTGATGATAAAGGCTTGCTGATGCTGGACACGGGCACCGAACTTATGCCCATTGCCGCCGGCGACGTATTTTTTGCATGAATCAGAAACGAGACAAGATGGCCTCCAAGGACGAACTGGTATTTTTGCCGCTGGGCGGCGTAGGCGAGATCGGCATGAACCTCGCGCTCTACGGTTATGGCCCCGAGGCAACCCGCCAGTGGATCATGGTCGATTGCGGCGTGACCTTTCCGGGGCCCGACCTGCCGGGCGTGGACCTCGTCCTGCCCGATGTGCGTTTTCTTGCGGACAAGAAGAAGAACCTCAAGGGCATCTTCATCACCCACGCGCATGAAGACCATTATGGCGCGCTGAACGATATCTGGCCCGGCCTCAACGTGCCGGTTTATGCCTCGCCGTTCACGGCCGGCATGCTCGATGCCAAGCGCGCTTACGAAGGCAGCCGCGCCGAAATCCCGATCACCATCTTCAAGGCCGGCGACCGCATCACGGTCGGCCCTTTCGAAGTGGAAGCCGTCGGCGTCAACCATTCCATTCCCGAGCCGATGTCGCTGGTCATCCGCACACCGCTCGGCAATGTCATCCACACGGGTGACTGGAAGATCGACCACAATCCGTCGCTTGGTCCACTCACCGACGAAGAGCGTTTTCGCGCCATCGGCGACGAGGGCGTTCTGGCCGTCATGTGTGATTCGACCAACGCCATGCGCGACGGTGTCTCGCCTTCAGAAGAAGAAGTCTCGGGTGGCCTGCAGAAGGTCATCGAGGCGGCCGAGGGCCGCGTCGCCGTCACCACCTTCTCGTCGAATGTCGGCCGCATCCGCTCGATCGCGCTTGCAGCCCAGGCCGCCGGCCGCGAAGTGCTGCTGCTCGGCTCGTCGCTGAAGCGCGTTGTTTCCGTCGCCCGCGATATCGGCATCATGGACGACATCAAGCCATTCATCGCCGAAGACGAATTCGGTTACATCCCGCGCGACAAGGTCGTGGTCATCCTCACCGGCAGCCAGGGCGAGCCGCGTGCAGCTTTGGCAAAACTGTCGCGTGACGAGATGCGCAATGTGGCGCTGGCCTCGGGCGATACGGTGGTGTTTTCCTCGCGCACCATTCCCGGCAACGAAAAAGCCATTCTCGAAATCATGAACGGCCTGATCGAACAGGGCGTCAACATCGTTACCGACACGCAGGCACTCGTTCATGTCTCCGGCCATCCGCGCCGCAACGAACTGCTGAAGATGTACGAGTGGACCCGTCCCGAAATCCTCGTGCCGGTCCATGGCGAAGCCGCCCACCTGACGGCGCAGCGTGATCTGGCGCTTGGCGCCGGCATCAAGACCGTGCCGCGCGTGCGCAACGGCAACGTGCTGCGTCTCGCACCGGGTCCGGCCGAAGTCATCGCGGATGTTCCGTTCGGTCGTATCTACAAGGACGGCAAGCTGATCGGCGATTTCGAGGAAATCGGCATCGGCGATCGCCGCAAGCTGTCCTTCGTCGGCCATGTCGCCGTCAACGTGCTGCTCGACAGCCGCTACGATTTTCTGGCCGACCCGGATATCGTGCTGTTCGGCCTGCCGGAAGTCGATGACGAGGGCGAGAGCATGGAAGACACGCTGTACGATTCGGTTCTCGGTGCCATCGAAAGCATTCCGCGCGCCCGCCGCAAGGATCTCGACATGCTGCGTGAATCCGTGCGTCGCGCTGTCCGTTCCGCCGCCAATAACGGTTGGGGCAAGAAGCCGATCGTCACGGTCTTCGTCACCCGCCTCTGAGTCCGAACGGCCACACCTGGCCGCCAATTGACGTTTGTGTGATCTGATGGCGTGGAGACGTGAAAGCTCCGCGCCATTTTCATGTGTTAGCTCTGCAATCGGCTGGGACGATTCGGAGACATTTTAATGAGACCTGGAAATTTCCTGGGCGCCGCCGTCATCTGCGTGGCGCTGTTGGCGATTGTGTTCGTTGCGACCATCACCAAGGAAACCGACGCACAGATGGCCGCCACGACGGTCAGCGTTGTTCGGTAACGAGATCATGCAGGGGCAGGATTTTGCCCCTCACCAACCAAAACTATGACTTAGCCCATGGGCTAAGACCATGATTTTGTATCTTCTCCCGCAGGGGGAGAGGCAAGGATGCTGCGGCCCTATCTCTCCCCTTGTGGGAGAGAAAACGATTTCAACATTTTAGCCGAAGGCTAAGTGTTGGAAATCGCAAGTGAGGGGTAAGTCTCTGCTCGGGAGGTGTCGAATGCTCGGCCGTATCAATCACATCGCCATCGCCGTGCCCAATCTGACGGCCGCCGCGATGCCTTACAAAAATCTCGGCGCCACCGTTTCCGATCCGCAGCCTCTGCCGGAACACGGCGTGACGGTCGTGTTCGTGGACCTCGAAAACACCAAGGTCGAACTGCTCGAACCACTCGGCGAAAATTCACCTATCACGGCTTTCCTCGCAAAGAACCCGGCGGGCGGCATGCACCATATCTGTTACGAGGTGCCCGATATCCTTGCCGCCCGCGACACGGCGGAGGCACTTGGCCTGCGCGTGCTCGGCGATGGTGCACCGAAAATCGGTGCGCATGGCAAGCCGGTTCTTTTCCTGCACCCGAAGGATTTTTCCGGCACGCTCACCGAACTGGAACAGGTATAGTGCCATAAAATCAGCTGGTTGGCTGCTTTGCCGGAATCATGCTGCCACACCTCTCACACATTGCTGCAATTGAGCTTGCCGCCATTGCCGGTATAGTCTGTCGAGGCAGCCATCATTGAGATGGCTGAACGCACAAGGAATGACGCATGCCCTTGCTGTCCACATTCGCGGTCTATTTCGTCATCTGGTGGCTGACCCTGTTTATCGTGCTGCCGATCGGCATGCGCAGCCAGCAGGAAGAGGGCGAAGTGGTGCTCGGCACGGTGGCCAGCGCCCCGGCGAAATTCCGTGGCCTGCGTGTCGTTGTCCTTACCACCCTGATAGCCGCAATCATCCACGGCGGCTGGATGGTGGTCTCCCATTTTTTCGGCATCAGCGTCAGCTCGCTGCCGGTGATTTTGCCGGATTTCGGATGAACTTGGGGTGGCACCAAAACGCATACGGAATGACAATGAACGCCCTGACCCTGCCTGCATCCATCACCACGCAACGTCTCATCCTTCGCAAATTTTCACCCGATGATTTTGCCTCCTACGCTGCCTATCGTAGCCGCGAGGATGTCTATCGCTATCTCTATGCCACGCCGTCAGTCGGCAGTGCGCTGGAGGAAAAGTTCGCAAGACTGCTGGATGCTCCATTCGAAAACGACGGCGACGATTTTCGCCTTGCCGTCACCCGGGCGGAAGATGGCGCCTTGATTGGCGATGTCATGCTGAAGCTCGCCAGCAAGGCCGCACTTCAGGCCGAGGTCGGTTACGTTTTCCATCCCGATTACGCCGGCAAGGGTTACGCCACTGAAGCCGTGTCGGCCATGATCTCCGCAGGCTTCGAAATTTTTGGATTTCACCGCATTTTTGCCCGTCTCGATAGCCGCAACTCAAGCTCGGTCGGCATCGTTGAGCGCCTCGGCCTGCGTCGTGAGGCGCATCTCGTCGAAAACGATCGCTTCAAGGGCGAATGGGGCGACGAATATATCTATGCGGTTCTGGCGCGGGAGTGGGCGGCGCGCGGATAAGGAGAAAGTTCCGGCTGCCAACTGTCATCTTCCCGTAACCTTTTGCAGGCATAAGCCGGTCAGTCGGAGATGCGTATGCTGATTAAAAGGCAAAAAAAAACAAGGCGATGAAGCCTTGTTTTTTGAGTTTCGCGTGATCTTTCCGTTGCCGGGGCTGCGAACGAAGCGCGCCTAAGATCTAAATCCTCCCAAGACTTTGACCGCGAAATAGGCAAGAATTTAATCTCCTTGCCCGTTTTGTGAGCTGAAACTAGCTCACGTGAGACATCTTGTCACCCCAATTTTTTGCATTTTTGCTACACACGGGTAAAAAAATCCTGTGAACAAAAATGTCGCACCCCTTGTCCCTCAAAAAACCACGTTTTGCCTACCTCTGGCGGTGCTGCTTCGAAATGATGCACGTATCAATTGTTGCAAAAGTTGATGGTTTGGGCATTCGCTCACATGTTTTCAACCCGGCTCCCAACCGGGTTTTCATGTGCGGCCGAACCGGGTATGAACGCACGCAATATCAGCCACTAACGGTCGATTCCATTTGAGGAGCCGGCCCGTAAATCGGAAACCGCGATGCGTCTGTCCCGCTATTTTTTGCCCATTCTGAAGGAAAATCCCAAGGAAGCGGAAATCGTCTCCCACCGCCTGATGCTGCGGTCGGGCATGGTTCGCCAGCAGAGCCAGGGCATCTATTCCTGGCTGCCGCTCGGCAAGCGCGTCATGGACAAGGTCAACAAGATCGTCCGTGAAGAGCAGAACCGCGCCGGCGCCATCGAGCTTCTGATGCCGACCCTGCAGTCGTCCGAACTATGGCAGGAAAGCGGTCGTTACGAGGACTACGGCAAGGAGATGCTGCGCATCACGGACCGTCAGGACCGCGCGATGCTGTATGGCCCGACCAACGAGGAAATGGTCACCGATATCTTCCGTTCGTCGGTGAAGTCCTACAAGAACCTGCCGCTCAACCTCTACCATATCCAGCTGAAATTCCGTGACGAGATGCGTCCGCGTTTCGGCACCATGCGTTCGCGCGAATTCCTGATGAAGGATGCCTATTCCTTCGACCTCACCAAGGAAGGCGCGATCCATTCCTACAACAAGATGTTCGCGGCCTATCTGCGCACGTTTGATCGCCTCGGCCTGCGCGCCATTCCGATGCGCGCCGATACCGGCCCGATCGGCGGCAATCACAGCCACGAATTCATCATCCTGGCCGAAACCGGCGAATCTGAAGTGTTCTCGCACCGCGCTTTCACCAATTTCGACATCCCGGCCGCCGATATCGATTTCGACGATGTTGCCGGCATGCAGGCGATCTTCGACAAGTGGACCTCGGTTTACGCAGCCACCTCGGAAATGCACGACGAAGCCGCTTTCGCCGCCGTTCCGGAAGGCGATCGTCTCTCGGCGCGCGGTATCGAAGTCGGCCACATCTTCTATTTCGGCACCAAATATTCCGAGCCGATGGGCGCCAAGGTGCAGGGACCGGACGGCAAGGAACACCTTGTCCACATGGGATCCTACGGCATCGGCCCGACACGCCTTGTTCCCGCCATCATCGAAGCCTCGCATGACGAGAACGGAATCATCTGGCCGGCTTCGGTCGCGCCGTTCGATGCCATGGTCATCACCATGAAGGCCGGCGACGAAGCGTGTGACCGCGTCTGCGACAGCCTCTATACCGGCCTCACAAATGCCGGTTTGGACGTGCTCTACGACGACACCGATGATCGCGCCGGCACCAAGTTCGCCACCGCCGATCTGATTGGCGTGCCGGTGCAGCTGATTGTTGGTCCGCGTTCTGCCGCGACCGGCGAAGTCGAGGTCAAGGACCGTAAGACGGGTGCGCGCGAAACCATGACGGTGGAAGCGGCGCTGAACCGCCTGACCGCCAAGGCCTGACACTGAATACCGTTCGGGCGATCTCTCGTGAGGTCGCCCGAACGCCAGACAAAACTGACCGCCCATGCGCGGTGACCGAGGAGAACACATGGCGAAGGTCGTGAGCGAAGGTGATGGCACGCGGCAGGGAGCACCCTCGGCCGGTCCGTTCTCCGGGTTCGAGCGCATGGTCGCCTGGCGTTACCTGCGCTCGCGGCGCAAGGAAGCCTTCATCTCCGTCATCGCCGGTTTTTCCTTCGTTGGCATCATGCTGGGCGTTGCCACGCTGATCATCGTCATGGCCGTCATGAACGGCTTTCGTACCGAACTGATCTCGCGCATCCTCGGCATCAATGGCCATATCATCGTGCAGCCGGTCGATCGCCCGCTCAATGATTATGCCGATCTAACCACCAAATTTGCAGCCGTCCCCGGCGTCACCATGGCGCTGCCGCTGGTCGAAGGCCAGACGCTGGCGCAGGGCAATACCGGCGGCGGTTCCGGGGCTCTGGTGCGCGGCGTGCGCGCCGAAGACCTTGAAAAGCTGAAGGAAGTCTCCGGCAACATCAAGTCAGGCGATATGGTCGGTTTTGCCTCGGGCGATGGCGTCCTGATCGGTTCGCGCCTCGCGTCCTCGCTCGGTCTGTCTGCCGGCGATCGCATCACGCTTGTCGCGCCGGAAGGCGACGTCACACCGATGGGCGTCAGCCCGCGCGTAAAATCCTATCCGATTTCCGGCACGTTCGAGATCGGCATGTCGGAATACGATGCCTCGATCGTCTACATGCCGCTTGAAGAAGCGCAGGCCTATTTTAATGCCGATGGCATCGTCCAGTCGATCGAGCTGTTCATCGAACACCCGGATGCGGTGGATGGCATGCGGCCACTGATCGAAATGGCCGCCGGCGATCGCCAGATCTTTCTCACCGACTGGCGCCAGCGCAACCAGACTTTCTTCTCCGCCCTGCAGGTGGAGCGCAACGTGATGTTCATGATCCTGACGCTGATCGTGCTCGTCGCCGCGCTCAACATCATCTCCGGCCTGATCATGCTGGTGAAGGACAAGGGATCGGACATCGCCATCCTGCGCACCATGGGCGCCAGTTCCGGTGCCATCATGCGCATCTTCTTCATGACCGGTGCTGCCATCGGTTTCGTCGGCACGGCGGCCGGTGTTCTTCTCGGCGTTGTCGTCTGTCTCAATATCGAATCGATCCGCAGCTTCTTCTCGTGGCTCTCCGGCACGGTGCTGTTCAATCCGGAACTTTATTTCCTCAGCGAACTGCCCGCCGAAATGACATTCAGTGAAACCTCGACCGTGGTCATCATGGCGCTGACGCTGTCCTTCATCGCAACCATATTCCCGGCATGGCGGGCCTCAAGGCTCGATCCCGTGCAGGCGCTGCGCTACGAATAGGAACGCACACCTCCATGGCAACCAAAACCATTCTGAAGCTCACGGGTGTCGGCCGGCATTACGGCCAGGGCGATACCGTGCTGTCCATCCTCAAGGGCGCCGATTTTTCGCTGAAGTCAGGCGAAATCGTCGCGCTCGTCGCCCCCTCGGGCACCGGAAAATCGACGCTTCTGCATCTTGCCGGCCTGCTCGAGCACCCGGATGAGGGTGAGATCCATATCGATGGCGAGGCCTGCGGTGGCCTGTCCGACGATCGCCGCACGGCCATCCGCCGTGGCGATATCGGTTTCGTCTACCAGTTCCACCATCTCCTGCCGGAATTCACCGCGCTCGAAAACATCATGATGCCGCAGCTGATCGCCGGCCTTCCGCACAAGGAAGCCAAGGAACGCGCCGCAGCGCTGCTTGACTACATGCGCATCGGCCACCGCGCCGAACACCGCCCGGCCGAACTGTCGGGCGGCGAGCAGCAGCGCGTGGCAATCGCCCGCGCCGTCGCCAACGCACCGCTTCTGCTTCTGGCCGACGAGCCGACCGGCAATCTCGATCCGGAAACCGCATCCTACGTGTTCGATGCGTTGCAGGCGCTGGTGCGCCAGTCTGGCCTTGCCGCCATGATCGCCACCCATAACCATGATCTCGCGGCCCGCATGGACCGGCGCGTGACGCTGGAAGGCGGCAAGATCGTCGATTTCTGACCGCTGCGGCAGACGACGAATCGCGTTTCAAATGACGAAAGATGGTCTCTCGATGTGCCTCAGGCACGCTGAGGCGGTCAGCAGTGCTGTGACTGTCATATTTATTTTTCAAATCGCAATTTTTTTTATTCGCGTTGCGCGCCCTGATGCGCGCGTAGATGCGCGACATGCCGATTGTACCGTGATCAGGTTCCGCTCAGCCTGCGTGTAAGAGTGTCTCAAACCTGCGACACACCGTTTTCGATTTTCGTCTCTGAGTAGGTGTTCTGTGAGTGTGATGCGTATCGATGATTGAGAAAGTATAATTCGAGTAGTAATTTCATTTTTACATTAAATACGATTGATTGTCATTTCGATGATTTTTTGATTAATATTCTATTCAGCATTTAATTCTAGCTCTTGGGCGTCGCGGATGAAATGTGACTGTAAAGAACCTGGCCTCATGAAGGGCGCTGGCGGTTCATAGATCTGAATCAATGGAGCGCGTTTTGACTGCACTGACCCCTAAGACGCTGCAGTAACGGCGCGCTCCGACGCGGGAAGATCGGCGCGAAGCACGTCGCGCCGATCTTTCTCCTCTTACGATCCTCCCAAGCATCGTTTCCACCGACCGCCCTCGAGGCCGGGTTCGCCGCAGCCACAACCGCATGACGCGGTTGGGGCAGGGCATCTGACACCAAAAATTTCGACATCGCCAACCACGCCAGCCGCTATCGACTGACATCCAGATCCCAAGAGGAACACATGCAATTCCGTTCCATACAGATGAAAATCGCACTGCTTTCGGGCTTCTGCGTCATCGCTGCCACCGGCTCACTGGTCGGCTACAGCATGGTTTCTGCCAGCAATACGCAAGTATTTGTCGGCGAGAAGGTCAACGATCTTCTGGTGCAGAACACCAAGGAAAGCCTGGCGACGCTGGCCTCGACGCAGGCCGGCACGATCCGTTCGTCGCTTGATAGCGCCATGGATTCCGCCCGCAACCTTGCCCGCGCTTTCGAAGTCGCCGCCTCTTCGGGGCCAACCGCGACCCCGGTCGAATACCGCCGCGCGCAGCTGAACGACATGCTGCTCAACGTGCTGGAGGGCAATCCGCGCTTTAACGGCACCTACAGCGCCTGGGAGCCGAACGGCCTCGATGGCCGCGATGCCGAATTCCGCAACAACAAGCAGTTCGCCTCCGATGCCAATGGCCGTTTTCTGCCGTACTGGACGCGTGATGCCGCGGGCAAGATCGCCCTGCAGCAACTGGTCGAGTTCGACAGCCACGATCTGCACCCCAACGGTGTCATGAAGGGCGGCTGGTATATCGGCCCGCAGTCGGGCAACGGCGAAAGCATTCTCGATCCGCTTCCCTATGTCGTGCAGGGCAAGCAGGTGTTTCTGGCCACCATGTCGGTGCCGATCACCATCGACGGAAAGTTCAAGGGCGTGGCCGGCGCTGATTTCGATCTGACCTTCGTGCAGAAACTGGCCGAACAGGTGAAATCGTCGATCTATGGCGGCAAGGCCAATGTCGAGATCGTCAGCTACAAGGGCCTGATCGTCGCTTCCAGCTCCAGCCCGGAAACCATCGGTCGCCAATATGCCCAGGGTGATGCCAGCCGTGATGCGGCGCTGTCGATCATTCGTGGAGCCAGAAGCGAAGTCACGCTGGATGCCGATAGTTTTACCGCCTTCGCCCCCATCACCATCGGCCGCACCACCACGCCATGGTCGGTCGTGGTCGATGTGCCGCGCAATGTCGCCATGTCGGAAGGCATCGCGCTCGACGGCAGCCTGTCGGCCCGCAACGGCAATGACATGCAGCTGCAGATGCTGGTGGCGCTGTTGATCGCCGCAGCCGGTATCGGCGGCATGTGGTTCGTCGCCCGCTCCATCGCCAATCCCATCGCCCTGTTGACCGAAACCATGCGCCGTCTTGCCGGCAATGACACGTCCGTCGATGTTCCCGGCCGCGGCCGGGCCGACGAGATCGGCCACATGGCGGACGCCGTCGAAGTGTTCAAGGAAAACGCGATCGCCAAGGTCGGCATCGAACGCGCCGCCGAGGCGGAACGCAACATGAGCGAGACCGAGCGGCAGGAACGCGACGCCCAAAAGGCGCGTGACGCCGGTGATATCCAGCACGCCGTCGATGCGTTGGCAGAAGGTCTCAAGCGTCTGTCGGACGGCGATGTCGCCTATCGAATCTCAAGACCTTTCGTGTCCCATCTCGATGGCCTGCGTCTCAACTTCAACGAATCGCTGACCAAGCTGCAGCAGGCCTTGCAGACCGTGAAGTCGAACGCCCACGCTATCGAAGGTGGTGCCAACGAGATCCGCTCTGCCGCTGACGACCTTGCCAAACGCACCGAACAGCAGGCCGCTTCCGTCGAGGAAACCGCCGCAGCGCTTGAAGAGATCGCCACGACGATGAAGGACTCCACCATCCGCGCCGAAGAAGCCGGCACGCTGGTCTCCCGCACCCGGATCGGTGCCGAAAAGGCTGGCCAGATCGTTCGCGATGCGGTCATCGCCATGCAGCAGATCGAGCATTCGTCCGGAGAAATCTCCAACATCATCGGCGTTATCGACGAGATCGCCTTCCAGACCAATCTTCTGGCGCTGAATGCCGGTGTGGAAGCGGCGCGGGCAGGGGAAGCCGGCAAGGGTTTTGCGGTCGTCGCTCAGGAAGTCCGCGAACTTGCCCAGCGCTCCGCCACGGCCGCCAAGGAAATCAAGGCGCTGATCACCACCTCCAACGAGCATGTGCAGAACGGCGTCGAACTGGTCGGCGAAACCGGCAAGTCGCTGGAAACCATGGTCGGCGAGGTCAACCAGATCAACCAGAACGTCACGGCCATCGTCGAGGCGGCCCGCGAACAGTCGGTCGGCATCCAGGAGATCAACAAGGCCGTCAACAGCATCGATCAGGGCACCCAGCAGAACGCCGCCATGGTGGAAGAATCCACCGCCGCCAGCCATGGCCTTGCGCGTGAAGCTGATGCCCTGAACGGCCTGATCCGCCAGTTCAATCTCGGCAACGGCGCAGCCGGGCCCGAGTTGAAAGTGGCAACAGCGCAAAGCCAGCCGGTCGTCTCGCCTGTCAAGGCTCTGGGCCGCAAGGTCGCCAGCGCCTTCGGTGGCGGCGGTGCGGCCGCAGCACAGTCCAACTGGACGGAATTCTGATCGATAATCCCCCTTGTTCGATCAGAAACAGGTCCCGGTCGATCTTTTCGGCCGGGGCCTTTTGCGTCTCCAATCCCGTTAGAGGCACGTGAAATTCCGCCAATGATATTTTCGCGGGAACTGTTTTGCGACATGCGCGTTAGGGCCGGTCATTTGTGATCTTGAACCCATCGCGACGATTGTCGATTATGCGGCTCAAGCAATAAGCGGGGGCTCTTCAATGACCAATCTTCGCATCGTCTCCAGCGGTCAGCAGGCCGGCAAGCCGACGGATGAAGCCTCGGATATAGAGCTGTTGCACGCCATCAGCATGGATCTGATCGGAGAGCAGGACCTCGCTGCGCTTTATGGCAAGATCGTCGATGCCGCCATATCGATCACCCGGTCGCAGTTCGGCACGATGCAGCTTCTGCGCAAGTCCGATGACGGTTCGGGAAATGGTCTCCACCTTCTGGTGTCGCGCGGTCTGGCCCCGCAGGACAAGGCGGTCTGGCAGTGGGTCTTGCCGACTGCCCTGAGCAGTTGCACGCAAGCGCTGAAATTCGGCCGCCGTGCGATCATCGCCGATTTCGAAGCATGGACAGAGATTGCCGGCACGCCCGATTTGCTGGCCTTCCGCAGGGCCGGCATCCGCTCGGCCCAGACGACGCCGCTCCTGTCGCGCGATGGAACCCTGCTGGGCATGATCTCGACCCACTGGAGCGAGCCGCATCAGCCGTCAGACCGCGACCTGCGCCTGCTGGACATCCTTGCCCGCCAGGCCGCCGACCTGCTGGAGCGCACCATTGCCGAAGAGGCGTTGCGCGAACGCGAGAAGGAGCTTGAGGCGAGTGTCGCAGCGCTGCGTGAGACGCAGGAACTGCAGACGCTTCTGGCCGCAGAACTCGGTCATCGCGTCAAGAACCTGTTCGCCATGGTGACGGCCATTGCCTCCCACACCTTGAGGGGATCGAGCGATCTTGGACGGGTTCAGACGCTGCAACAGCGTTTGATGGCACTCAGCTCTGCACATGACATCCTGCTGCAATCGAGCTGGAAGGCGGCGCTGCTCGGAGATGTTGCGGCGGCAGCGGTCAATGGCGCGGGCGTGGCAGGGCGCATCCGTCTCGATGGCCCGGATGTCGGGATAGGCTCGAAAGCATCCCTGAACGTTGCGCTGCTTCTGCACGAACTGACCACCAATGCGCTCAAACATGGCTCCCTGTCTGTCGGCGGTGGCGGCGTCGACCTCACATGGCGCGTCGAGGGCAAAGGCTCCGACGAAACCCTGCGCATGACCTGGCGGGAAACAAAGGGGCCGGTGGTCGTCAAACCCGAGCGCAACGGCTTTGGATCGCGACTGATCAGCGCCGGCCTGACCGGATCCGGTGACGTGGTCCTTGCCTACAACAGCACTGGCCTGATGTGCGAGATCAGCGCGCGGCTGAATGAGTTGCAAGGTGCTGAATAGGCGGGAGCCATTCACCATCCGCTACTCAAGGCTTTTTACGCTGTTGCCGAAAGCGGTGCTTGCGGATTGAAGCCTCGCCAATCGGCAGCACCATTGTTTTCGAAATTACAATGAATGTAGACGCTTCGCCTCGATTCCTGAAGTTTTCTCTTAAGCCGTAATCTCCACAGGCGTGCCGTCCGGCATCAGGATCACCGCTTCGTAAAATCCGTCGCCGGTCCAGCGCGGGCCGGATTTCAGGCAGCCATCCGCCCGGCATTTTTCCGCCAACGCGTCCACGGCCTCGCCGCACCCGAGCGAGATGGCGATATGGTCCCAACCGATCCGCTCGGCATGGGTGTCGGCCGGTAGCCAAGGCCCGGTCATCAGTTCGATCTGGCCGCCACCCTCCGGCAGCGTCACGAACCGCGAGACAAAACCCGGTCGGTTTTTGCTGTGATATTCCTCGCCGATTGTCGCGCCAAAATAACGCCGCCAGAAATCGGCAGCCGTTTCGATGTCACGCGTCCACAGTGCCGTATGGGCGATCCGCATCAGCTGGCCTTCCGGGTCACGATGCCGGCACAGAGCGGCACGAGGAGGAGAAGGCCTGCCAGCAGCCAGAAGGAGATCGGCAGGCCGGTGTGTTTGGCGACAAAACCGACGCCGGCCGGGCCGACCAGCACGCCGGCATAACCGGTCGTGGTAATCGCTGCGACGGCAAGGCCTGATGGCATCACCGTCTGCGATCCGGCACGGCGAAACAGGACGGGCACGATATTCGATGCACCAAGGCCGATCAGCAGAAAACCGCTCATCGCCAGCACGGTGCCGGGAGCGGCGAGCAGCACGGCAAAACCGGCAATCGCCACGATGCCGCCCCAGAACAGCGTCGGCCGGTCACCCAGTCTGGCGGTGATCGCATCGCCGCACAGGCGGCCAACCGTCATGGCGATGGCAAACAGCATGTAGCCAAGACCACCCTGGCTCGCCTCGACCCGGCCTTCGGAGGTCAGCAGCAGCGCGCTCCAGTCCAGCACCGCGCCTTCGACCAGAAAGGTGATGGCGGCAAGCGCTGCCAGCAGCACGACAATGCCGCGCGGCATAACGAACAGTGGCCCGTCCTCTGCCTGCACCGTCGCCAGCAGGCGCGGCCAGGTGAAGGCCATTGCCACCAGCATCATGCCCGAGCAGACCAGCGTGGTGAGAAGCGGTCCGACATTGGCGGAAAACAGCAGCGTCACGATCATCGCACCGGCAAAACCACCAATGCTGTATTGTGCGTGAAAACCTGACATCAGCGGTTTGGGCGCATCCTTTTCCACCTCGATTGCATGGATGTTCATCGCCACGTCCAGCGTGCCGAGCGAAGCACCGAAAAGGGCAAGCGCGATGCCCAGCGTCAACGGTGTACCGGCAAGCGTCAGGAGGGGCAGCGTCAGGGCGATGCCAAAACCGCTGGCGAGAATGATCGGCTTTGCGCCGTATTTGGCCGAAAGCACGCCGGTCGCCAGCATGGCAAGCACAGAGCCGAGCCCGAGGCAGAGCAGCAGCATGCCCAGCACGCCGTCATCGACGCCCAGCCGCGCCTTGGCGAACGGCACCAGCGGTGCCCAGCAGGCAATGCCGAAACCGGCAACCAGAAAGGAGAGGCGGGTGGCAAGCCGGGTCGCGGGGCGGTCAGCGGTCGGCATGATATGTCCCTGTGCGTTCATCGAGTTTTTCTTTCCTGCAAGAAGGATCAGGCTGCGCTCTGGCCGGGTGCCAGCAGCGCATAACCGGCGTCAGCCAGCGCGTGTCGTGTGTCAGCGGCCAGATCGTCCTCGACGATCAGCCAGTCGATGTTTTGGGAAGCTCCGATACGGTGCGGCGCGCGTTCGCGAAATTTTTCCGATGTCGCTAGCACGATATTGATGGCGCTGCGTGTCATCAGTTTACGCTTGAAGATCGCGTCTGCATGTTCCTGCACACTCATGCCCGTTTCGGCGGACACCGCACAGGCGCCAACAAAACAGCGGTCGATGTTCAGCTCGTCCAGCTTTGATATCGCGGAAGCATCGACACTACCGCCGATGACGGGATCGACCAGACCGCCGATCAAAATCAGCGGAATATCGCCACGCGCCATGATGGCTGAGGCGATATCGATGGAATTGGTCGCGACCGTCAGTTTCTGATCGCCCGGCAAAAGCGCAGCCATGGCGAGATTGGTGCTGCCGCAATCGAGAAACAGCAATTCTCCTGCCGCCACCATACCAGCCGCGACACGCGCCAATGCAGTCTTGCGTTCCGATGCCTTGCCGATCCGCTCGGCAATCGGCCGTGATGGCGTGACGAGCGGCAAGGCGCCACCATAAACCCGCCGGCATTTGCCCTCGGCTGCCAGTGCGCGCAGATCACGACGCACCGCATCCTCGGAAATATCGAATTCGATCGCCACGGCAGAGGCGACGATTTCCTGCCCCTGCGCAAGCCTGGCTTCGATGATGTCGCGACGGGAGATGGAAAGTGAAGTGTTCATAATCATGCATTAACGTGCATGATGTTGTGGGTCAATTGTCGTGATGTTTCACGATTTGTGACGGGCGTGCATAATCATGCATCCTATTGAAACACCACTTCCAGATTATGCCCGTCATGGGCAATCACCCGGCAGGTGGTCTCGATGCCGTCAGCCGGGATCTGTAGCAGAAACTCTTCCGGCAAGTCGCTGGCATCAGAAACAACAAGCCCGGCGCTGTCCGATCCCAGCGATTTCACCGAGCAGTTGACGAGGTTTCTGCGATCGTCGAACAGGATGAAGCCGGTGCGCAGCACGCGCTTGCGTTCGCCCCCCGTGACGGCATCTTTCTGCAATGCGCTCCATGAGCGGCACTGGTTGCGGCCTTCCTGCTTGGCGCGGTACATGGCGGCATCCGCCTGTGCTAGCAGGGTTTCGATATCCTTGCCGGTCAGCGAGCGCGAAGCGACACCAAAGCTCGCCGTCACCGAAATCGTCTTGTCGCCGATATCGACCGTCAGGCCTTCGAGTGCCTTGCGCAGCCGTTCCGCCGTCGCCATGGCGCCGTCCATATCCACATAGGGCAGCACGACGACAAACTCCTCGCCGCCGAACCGGCCGAACAGGTCGGTAGCCCGCAGCGTATGTTTGCAGGTGGCCGAGACCGCCTTCAGCACAATGTCGCCTGCCGCATGGCCATAGGTGTCGTTGATCGATTTGAAATGGTCGATATCGAGCACGATGCAGGACAGCGCATGCGCGTGGCGCTGCGCCAGCGTCACCATCTGATCGGCCTCGGTCTTGAAAGCGCGGCGTGTCAGCGCCTCGGTCAGGCTGTCGGTGGAAGCGGTCTGCAGAAGCTCGATGCGTTCCATCACCACGCCCGCCAGTTCCTGCATGATGCCGGTTTCGCGAATGCCAAAAGCCCGCGGGCGTTTGCCGACCGCGCAAAGTGTGCCGATCACATGGCCGGCTTTTGTCTTCATCGGGATGCCGGCGTAAAAACGCACATGCAGATCACCGGTCACGGCAGGGTGGTCGGCAAACCGTTCGTCGAGCGTCGCGTCCGGCACGATGATCGCTTCCTCGGCTGCCACCACATACCGGCAGAAACTGGCATCGCGGGGAATTTCACCGAAGGAAAGGCCATCGCAGGCCTTGTACCATTGCCGGTGCGCATCGATCAGCGAAACGATGCCGATCTCGACATCAAAGATCTGCTGGATCAGCCGCACGATGCGGTCAAAACCTTCGTCGCGCGGACTGTCGAGCAGGTCGAGTTCCTGCAGCGCCGCCAGCCGGTCGGCTTCCCGCTGCAGCGTCATGGCGGGCGTCTGTTCGAGAATTCTCGTGGCCGTCATCGTGCATGTCTCCCGGAAGCCGTGCTGCCGCTGTGTCATTTGATATATTAGGCATAATTCGATGCGGCTTCCTACGCAACCGTACCCGACATCCGGACCGCTTCCCGGCGTTCAAGCCGACGTTATCTCGCTCCGCCGCCGTACCTTCCATGATTGCGAAAAGCGCAATTCGCGTTTGACAAACAAAATCATGCCCGACACTATATCCATAATAAGAATGCATATTCCATAATTGTGGTTTATCGAAAAAGGGAACTCCATGCTCAGACACGCCTTGTTCGCAGCGCCTTTCCTGCTCTTATCCGCCATCCCAAATCAGAGTTTTGCAGCCGGCGTCGTTAATGTCGCCACGATCGGCGAGCCGCCGACGCTCGACCCGATGGCCTCCACGGCCGACGTTGTCGGCATGACCACGCAGCACATCTTTGAAACGCTGTTCACCTTCGATGCCGAATGGAATGTCGTGCCGCTTCTCGCCGAAGCGATGCCGACCGTGTCCGCCGACGGCAAGACCTATGACATCACCCTTCGCAAGGGCATCAAGTTCCACGACGGTTCGACCATGACATCCGCAGATGTGGTCGCCTCGGTCGAGCGCTGGGTGAAGATCGCCTCGCGCGGCAAACAGATTGCGCCATACTTCACCTCGATCACCGCCAAGGGTGACGATGCCGTGCAGATCGTGCTGAGCAAGCCTTATGCGCCGCTGCTGTCGTTGCTCGCTTTCAACAATTCGGCCGCCGTCATCATGCCGAAGGCGAACCTTGCCGAAGACCCGCTGACAAAGTTCATCGGCACTGGCCCGTATCTCCTGAAGGAGCGCAAGGCCGACCAGTATCTGCAGCTCACCCGTTTCGATGGCTATCAGCCGCGTTCGGAAGTGGCCAACGGTTTTGGCGGCGCCCGCAAGGCGATCCTCGATGAAATCCGTTTCGTGCCGGTGCCGGATGCCAATACACGACTCGAAGGCGCGATCTCCGGCCAGTTCGATTATGCCGACTCGCTGGCGCCTGAAACATTCGACCGCCTGAAAGCCTCGGATGCTTCGGAACCGGTGGTGCTGAAACCCTATGGTGCACCGGTTTTCGTCATGAACACCAAGGAAGGCGTGCTGGCGACAAAGGAAATGCGCCACGCCATACAGGCGGCGCTCAACCCGGAAGACATGCTGCTTGCCGCCTTCGGCAATCCGGAATTTTTTGCCGTCAATGGCGCGCTTTATCCGGAAGGGTATGTCTGGCACACGCAGGAGGGCATCGAGCGTTACGGCAATGGTGATCCCGAAACCGCAGCCTCCATGGCCAAGGAAGCCGGATATGACGGCGAAAAGCCGATCCGCATCCTGACGAGCCGCCAGTACGAATTCCATTACAAGATGGCGCAGGTCGCAGCTGAATATCTGAAGGCCGCCGGCTTCAAGGTGGAACTCGGTGTGTTCGACTGGGCGACACTCACCACCCGCCGCGCCGATCCAAAGCTGTGGGACATTTTTATCACCCACGGCCCGTTCCCGCCGGAGCCGATCCTCAACGGCTGGATGTCCGACAGCTATCCCGGCTGGTGGGCAACGCCTGCCAAGACCGCTGCCGTCGAACCCTTCATCGCCGAGCCGGATCAGGAAAAGCGTAAAGTTCTCTGGGCTGAAATCCAGAAGACCTTTTACGAGGAAGCCCCGGTCTACAAGGTCGGCGATTTCAACGCGCTCGGCTCGAAAAAGAAGACGCTGAAGGACTTTCAGCCGTCGCCCTGGCCGTTCTTCTGGAATGTCAGCACGGCCAACTGATCCCGCCGCCACTTCCTGACATCCCGCATGTCCCGCGCCTCTCGCGGGGCATGCCCAAAATCTCATTCATCGATAACGAGCATCCGTCATGACGCGTTCATTTCCCAAGGACTTTCTCTGGGGCGTCGCCGCCTCTGCCTTCCAGACCGAAGGCGCCGTCAACAAGGATGGCCGCGGCCAGAGCGTCTGGGACGTTTATGCCCACACGCCCGGCCGCACCACCAATGGCGAAACCGCCGACATCGCCTGCGATCATTACCATCGTTACCCGGAGGATATCGGCCTGATGAGCGGGCTGGGCGTCGGCGCCTACCGCCTGTCGACCGCATGGCCGCGCATCTTCCCGGAAGGCTCGGGTCAGGTGAACCAGCGCGGGCTGGATTTTTACGATCGCGTCATCGACCTTCTGCTGCATGAAGGCATCGAGCCGTGGATCTGCCTGCATCACTGGGACATGCCGGTGGCGGTGGAGGAAAAGGGCGGCTGGCGCTCCCGCGAAACACCGAAGATTTTTGCCGATTACGCCGCCACCATCGCCCGCCATTTTGGCGACCGCGTCAAACGTTTCGCGCCGATCAACGAACCCAACGTCATTCCGTGGGTGGCCTATAATGTCGGCCGCCACGCGCCGGGAAAACAGTCCTACGAGGACAGCCTCAAGGCCATCCACACGCTCAACCTTGCCCATGGTTATTCGGTGAAAGCCGTGCGCGCTGAAGCGCCGGATGCGCAGGTCGGCAACATCGTCTCGCTCGGCCCGGTGCGCCCGCATTATGACGATGCCGCCCATGAGGAAGCCCGTATTCTCGGCGATTGCCTGTGGCGCCGCGCCCTGGTCGATCCGCTCTGGCTCGGCACCTATCCGGAGCCGATCGCCAAGGAAATGGAGCCACTGATCCTCGGCGACGACATGGCCGATATCAGCCAGAAAATGGATTTCTTTGGCCTCAACCATTACAATCCGGTCTTTGTCGGCCCCAACAAGAACACCACGTTCGGCATCGCCGAAACCGCCCCGCCAACCGGCATGGGCCCGCTCACCGATGTCAACTGGGTGGTCGATCCGCAGGCGTTTCTCGAACAGATCCGCGACACCAGCGAGCGTTACAACAAGCCCACGATCTACATCACCGAAAACGGTGCGTCCTATCCCGACGCTCTCGGCCCCGACCGCAAGGTCATCGACAAGGACCGCATCGCCTACTTTGAAGGCTACCTCAACGTCCTGCTCGACGCGCTGGAAGAGGGCCACGATGTGAGAGGGTATTTCGCCTGGTCGCTGATGGACAATTTCGAATGGGGCAGGGGTTTTTCCAAACGCTTTGGCCTCGTTTACGTCGATTACCCGACATTGCAGCGTATTCCGAAAGCGTCGTATCACTGGCTGAGCGAGGTTATTCGCAGGAACGCGCTGTAAGGTATTGAATGCAAACGCCAACGGCCCGGCATGTCCGGGCCGCCACCCTGTGGGTATAATCCCCCAATCCGTTCAGCCAGACTTCCCATTCGTCCGCCACTGCCTATTTCCCCGCGCGGGACCAATGACTTGCAGCGGACGACATGACCGAATTTTCCAAAAAACTGATGATGCCGACCGATGTCGCGCATATCGTCATTTTCCATCCCGACGATCTGGCACATGCCGCCGAGTGGCCGATCGCCTGGTATAGCGAACCCTTCATCTATCCGGCTGAGAGTGCCGCCGGCCGTCTGGTCGCCTGGTGCACCGGTAGCGATGGCGGTTTTGCCGTTCGGCTGACCAATGGCGCCGTCACCGAACGCGAGCAAAAATATGCCGGCCCAAGTTGGACCTTTGCCTACACCGTGCGACACGGCCGCGTTTTTCTCGACAATTCGGACGCATTGCCCGGCCTCGAACAGATGGCCAAGACATCGGATAACGAGGATTACTGGATCGAGGTCGAGAATGGCGATTACGCCGTCACCGTCACGGCGATCGAATGGGACAAGGAACCGGGCGCCCATGACGAGGATTTCGACAAGCTGCCCAACTATGTCGTGCAGTTTCAGCCCCGCGATGGCCGTGTCATCGAACCGGCCCGCCGCCCGCCGGACCTCGAATGCCTGACCGATTTCGTGGCCACCGACAGGCTGTCTTCAGGAACCGGGCGTACACCCGCTGCCGTCGATTACCAGCCTCTCTATCCCGCCTTCGTCTCGAAAAATGTCGCATGGACCGGCCAGACGTTCGAAACGAAGGGTGAAGCGCCGATCGGAACTGCGGTCGTTGCCGATGAGGATGGCGATGCAGACGTCTTCGATCAGCCCTATATCGCTGCCGCTGAACTCGTACCCGGCGCACCGGCGGTTGTCGTCGATTGCCGCAGTTACGGCGGCGCCCCGGACGAACCGCAGGAATACGGTTTTCGTGTCGGGCAAGCGGTCAAGATCGTCGCCATCGAAGGGCAGGTGAAAAACGGCAAACGCGGACCGCTCGGCACGACCGGCTTTTTCCGCCGTCGCCCGAAACCGGTGCCGGCAGATGCCTTGCCGCTGGTTCGCATCGCGCCTCTGAACCCGACAGCCGATACGCCCGTCACCATCGAACAGGCAGTTTTGCGTGAAAAGCTCGTCACCGATCTGGAGGAGGGCGGTCCGCTGGCAAAACGTCTTGGCGGCATCGCATCCTACGAGGCGCTGAAACTGCGCGCCTCTGATAACGACGACGCCTTGGCGCGCTGGCTGCTGGAGCATCTGCCATTGTCAGCCGGACAGCGGCTGCAGATTGGTGTTCTGCCGCCGAATGCCCGACGGGCTGCGCTGGATGAAGCATACCGGAAGGTGTCCTCCGGAAAATGAAATTTCAGTTCTGTGGCTCGAGAAACTCGACCCAGACCCTGTTGCCACCGCCTGCCGATGCCCGCCGATTGTCCTCACAAGGCTGTTCGTTTGCGGCGGGTGGGCGAAGCCTTTCCACAGCCAGCACTTCCAGCATGCCGGTTGCCATGCTCGGCAGGCCGTCGCGGTAGCGAAAACACGTGCCTCGATTGCGGATGGTGACGATATCGTCGCCGCGGCAGATCCGGTTGATGACCATATAGGGATTGCCTGTCAGCACTGCCGTTCGGGTCGCCGTTGCCACCTGCTCGCGGTCGTCCGGATGCACCAGTTCCATGTAGCGCAACACCGAAAAACCATTGTTTACCGTCTCGGCGTCAATGCCGATATTGGCGGCAAACGTGGCGTCGCCCCAGATTTCGTCCCGGGCGATGTCCCAGGTAAAATAGCCATATTGCGGTTTGTTGTTGAACGAATAGGTGTCTCCCATCACCTGTCCCCCTTTTTTTTAATGCCCGTTAAAATTGTTCTTTTTCAAATCAGTCGAGACATGATCTTTCGCAAAACGACTTCCGGGCAAGGGAGACTTTGTCGTTTTTTCGCCCATCCCGTCGATTTTTATGGGGCGGCATATCCAGATACCGTATCCGGTATGGCATTCGGGTAGTTTTACCCAATCCGATCATGCGGATAGGTGATGAATGACCAGTCACAATTCGGCCCACGCATACTGATCGGGCTAGCGTCGCGCTCCACTGCACCTTTTCCACACCCCCACGAGGAATGTCGCATTCGCGATGTGGATGCGCAAAACAGGCTGGACAACCCGAACGTAACTTTATAACGGTACATGCGTTACATTATTACAGGAGACCTCATGTCCCGCACCGGTTACGGCCTCGCGCTCGCCGCCTCCGCGCTTGCATCCACTTTTCTCGTGCCGCAGAGTTCGTTTGCCGAAGAAGAACATGCGGAAAGCTGGCGGCTTTTTGTTGCCGATCACACATTACCGGTCGTGCGCGCCATCGATCTTGCCTCGGGCAAGGAGATTGGCCGTTTCGACACCAAGGGATTTAATGCCCTGTCGCTGTCGGAAAGCGGCCGCACCCTGTTCGCCATCCAGGGCGACGAAAATCTCGTGCAGGCCATCGATACCGGCGTCGCTCTCTCCGACCACGGCGATCACCGCGATATCGAACTCTCCGATCCCAGATTGCTGGCGACAACGATCACCGGCAAGAAGCCCGGCCACGTCGTGACCCATGGCGATGACATTGCCGTCTTCTACGATCGCGACAACCGTTTCGACCTCCTGTCCGAAGACGCCCTGATTGACGGCAAACCCGCAATTCGCGGTTTCGAAACCACGCTCGCCCATCACGGCGTCGCCGTGCCGATGGGAAGTTACCTGCTCACCTCGGTGCCGAAGACCGATGTGACGGTGAAGGAAGGCGAGTTGCCGCCGCGCCGCGGCCTGCGCGTGCTCGATCGCAACGGCAAGCAGGTGGGGGATATCGCCACCTGCTCGGACCTGCATGGTGAAGCCACATCTGCCCGTCTCGTTGCCTTCGGTTGCACGGAAGGTGTGCTCGTCGTCCGTCCGAATGGCGACGAAGCCCCCAAGCTGGACCTGATCGCCTATGGCGACAAGCTGCCAAAGGGCAAGGTTTCGACCCTCCTGGGCGGCACGTCCATGCAGTTCTTCCTCGGCAATTACGGGGAGGACAAGGTGGCGCTGATCGATCCCGATGATACCGAAATGCCCTATCGCCTCGTTGATCTGCCCACCCGTCGCGTCGATTTTGCGCTCGATCCGGCTGAACCGCGTAATGCCTATGTGCTGACCGAGGACGGAAAACTGCACCTGATCGACACGATCGATGCAAAGATCAAACTGTCCGAAACTGTCACCGAACCCTATAGCAAGGATGGTCACTGGCGCGATCCGCGCCCGCGTCTGGCCGTTGCCGGCGATCACATCGCCGTCACCGATCCACGCAATTCGACTGTGCGTATCATTGACCGAAAGACGCTGAAGGAAGTCCGCACCATCGACGTGGAAGGCAAGCCGTTTGTCATCGTCGCAGCTGGCGGCTCCGGCGCCACGCATTGATCGGGTAACGGCGGGCAGGGCGCCTGCCAACGGCCTTGCCCGCCATCCGGCCTTCCCTCCATCAACGCGGAGGGAAGGCTCGTCGCGTGTGCTGAATGCGGCCGGATGAGCCCGCCCACAATCAAAATCACGTCATCCCCTTGAGATCACAAGGCAACTCACCGAAGTAGGGCATCCGATCCCGCCCTGCGAGTGCCATTCCCCGTGTTTCATCTGTTCAAAGCTCTGCTCTGCCTTTACGTCGTCACGCGTTTTCTCTGGCCCATGCCCTGGCCGAAATGGCTAAAGGCGCTGATCGCCATCACCCTGATGGTGGTTTTCCAGCACAGCCTGATCACGCTGCTCGTGTTTGGCACGATGTTCTCGCCGGAAGTGCCGCGTGTGATGATGATTGCCGTCAACTGGCTGGCCGGCTCCATCCTTTTTCTCGCCATCCTGCAGCTGGCCGTCGATCTCATCTCGCTGGTCACCGCCGCCATCCGCCGCCGCTCTATCCGGGTGCCGGCCTTCCTGCGTTATGCCGTCGGCGTCATCGCGCTTTCCACCGCAGCCTTCGCCGTCAGCCAGGCCATCCGGGTGCCGCCGGTCAAGGAAATGGAAATCCGCATCAAAAACCTGCCGCCCGAATTCGATGGCTATCGCATGATCCAGCTGACCGATCTGCATCTCAGCCGTCTGTTCGAAGCCCCATGGGCGGAACAGACCGTGGCGCTCGCCAACGCCCAGAATGCCGATCTCATCGTGCTGACCGGCGATCTCATCGACGGCACGCTGCAGGCCCGCGAAAAGGATATCGCGCCGCTCGCCAAACTGCGCGCAAAGGACGGCGTCTTCACCATCCCCGGCAATCACGAATATCATTTTGGCCATGACGGCTGGATGGCGAAATATCAGCAGCTTGGCCTGACAACCATTTCCAACGGCCATGTCGTGCTTTCGCGCGGTGATGCAAAGCTGACGATTGCCGGCGTCAACGATGTCAACGCCACCCGTTTCGACCTCGAAGGCCCGGATGTTACTAAAGCCCTTGCCGGCGCTCCTGATGGTGCTCCCGTCATCCTGCTCGATCACCAGCCGCGCAATGCCCGTGTTTCCGCCGCCGCCGGTGCCGATCTGCAGCTCTCCGGCCACACCCATGGCGGCATGATCGTCGGCTTCGACCGTCTGGTTGCCCGTTTCAACAACGGTTTTGTGTCCGGCCTCTACGATGTCGATGGCATGCAGCTTTACGTCAATAACGGCACGGCCTTGTGGATCGGTTTTGCGCTGCGCCTCGGCGTGCCGTCGGAATTGACGGTGATCACGCTGAAACCGGCCTGATCACTCGATAAGACCGATCATCGGCCCGTAACCGCCATGCCATGACCAGTCGGCACGCTTCAGGGCGGGGTTGAAAAATCCCGCCCCCTGTCCGCCATCGAGAAACAGCGCATCCGGGCAGGCGAGATGTTTCTGGAACAGTTTTGCAAAATCATAAAAGTTGACGTCGTCCTCGCTGATGACGAACCGCATGTCGCCACCATCACACACGCCGACGCCGCTGCGCCGTGTGCGGTCGCTCGATCCGTTGATGAAGATCGGGTTCATCGTGTCGTCCGTCACCAGCATCGGCCCGGATTGTGTGGCAAACCCTGCCTGCGGCCGCGCCTTCAGAAACCGCTCGGTGGTCAGGATGCCGGCACCGTCCGCGCCGAAATAGAAGATCCCGTTCGGCTGCTTGTAGAAATTCGGAATTTTCGATTGCGGCCCCGCCATCTTTTTCAGATCGGCCGGCCGCAGCTCTTTCCCGTCCTCGATATAAAGCCCCATCGGCGCATAGTCGGTGCCATACATGCCGGCATTCATGGCAAACACCAGCGCCTTGCCTTGCGTTTTCAGGCCATCTGCCAGCGTACCGAACCAGCGATGGGGTGAACCATCAGCCTTCTGCCAGAACAGTTTCAGCCGCGCGTCTTTCGCCTTAACGGAGCAGACGATGTAGCGGGCGCCATCAAACTCCTGCCGTTCGCATGGTTCTTCCGTTGCGGCAGCAGGGGCGGCAACAAAAAGCAGTGAAGCGGCGGCAAGAAGCCATTGGCGCGGAACGGTCATGGTTTGGCTCTCGTTGGCGGATGGCGTGACTAACCGTGTTTCGGTGGCGGGTTCAAGGCGAACAGCAGGTGTTACGGCGCGCCGGGCATATGTTGAGGCAATCTGGCATGGCTGAACCGTGAATGACCTGGAACGATGCCGGGAAAAGAGAAAAATCGAAAAATTCCGAAGGCAAGCTCGGCCTGGAATTCCTCAAACGACTCAACGCCTTCGCATTGGCGAAAGAGCAGTGGGAAAACGTCAATCGAAAAGAATCTTCATTCACTGTTTGTTCTCTTATTGACTCGGAGTACGAAATAAGAACAAAATAGAAACATAACGAACACGGGAGACAACGAATGACCGACCTTCTTCGTGATATTGCCGCATTCGCATCGATCGCGACCTTTCTGGCCAGCCTGTCATTGCTGATGATGGCCATGTGAGCAGACCTTTTGGACAGCTGGCGTAATAGGCGTGGCCGTCCATCGAAAACCGCCTCGGGATCTGCCCGGGGCCTTACACGGCCAAACCGTCGAAAGTGAACGTCAGGCCTGTGAAAGACGGTAGGATCCGGAATAGAAACTGGACTCTCACACGCCTAAGCCGGACAATGCACCGATTCATGAATTGGGTATCGGCGCGACTATGGCAGACCAGACAAACGTGACAGCGGCAACGAACGGGCAGGGCGCCAGCACGCCGCAATTCGTGCACTTGCGCGTCCATTCGGCCTATTCGCTGCTGGAAGGCGCGCTGCCGCTGAAAAAGGTGCTGGGCAAGGCCGTGTCGGACAGCCAGCCGGCCATTGCCATTACCGATACCAACAACCTCTTCGTCGCGCTCGAATTCGCCCAGAAGGCGTCGGGTGACGGTTTGCAGCCGATCATCGGCTGTCAGATGTCGATCGACATGGAGGATGCCGGCGACGAAAAGCGCGGCAACGGTCTGCAGAAGCTGCCGGCCATCGTGCTGCTTGCCGCCACGCAAGCTGGGTATGAGAACCTCGTTGACCTCGTCAGCCGCGCCTATCTCGGCGGTGATGGCGGCGCCATCCACATCCGCCAGTCCTGGCTGGAGGAAATGGGCGCCGAGGGACTGATCGCGCTGACCGGTGCCAGCACCGGCCCGGTCGATATGGCGCTCAACGAAGGCCACCGCCCGCAGGCGATTGCCCGATTGCTGCGGCTGAAACAGATTTTTGGCGATCGGCTTTATATCGAGCTGCAGCGCCATGGTCGTTACGATCGCCGTCACGAAAAATCGATGATCGCGCTTGCTTATGACCACGAAATCCCGATGGTCGCCACCAATGAGGCCTTTTTCCCCACGCGGGATGATTACGATGCCCATGATGCGCTGATGGCTGTCGCCCATGGTGCCATCGTTTCCGACGACACCCGCTTTCGCCTGACGCCGGATCATTATCTCAAGAGCCGCGCGGAAATGGCAAAGCTGTTTGCCGATATTCCCGAGGCGCTTGCCAATACCGTCGAGATCGCGCGACGCTGCTCGTATATTTTGAAAACCCGTAACCCGATCCTGCCGCGCTTCACCGGCGTCAGTGATCATCCGGAAGAGGACGAGCGCAAGGAAGCGGCGGAACTGCGTCGCCAGGCCGTAGAAGGACTGGAAAACCGCATCAAGCTGCTCGGCATGACGGCCGGTTACACAGAAAAGGATTATCACGAGCGGCTGGATTTCGAGCTGAGCGTCATCGAGAAGATGAAGTTCCCCGGCTACTTCCTCATCGTTGCCGACTTTATCAAATGGGCCAAGGATCAGAACATTCCGGTCGGTCCCGGCCGTGGTTCGGGTGCCGGCTCGCTGGTCGCTTATGCGCTCACTATTACCGACGTCGACCCTTTGCGTTTTTCGCTGCTGTTCGAACGTTTTCTCAATCCCGACCGCGTGTCGATGCCCGACTTCGATATCGACTTCTGCCAGGATCGCCGCGAAGAGGTGATCCGTTATGTGCAGCGCAAATACGGGCGTGAGCAGGTGGCGCAGATCATCACCTTCGGTTCGCTGCAGGCCCGCGCGGCGTTGCGCGACGTCGGCCGCGTTCTCGAAATGCCCTATGGTCAGGTCGACAAGATCTGCAAGCTGGTGCCCAACAATCCGGCCAATCCGACACCGCTCTCCAAGGCCATCGAGGAGGAGCCGAAATTTCAGGAAGAGATCGACAAGGAACCGGTTGTCGCACGCCTGCTCGATATCGCCCAGAAGATCGAAGGCCTTTACCGCCACGCCTCGACCCATGCCGCCGGTATCGTCATCGGCGACCGTCCACTGTCGAAACTCGTGCCGATGTATCGCGATCCGCGCTCCGACATGCCGGTCACCCAGTTCAACATGAAATGGGTGGAACAGGCCGGCCTCGTCAAATTCGACTTTCTTGGCCTGAAAACGCTGACCGTTCTGAAAACCGCGGTGGATTTCTGCCGCAAGCGCGACATTCATGTCGATCTTGCCACCATTCCGCTCGATGACACGCTGACCTATGAAATGCTGTCGCGCGGCGAAACGGTCGGCGTGTTCCAGGTGGAAAGTGCGGGCATGCGCAAGGCGCTGCTCGGTATGAAACCCGACTGTATCGAGGACATTATCGCGCTCGTGGCGCTCTATCGTCCGGGTCCGATGGAGAACATTCCGACCTACAATGCCCGCAAGCATGGTGAGGAAGAGATCGAGTCAGTCCACCCGTCGATCGATTATCTGCTCAAGGAAACGCAGGGCGTTATCGTCTACCAGGAGCAGGTGATGCAGATCGCCCAGGTCCTGTCGGGATATTCGCTCGGCGAAGCAGACCTTCTGCGCCGCGCCATGGGTAAGAAGATCAAGGCGGAGATGGACCAGCAGAGCGAACGCTTTGTCGATGGCGCCATCAAGAACGGCGTGTCGAAGCCGCAGGCCAAGAACATCTTTGAACTTCTGGCGAAATTCGCCAACTACGGCTTCAACAAGTCACACGCCGCCGCCTACGCCATCGTGTCCTACCAGACAGCCTATATGAAGGCGCATTACCCGGTCGAATTCCTCGCCGCGTCGATGACCTATGATATGGCCAATACGGAAAAGCTCAACGATTTCCGTCAGGACGCCGGACGTCTTGGCATCAAGGTTCTGGCGCCCTCGGTGCAGACCTCGTTCCGCATGTTCGAAACCGGCGACATGCGCATTTATTATTCGCTCGCTGCCATCAAGGGCGTCGGCGAAGGCGCGGTTGAGCACATCGTTGAAGTGCGCGGCGACAAGCCGTTCGAAAGTCTCGAGGATTTCTGCCTGCGCATCGATCCGAAACAGGTCAACCGGCGTGTGCTGGAAAGCCTGATCTTTGCCGGTGCCTTCGATTGTTTCGGCATCGACCGTGCGGCGCTGGTGACGGGCATGGACCGTATCATCGGTTACGCGCAGCGCGCCGCCGAAAACAAGACCAGCGGCCAGTTCGATATTTTTGGATCTGGCGGCGGCAGCGGCGGTGGACCGGAAAAGATCACCATGCCGGTCTTCGATCCGTGGACGCCGTCGGAAAAGCTGATGAAGGAATATCAGGTCCTCGGCTTCTATCTGTCTGCCCACCCGCTCGACAGCTACAAGGAAACACTGGCGAAACTGCGCGTGCAGACCTTTGCCGATTTCTCCGCTGCGGTGAAAAAGGGCGCCAGCGCCGGACGCCTTGCCGGCACCGTCACCGGCCGCCAGGAGCGAAAAACCCGCACCGGCAACAAGATGGGCATCGTCACCTTCTCCGACTCATCGGGCGGTTACGAAGCCATCCTGTTTTCCGAAGCCTTGGCGCAATATCGCGACATGCTGGAGCCCGGAAAATCGCTGGTCATCATCGTGCAGGCGGACGAGCGCCCGGAAGGCATCGGGTTGCGCATCCAGAATGTCCAGTCGCTGGAAGAACAATCGGTGCGCATGCAGAAGGCGCTGCGCATCTTTGTGCGCGATGCCAGCCCGATGAAGATCGTCGCCAAGCACCTGAACGGCCGTGGCGATGGCCAGGTCTCCTTCGTCGTCATCAAGGATGATGGCCGCCGCGAGATCGAAGTCTCGCTCAACGACCGCTACCGCCTGTCACCGGAAGTCGCAGCGGCACTGAGGGCAGCACCCGGCGTGCTGGATGTGGAACTGGTATAAGCAAAAAGGGGCCGGCTGGCCGACCCCTCTGCATGATTGGGAATGTGGAAAAGTGGGTCTTAGTAAAGCCCCACGCCCAACGGAATGGCCCGCACTTTTCGCGCCGGCTTTTCAGTCCGTGGCTTGGACGATACCGTCTGCGCCTCGATCCGCTCCGGTGAAGAACGCGTGATGGTGATGAAGTCGGTGCCGTCGCCGGTGTCCTGGCCGATGCCCTGATCGTTGATGGTGATCGAGCTTCCGCTGGTCAGCATGGTCTCGATCCGGTCGCGCAACTCGGTGGAAATCTCGATGCGGTCGAACGCCTGCTGTGCCGCCGTTTCGGTCGAGGTGAACGCGGCATCGCTATTGGTGATGCCCAGTCGCTTCATCATCGCTTCCGGCAGCCGGTTCGGCAGCGTCAGCGCCTGCCAGCCGGCGGTGCCTTCTTCTCGGTCGAAGGCAGTGGCGGTGAAGAGATGTGTGCCAAGCGCCGTTTCCGGATCCTTGATGCCGACCGGAACCGAGAGGATCGGCTTGAAACCCTGGCGGATCATCAGCTGCCCGACCGGCGCTTTTGGCTTGCCGCTGGTCTCATAGAGCGCCGTCAGAAACGCGTCGGTCAGAAAACCCTTCTGCTCCACGCCTTTCCAGCGCTTGAAACCCTCGACGGCAGAGCGGGTCATCGGCCCGACAAAACCGTCATGCGAACCGGCATCGAAACCAAGGTCGTTCAGCATGGCCTGCACGTCGGCCACCTGCTCGCGTTCGCCGCGGCGGGTGATCAGGATACGCAACGGGGCGGCTTCCGGGGTTTCTACATGCGCCTTTTTCGGCGCGGCAAAAGCGGGTGCGGCGGGCGCCATGTTCATGGCCACTTCCAGCTGCTTGGTCGTGCGGGAAAAATTGTCGGCGCGCAACGGCACGTCGGACATAAGGTTTGCGGGCACCGGCTTTTTCGGCGCAAACAGTTTTGCGTCATGCAGCATGACGGGCGTCACCTGCGCATCGGTAATGATCACATGCACGCCACGCTCGGTCTGGCCGTATAGCGATTGCGCAAAGGCGGCCGGCAGGCGCACGCAGCCATGCGAGGCCGGGTAATTCGGCACGCTGCTGGATTCGTGCAGCGCGATGCCGGACCATGTCAGGCGTTGCATCCACGGCATCGGCGCATTCGAATAGATGTTGGACTCGTGGTATTTTTTCTTGTCGAGGATCGAAAAGATCCCCGTCGGCGTGTCATGGCCTTCCTTGCCGGTGGAGACCTTCGAGGTCGAAACCACCGTGTCGCCATCATAGACAGCCAGTGACTGCTTGTCCTTGGAAACGATGATCTGCAGGGTCCGGGCGTTTTCGGCGGCGGCAGTGCCGGCCATGACGCAGGTGGACATCAATGCAAGGCCGAAGGCCGCAAGCCGGTACATGGAAACCTCATACGCAATACAGGCTCACAGTCTATCGTCACATGCTTAATAAAGGTTTGACCGGCGCGCGCAGAATTGTCGTTTCGCAACACGAATGTCTCACATTGCAGTGACGGCAAGCGTGACAGGTTCAGCGTTTGCGGTCTTTTCCGCCGAACGTGTAGCCGGTCTCGACCGCGCTCTTGCCAAATTTGTCGCGCAGCTTGTCGATGGCCGCTTCCGCCTGCGCCCGCCGGGTTGCCTGCTGGTCCACGAGGTCAGGCGGGTCAGCGCGGGAGGAGCCTTCGAGGTCGGTCACGCCGATGCCGAGCAGGCGAAACTTTGTGCCGTCCGTCTCCCGCTCCAACAATTGCAGGCCGGTGCGAAAGATCCGGTCGGCCAGCTGGGTCGGGTCTTCCAGACGGCGATTGCGTGTGCGGCTCTTGAAGTCCGACGTCTTCATTTTCAGCACAACCGTATGCCCGGCAATGTCGTGTTTCTTCAGCCGGGTAGAGACCTTTTCCGAGAGTTCGCGCAGGATCGGCACCAGTTGGTCATGGCTGGAAATGTCATCGAAAAAGGTGGTCTCCGCCGAAACGCTTTTGGCTGCCTCGTTGAGATGCACGGTACGGTCGTCGATGCCGCGCGACAGCCGAAAAAGCCGCTGCCCCATTACGCCATAACGGCGCATCAGGTCACCCTCCGCCATCGCCTGCAATTGCCCGATGGTGCGTATGCCGTCGGCCTCCAGCGAGGCATTGAATGCCTTGCCGACACCCCAGATCGTGGTGACGGGGCGGGGCGCCAGGAAACTCAATGCCTCGGCCTTGCCGATCACCGAAAAGCCGCGCGGTTTCTGCAGGTCGGAAGCGACCTTGGCGAGAAACTTGCAGTAGGAAAGCCCGACCGAAATGGAAATGCCAAGTTCGCTTTCCACCCGTTTGGCGAAGCGGGCAAGCGTGCGGGCCGGCGGGTCGCGGTGCAGCCGTTCGGTGCCGGCCAGTTCGAGAAAGGCCTCATCGATGGAGAGCGGCTGCACCAGCGGCGTCAGGTCCTGCATCATCGATCGCATCTGCCGGCCGACGGTCACGTATTTTTCCATATTGGGCCTGATCACCACTGCATCCGGGCAGGCTTCAAGCGCCTTGAACATCGGCATGGCGGAGCGCACGCCGCTGATACGGGCAATGTAACAGGCGGTGGATACGACGCCGCGCTTGCCGCCGCCGATAATCACCGGCTTGTCGGCAAGGCTGGGGTCGTCGCGTTTTTCGATACTGGCGTAAAAGGCGTCGCAATCGATATGGGCCAGCGTCAGGCCATAGAGTTCCTTGTGTCGCAACAGGCGAGGACTACCGCAGGCACGACAGCGGGTACGGCCCTCCGGCTGTTCCGTCAGGCAGTCTCTACAAAATGACCCGGGTTTCTCTGTGGTATCGTGCTCGGCTGCCATCTTCGGAACAAATGTTGAACAAATTCACATTAGGCCGTAAGATCGCAACTCTCAAGCAGGAAGGGCGTGGGCATGCACAACTTCCAGACCGGATTTTTGAGGCAAGCAAGGCGCGCTTCAGCGCGGTTGCCAATGGCCTCGGATCAGTTCTTCGGCATGCCGCCAGTCGCGGGCGCGAACGATATCGTCCTGCGGTTTCGGCGCCATCAGGCGCAGTGGCGTGTCCGGCATCAACTGAATGAGCAGGCTGTCCGGCATATGCTCGCGCACGGAATGCAGATTGTAGGCCATGTCGTCTATGAAGGTGGTGGGCAGAATTCGCTCGGCATTCAGGCGCCGCATGATCGGCCCCTTGGGTTCTTCGCTGGCGATCATCGGAAAAGCAAGGCCGAGCCTGTCGAGAAGGCGGCGCCGCTGTTCGCTATAACAGGGCGGCATGGCGGTCAGGAACACCACGTCGGCATCGGCGGAAAGTGCCTCCAGCGTCCGGGCAACGTCTTCGAACGGCAGCTGCCAGGTTTCCTGCGCCTCGAAGAAGGCGTGGATCAGCCGTTTCACCTCGGCCGCATCGATCTCCAGACCGCTCTCGCGGGCGAGGATGTTTCCGGTCAGCTTGAAGGAGCGCGGCAGAAACTCGTAGCCTTCGGCGCTCAGGAAATCGACGAACGGGTCCGTGAAATGCAGGACGACGTCATCGACATCGCAGACCACCAGCGGGCGGTCGGTGACGCAAACATGCGTGATGTCGAGAATGCTATCTGCCGCCGTCGTCATGTCACGTCCGTCTCAATCCATCACCGGGCCGGAATAGTGATGCCAAGCGGCGACCACGCTTTCCGGTCTAGTATTTGTGGTTTCGCAAAAGGCCATCAGCGATGGCTCATGCGCCATGACGAAATCCAGCATGCCGGCGAGAAAGCCCGGATCGTTGATCGCCTGACGCAGTTGTGGCGCCTGTATGCCGGAAAGCGCCAGGAAGCGGCTCATCATATCCGGCTCGCTCGCAAGCCAGCCCAGCAGGGTGACAGCGGTTTCTTCCGGGTCGACGGCTGCCGCTTTGTCTTTCTGTCGCGGCTCAAGCGGTCCTTGCATGCTCGTAAGTTACCTTTTCTTCAAACAAATTACTCTAGACTGAAACGAACAAGAGTTTTTGGAATCGGTCGTGGGGTGAACTTATATCTTCGCGATGTCGTTACAAGGCCGGAACCGGCCGTTCCCGGCCAAGTTTCCGTGCGCAATGAGGATCGTTCATAAATGGTCAAGCAGGTCATGATCGTCGAAGACAATGAGCTGAACATGAAGCTCTTTCGCGACCTCATCGAGGCTTCCGGCTATGCGACTATCCAGACTCGCAATGGCATGGAAGCGCTTGATCTGGCCCGCAAACATCGCCCGGACCTCATTCTCATGGATATCCAGTTGCCGGAAGTCTCCGGTCTGGAAGTGACCAAGTGGCTGAAGGAAGACGACGAGCTGCACGTCATCCCGGTCATTGCCGTCACGGCTTTTGCCATGAAGGGTGATGAGGAACGGATTCGACAAGGCGGCTGCGAGGCCTATGTATCGAAGCCTATCTCGGTTCCAAAATTCATTGAAACCATCAAGACTTATCTGGGCGACGCCTAAAGTTCGGGAAAACTGGCCATGACGGCGCGCATCCTTGTTGTCGACGATATCCCTGCAAACGTGAAGTTGCTGGAAGCACGGCTTCTGGCGGAATATTTCGACGTTTTGACAGCCGAGGATGGCCCGAAGGCGCTTTCCATTGTCGACAGCACCAATGTCGATCTCATTCTGCTCGACATCATGATGCCCGGCATGAGCGGTTTTGAAGTGTGCGAGCGCCTGAAGGCAAACCCGCGCACCTCCCATATTCCTGTGGTCATGGTGACGGCACTCGACCAGCCTTCCGACCGCGTGCGTGGCCTCAAGGCCGGGGCTGATGATTTTCTGACCAAGCCGGTCAACGACCTGCAGCTGATTTCGCGCGTGAAAAGCCTCGTGCGCCTGAAGACGCTCAGCGACGAATTGCGCATCCGCTCCGAAACGGCGCGCACGATCGGCATGGAAGACATGTTGAAGGGCGAGGGGCGTGAGGAGGCGGGGCAGATCCTGCTGGTCGATAGCCGCGCCAGCTCGCAGGAACGCATCATCAAGGCGTTGAAGCCGATCGGTGACGTGACCGCCATGTCCGATCCGCAGGCAGCTTTGTTCGAAGCCGCCGAGAATCCGATCGATCTGGTCATCGTCAACGGCAATTCCGATGAATATGATCCGCTTCGCCTCTGCTCGCAGCTGCGCTCGCTGGAACGTACCCGGTTTATCCCGCTGCTACTGGTCACTGATCTGGGCGATGAAGATCTGATCGTGCGGGCGCTCGATCTCGGTGTGAACGACTATATCGTTCGCCCTATCGATCCGAACGAGCTGGTGGCGCGCACGCTGACGCAGATCAAGCGCAAGCGCTACAACGACCGTCTGCGCTCCAGTGTGCGCGAAACCATCGAGCTTGCCGTCACCGACGGCCTCACGGGCCTGCAGAACCGCCGTTATCTCGACAATCATCTGAAGACGCTGTTCAACCGCGCCGCCGCGCGTGGCCGTTCGCTATCGATCTGCCTTGTCGATATCGATCGCTTCAAGCAGGTCAACGACACCTACGGCCATGATGTCGGCGACGAGGTGTTGAAGGAATTTGCCTCGCGTATCCGCTCGACAGTACGCGGCGCCGATCTTGCCTGCCGTTATGGCGGCGAGGAATTCGTGGTCGTCATGCCGGATACCGATGCCGGGCAGGCGGCAACCATTGCCGAGCGCCTGCGCGCCATGATCGAAACGCAGCCTTTCCAGATCCGCAGTCTTGGCATCAGCCTGACGGTGACCGCATCGCTGGGGATCGCCGGAAACGAGCAGGGTGTCGAGACGCCGGACCAGTTGTTGAAGCAGGCTGATCGTGCGCTTTACGAAGCCAAGAATGGCGGCCGAAACCGGGTCGTGGCCTTCGCGGCGTAGGTTTTCGAATCGGTCCGGCGTCGGTCCGACGGGGATCAAGAACGCAAACGACCGTGGTAGGCTGGCCTGGCAGCTGTTCACAGGCGTCTGGCGCGAAATTGATTGGCTGCGTGATCGGCGGCATTGCAAAGATTAACTCGAAGTAGAAATCCGCCACATAGTCACATTTGAGTTTATCTCTGTGAAAATATGGTCGGTTGTCAGGTGTAATTCGTTAATTTGTACTTGCTAAAGATTTCATATTAAAAAATGCTTTTATTCCTAGCCGGGCTAAATTGTTGAAACCAAACGCCCTATGCTGCGGCTTTATGGTTTCTTGTTTATGTAGAACTCATGCGGCCGATGAAGAATGCGCGTCATTTTTAACCATAGCGGTGCAAAAATGCACCGCTTGTTAAGATTATGTTGCTTTTCAGCGGAAATTGCGCGAGTTTGCTATCAACAAGCAGATGTTCCTTCGGGAGCAGCGACACCCCATGATGCTCAGGTCCGCCGCATCTCCTGGGTCGTGGGGTCGGTCGATCGGCAGGCATGCTAAAAACGGTTCCTCGTGCCGTGATTGCAGGCTGATCGACCCCCAATCAAGAGCGCCGTCTCCCTCGGGAGCGGCGCTTTTTCTTTGCGCGCTTTTCAGATCTTGCCGGTCAGATCGTGCCGGGAAGGGGGGAAGGACAGGAATCCGGACAACAAAAAAGGCGCGAAGCCGAATGGCTGACGCGCCTTAAAAGCCGAAACCTTTGGGATCAATTACTTGATCTTGGTTTCCTTGAACTCGACGTGCTTCTTTGCAATCGGGTCGTACTTGGTCTTGCTCATCTTGTCGGTGAACGTACGGCTGTTCTTCTTGGTTACGTAGAAGAAACCCGTGTCCGCCGTCGACAGCAGCTTGATCTTGATGGTCGTAGCTTTCGCCATGGTTTTCTGCCTTCTGGAAAAATGTAAGCCGTGGACGGCCAGTCGGAGCCCACGGCGAAATCTGGCGCGAAATTACAAATCGCGGGCCAAAAGTCAACTCTGTTTCGACTGGAAAAGCGGTCTGGCCAAGGAAACCAGCACGTAAAAGGCGAAGAAACCCGCCAGCGCCCATGCAAAACCGTCATTGCCGGCGACATCCATGGCTGCTCCGATTCCCTGTGGACCCGCTACCGTGCCGACCGCATAGCAGAATATGAACGCCGCATTGGCGGCCGCAAGGTCCGATCCGCTGAGGCGCGCGCCCAGATGCGCGAGGCCGACCGTATAGAGGCCGGAGACACAGCCACCCCAGAAGAACAGCACGATCGCCATCAATACCCAGTCATGGATGAGGAAGGGCAGTGAAAGGGCACCCATGACCCCGAGGACGGCCATGCCGAAGAGGAGAGGGCGGCGGTCGCGCATCTTGTCGGAGATCAGCCCCAAAGGGATCTGGAAGGCCATGTTGCCGACGCCCATCACGGTCAGAAGGACGGCTGCCTGAGATTCCGGCATGCTTTCACGCAGCGCGTAGATCGGGAACAGCGACAGGCCGCCGGCCGATACGGCGCCAAAGGCGAACACGGCCGCGGTCGCAGACGGCACGAGGAAGATATAATGGAAGAAGTGGCGTTCCGGCTTCTCGTCCAGCACCGGGCTTTCGTTGCGGGCGATGAAGATCGGGATCAGGGCCAGCAGGATGATGATGGCACCAACCAGGAAGGGCAGGACGCCATCGCTGCCGAGCTTGGAAAACAGCAGCGGGCCGACCGCAAAGCCGACGGCCAGCACGGTTGCGTAAATGCCGAGCACGAGCCCGCGGCGTTTCGGTGGTGCCGCCTGGTTGATCCAGAATTCCGAGAGGATGAAAAGCGTGGTCGTTGCACCGTGAAAAGTGAAGCGCAGCGGGAACCACATCCAGAAATCCTGCGCATAATAGAAACCAAGCGCACTGAATGCAGCGATGACGACGGCCAGCATCATCGTGCGGGCGACGCCGAAGTCATGGGCGAGCTTGGTCGTCAGTGGCGCAGCGGCCATCGAGGCGACGCCGGCCATGGCGGCATTGAGGCCGATCAGCGTCGAGGAGATCCCGCGCTTTTCGAGAATGATGCTGAGCAGCGGCAGGCCGAGTCCGATGGCGATGCCGACCGCGCTGATAGCGGCGGTTGCAGCGATGAGGGACGGCCAATGAATCGTTTCGACATGGCCGTTCTCGTCGGTCGTCGGCTGCGACATTCAACAATCCTTACAGTCGGCTGCGGACGAAACGCCCGTGACGCATGGAGTAGAAGGGGACGGGATTTTCGAAGGGGAGGATGTTATCCGCTTCCATCAGTCTCTTTACGTCTTCCAGCACCATTTGCGTGATGCGGGCGAGTTTCACACCGGAAATTGCTGCAATGTCAAGCCATTGCAAGTCCTCCAACTCGTCCGTATCGCGCAAATGCGTCAGGTCGAAGACGGTTTCGTCGCAAAAGGCCAGAAAGAAGTGGGTATCATAGCGGCGGACATGGCCCGGCGGCGTAATGGCGCGGGCAATATAGCGCAGGCGGGACAGGTCCGGTGCCGCGGTGGCGGGTGCGATACCCGTCTCCTCGTGCATCTCGCGAAGAGCCGCAAGTGCCAGCGCGCGCACACGCCTGAGACTGCTGCCCGATGGCGCATTGTCGAGAAGTTTTGCAAGCACGTTTGGATGCAGATCGCCGCCGTAAGGCCGGGCATGATCGCCCGGATCACGCCGGCCACCGGGAAACACATAGACATCCGGCATGAAGACATGGCCGCTTGCACGCCGCCCCATCAGCACGCGTGGCGCGCTACCTGAGCGATCGATCAGAATAAGGGCGGCGGCATCTCTGGGGCGAATGCGGACTGTCGGCGCCCTCGTGGAAGGTGCGCCGGTTGCCGGCACACTCTTCTCCGGCACGTCGGTCATTCCAGCGGCCCACCGCGACCGGGATCGATATCCTCACGCTCACCGCCGAAGCCGTGCATCCTCAGTGCCCATTGCAGGCCTATCACACCGCCTTTGACGGGTTGGATGGTGAGGAGTGCGGAAAGTACCGTCAGCGGCGCCCAGATGGCCAGATGCGCCCAGGGAGACATGTCGAACACCATGTCGGTCATCATGAAACCACCAAGAGCCACATGGCCGATGATGACGATGACGATATAGGGCGGCAGGTCGTCGGAACGGTGGTGATGCATGTCGGCACCGCATTTTGCGCAGGCGTCGACGGGTTTCAGGAAGGCACCGAAGAGGCGGCCGTTGCCGCATGAAGGGCAACGGCATCTGAGGCCGCGGATGATGGAGCGGCCGAGAGGCCGTTCAGCGTCACCGGTGTCGCCGTAGCGAACCGGTTTCTGGCTCCCTGCTGTTTCTTTGGCCGCCTCCCTGACCGTCATGATCCGTTCCTATCGTCTTGGGTGCATGCCCGTCTTGCCGCGGGCGGTGCGCCGCTGCCGGCCTGCCTTGTGGAAGGAGCGCGTGCCGGCTGCGATCTTGCGGCCTTCGCTGACCATTTCGAAACGCAGCGAGCCGGCCAGCGGTATGGCCTCGACCAGTTTGACATCGACCGGGTCGCCCAACTGATAGCCGAGCCGCGACTTGTCGCCGATCAAAGCCTGATGCGCTTCATCATAGATAAAATAGTCGCGGCCGAGCGTGGAGATCGGCACAAAACCGTCGGCGCCATAGGTCGGCAGCGACACGAAAAGGCCGGACTTGGTGACACCCGATACGCGGCCTTCGAATTCCTGTCCGACACGCTCGCTCAGGTGATGAGCGATGAGGCGGTTGATCGTGTCGCGTTCGGCGGCCATGGCCCGGCGCTCGAAGGTCGAGATCTCAGCCGCGACATCTTCCAGCTGCGTTTCTTCCGCCGGCGTGATGCCGCCTTCGCCGAGACCGAGCGAGCCGACGAGGCCGCGATGTACGATCAGATCGGCATAACGGCGGATCGGCGAGGTGAAATGCGCGTATTTCATCAGGTTGAGGCCGAAATGGCCGAGATTGTCGGGGCTGTAGATCGCCTGGCTCTGGGAGCGCAGAACCATCTCGTTGACCATGATCTGATGCGGGGTGCCGGCGGCATTGGCGAGAATGCCATTGAAGGAATTGGCGCGCACCTGGCCGCCCTTGGCCATCGGGATGGACAGCGTTGCCAGAAACTCGCGCAGCACTTCCTGCTTGGCGAGCGACGGACCATCATGGATGCGGTAGACGAGCGGCTGTTTTTTCTTTTCCAGCGTTTCGGCGGCGGCAACGTTCGCCTGGATCATCATCTCTTCGATGAGTTTGTGCGCATCGAGACGTTCCGGGATGATCACCTTGTCGACCGTGCCATCGGATTTCAGAACGATCTTGCGTTCCGGCATGTCGAGTTCGAGCGGCTGGCGGCGGTCGCGACCGCGCTTCATCACCTCATAGGCGTGCCACAGCGGCTTCAGGATCGGTTCGAGCAGCGGGCCGGTCTTGTCGTCCGGCTTGCCGTCGATTGCGGCCTGTGCCTGCTGGTAGGAGAGTTTGGCCGCGCTCTTCATCATGATGCGATGGAACGTGTGGCCGGCCTTGCGGCCTTCCTTGGAAAACGTCATGCGCACGGCCAGAGCCGGGCGGTCTTCACCCTCACGCAGCGAGCAGAGGTCGTTGGAAATACGCTCCGGCAGCATCGGCACGACGCGGTCGGGGAAATAGACGGAATTGCCGCGCTTCAGCGCCTCGCGGTCGAGTTCCGAACCGGTGCGGATATACCATGAGACATCGGCGATCGCGACGGTGACGATGACGCCATCCGGGTTGTCCGGCGATGTGTCCGGTTCGGCATAAACGGCGTCGTCATGGTCCTTGGCATCGGCCGGGTCGATGGTGACGAGCGGCAGCTTGCGCCAGTCCTCGCGCTTCGACATGTCAGCCGCTGTGGCGGCCTCGGCTTCCGCCATGACAGTCTGCGGAAATATGTGTGGAATGCCGTGGGCATAGATGGCGATCATCGAGATCGCCTTTTCGCTGGCGACAGAACCGACGATATTTAGAACCTTGGCGCGCGTCAGGCCAAAACGGTTGCCGCGCAGGATGTCGGCCTCGATCAGGTCGCCGTCCTTGGCATCGGCGAGATCGTCTGCGGAAATCTGCATTTCCTCGCCACGACGGTCGATCGGCATCAGCCGCGCACCGCCTTCCGCCATCATGCGGATGACGCCGAGCGATGCATTCTGGCGCTTGTCGATGACCTTGATGACGCGGGCGGTATAAGCCGGACCCGAGCGGTCCTTGTTCGGAAATATCTTGGCGAGGATGCGGTCGTTAAGCCCGGCGATCGCAACCTTGCCCTTGCCGCGCTTTTCCGAGCCCTGGCGGATCAGCACAGCAGGAGCAACCCCTGCATCGTCCGGCCATTCCGCCGGGCGGCCAATCAACTCGCCGTCCTTGTCACGCGTGGTGATGTCGAGGACGGTAACCGGGGGCAGGGCACCGGGCCGTGTCAGCGACTTGCGATCCTTCTTCAGCAATCCTTCACTTTCGAGATCACGCAACAAATCTTTCAGTTCGACGCGGGTCTCACCTTTAAGACCAAAAGCCTTGGCGATCTCGCGCTTGGAGGCGCGATCCGGGTTTTCGGCGATGAATTCCAGCAGCGCTTCGCGCGGCGGAACGGCACCATGGACGATGGCAGAGCCACCGCCTGCGATCTTCGCTTCGCCATTGGCGCGCCGGTCGGTGCGCCTGCTTTTCGGTTGATCGCCGTTACGAGCCGGCCTGTTCCTGTCGCGCGGCGTCTTCACGTGGTTGTCTTCTTTGCCTTGGTCGCGGCCGTTTTCGCCGGCGCTTTTTTGGCCGCAGCCTTCTTTGGAGCGGCTTTCTTGGTCTCGCCGTCTGCCGTCTTGGCGGCGGCCTTCGGAGCAGCCTTGGCTTTCGCGGGTGCCTTCTTGGCCTTGCCCTTTGCAGGCGTCTTGCCGCCCTTTTCGACGATCAGCGCAAGCGCTTCTTCTACCGTCACCGCCTGCGGATCCTTGCCCTTGGGCAGGGTGGCATTGACCTTGCCCCAATTGACATAGGGACCATACTTGCCGTCACGCACGGTGATCGGGCCGCCATCGGGATGCTCGCCGAGATCCTTCAACGCTGCCGGTGTGCCGCGTCCACGACCGCCGGGGCCCTTGGCAACCTTTTCGGCAATCACGGTCACGGCGCGGTTGAGGCCGATCGAAAACACGTCCTCGATGCTTTCGAGATTGGCGTAGCCGCCATCATGCAGCAGGAAGGGTCCGTAACGGCCAAGGCCGGCGGAGATCATCTTTCCGCTTTCCGGGTGCTGACCGACATCGCGCGGCAGGTTGATGAGGGCAAGCGCCTTCTCATGGTCGATATCTTCCGGCTTCCACCCCTTGGGCAGAGACGAACGCTTGGCTTCCTTGCCTTCGCCGCGCTGGATATAGGGTCCGAAACGGCCAGAACGCAGCGTCAGCTCTTCACCGGTCATCGGGTCGGCGCCAAGCGCCTTCGGCTCGTTGAGGCCGGATGCGACAGCTTCCGCGCCATCAGAGGAAAGCTGTCGGGTGAAATTGCATTCCGGATAGTTCGAGCAGCCGACGAAAGCGCCGTATTTGCCGAGCTTGAGCGACAGGTTGCCTGTGCCGCAGACCTGGCAGATACGTGGGTCCGAACCGTCTTCACGGGTCGGGAAGACCAGCGGTGCCAGTGTCTCGTTCAACGCGTCGAGCACGTTGGTGACGCGCAGTTCCTTGGTGTCTTCGATCTGGGCAAAGAAGTCCTGCCAGAATTCGCGCAGAACCTGCTTCCAGTCGAGTTCGCCAGCCGAAATCCGGTCGAGCTTCTCTTCCAGATCGGCAGTGAAATCGTATTCCACATACTTCGTGAAGAAGCTTTCGAGGAACGCCGTCACCAGCCGTCCCTTGGAATGCGGGATCAGCTTGCGCTTATCGACGACGATATATTCACGATCGGACAGCGTCTTCAGCGTGGCTGCATAGGTGGAAGGACGGCCGATGCCGAGCTCTTCCATCTTCTTGATCAGCGAGGCTTCCGAATAACGCGGCGGCGGCTCGGTGAAATGCTGGGTCGAGCTGACCTTGTTCTTGTCGAGCTTCTCGCGGGCGTTGATCGGCGGCAGACGACCATCTTCATCGTCGTCCTCGCCTTTTTCGCCGTCTTCCTTCTGGTCCATATAGGCACCAAGGAAACCGTCAAAGCGGACGACGGAACCCACGGCGCGAAGGCCAGCCTTCTCGCCGTTATTGTCTGCGATGATCTCGACCGTGGTACGTTCGATTTCGGCAGACGCCATCTGGCTGGCAATGCCGCGCTTCCACACCAATTCGTAGAGACGCAACTGGTCGGCATCGAGATACTGACGCACCTTGTCGGGCGAACGGTTGAAGTCGGTCGGGCGGATGGCTTCGTGCGCTTCCTGGGCGTTTTTCGCCTTGGTGGAATAATGGCGCGCCTTTTCCGGCAGGTAACGCTGGCCGAACTTGTCGACGATGGCGCTGCGGGCAGCTTCGATGGCTTCCGGTGCCATCTGCACACCGTCGGTACGCATATAGGTGATCAGACCGACAGTCTCGCCGCCGATATCGAAACCTTCGTACAGCTTCTGCGCCACCTGCATGGTGCGCGAGGCGTTGAACCCGAGATTGGAGGATGCGGCCTGCTGCAGCGTCGAGGTGGTGAACGGAGGGCCGGGATTGCGCTTGACCGGCTTTGCCTCGACCGTATCGACGGTATAGGCGGCGCCATCCAGCAACGTCTTGAGGCGTGCGGCATCCTCGCCATTCTTGACACCACGCGGCGGCAGACGCTTGCCGTCGGCCTGGGTCAGGCGGGCTTCGAATTCGTCACCACGCGGCGTCTTGAGGAGAGCCGACAGGTTCCAGTATTCTTCGGCGACAAAACGCTCGATCTCGTTTTCGCGGTCGCAGACGAGGCGCAGTGCCACCGACTGCACGCGGCCAGCCGAACGGGCACCCGGCAGCTTGCGCCACAGAACCGGCGAGAGGTTGAAACCGACGAGGTAGTCGAGTGCGCGGCGGGCCAGATAGGCGTCCACCAGCGGCACGTCGATATCACGCGGGTTGGCCATGGCATCAAGTACGGCCTTCTTGGTGATGGCGTTGAAGACAACGCGCTTGACCGGCTTGTCGCCGATCACCTTCTTCTTTTTCAGAAGGTCGAGCACGTGCCAGGAAATAGCTTCACCTTCGCGATCCGGGTCGGTCGCGAGAAACAGTGCGTCGGAGCCTTTGACAGCGTCGGATATGTCTTTCATGCGCTTCTGGGATGCGGGATCCACCTCCCAGGACATTTCAAAGTCCTGGTCGGGAAGTACCGAGCCATCCTTGGCGGGCAGGTCCCGCACGTGGCCGAAAGAGGCGAGAACCTTGTAACCTGGGCCAAGATATTTGTTGATTGTCTTGGCTTTGGCTGGAGATTCTACAACGACTACATTCATCTTGCTTTTTCTCTGGAACGAGGCAGGCCACTCGAAATCCGCGAGTTGATCGCAGCAGGGCCGGAAATCTGACCTCCCGACATGGAGGGCGTTTGCCCTGTGGTCAAGAGGGCACGGCCAAATTAGCTTACTCAACGGAATGCAACTTATGCGATATTTGTCGTTGGTTGCAATTATAAATAAATATCCTATCCTTCATTAAATGTAGCGTTGAACCGGGCGCCTGGCGGCGGTTCTTGCCGTTGGGCAGCAGGGGATGGGATGATTTCAGGGCTTGGACATGCCAGTGGCGTAGAGCAATCACGGCAGAACATCGCCTACATCCATGAGATGCTGGGGCAGTTGCGTCTGGTTGCGCAGTTGGAAGGTGCAGACATGCTCTGTTATCTCATCGAAATGGCTTGCGTGGAGGCCGGAGACCTGCAAGCCGGCCGGCGTTCATTGTCACCGACGAGGCGCAATAACCCGGAAAGACGCCCCTGATTGTGGGCAACCATTTTTGGCATCGATGCGCGACAGATCGTTGCTGCCCTCTCAATAGGCGAGCGAAACCGTTCCGCCCGAGTGGCGATGGAGTCGGCCGGCGAGATCCAGTTCCAGCAGGATGAGATAAACAGTGGAGGCGGGCAGTCCGGTATGGCGGATGATGTCGTCCACTTCGACAGGTGTCGGGCCGAGCGCATTGACGATGATTCCGCGGGCGTCGTCATCCGGCGGCATCATGTCGTGGCCCGCGTCCTTGCCCGGTTCCTCGACGATCGGCGGTGTGAAGAGATCAAGCTGTGAGAGTGGGGCAAGGGCAGCAAGGACGTCTTCGACCCCGGTGGTGATCGTGGCGCCTTCCTTCAGCAGGTGGTTGGTGCCGTGGCAGCGCGGATCGAGCGGTGAGCCGGGCACGGCAAAAACCAGTCGGCCGAAATCCGCCGCCATGCGCGCCGTGATCAGCGAACCGGATCGTTCCGCCGCTTCGACCACCACGACCCCCAGCGAAATGCCGGCGATCAGGCGGTTGCGACGGGGAAAGTCACGTGCGCGGGGTTCCCAGCCGAACGGCATTTCGCTGACGGCAAGGCCGCAGCCTTTGGTGATGTCATCGAGAAGGGCAAGATTTTCGGGCGGGTAGGGGCGGTCAAGGCCGCCAGCCAGAACGGCGATCGTGCCGGTGTCGAGACTGGCGCGGTGGGCGGCAGTGTCTATGCCGCGGGCAAGACCAGAGGTGATGACGTAACCGGCCCGGCCGGCATCACGCGCTATCATGGCCGCGAACTTGGCGCCGCTGATCGACGCGTTGCGTGAGCCAACGATGCCAACGGATGGTCTTGTTGCCGCGGAAAGATCGCCCTTGGCGGCGATGAGGGGCGGCGCCCCTTCGATCTGGCGCAGTGCCGGCGGATAATCCGGCTCACCGATGCCGATGAAAACAGCGCCATTGCGGGATGCTGCTTCCAGTTCCCGTTCTGCTTCTATGTGCGAGGCAATGCGCACGGAGCGTGCCGCGCCACCACGCCGGGACAGTTCCGGCAGGGCCTCGAGCGCTGCCTCGGCCGAGCCAAAGTGATTGATCAGATCGCGAAACGTGGCGGGGCCGACATTGTCGCTGCGGATCAACCGAAGCCAGGCGAGCCTTTGCCTGTCGGTCAGCGCAATTCCCGTTCGTCCTGCGCTGCCCCCCGGCATTAATACCCTTTCGCCGGCCTAACCCTTCTGGCCGATCCTGCTTTCCGTACCTGCAATCAGGCGCCTGATATTTGCCTCGTGTTTCCACCACGAGATCACCGTCATGATGGCCATGACAAGCGCGACCCTCGGTTCATTTATGAACCACAACACAACCGGAATGACAAGCGTTGCAACCAGAGCGGACAGCGAGGAGTATTTCGTGATCTTCGCCATCGACAACCAGACGCCTGCAAACACCAGCACCATCCAGGGCGAGATGCCGAGCAGCGTGCCGATATAGGTGGCCACACCTTTGCCGCCCTTGAAGCCGAGCCAGACCGGATAGAGATGGCCCATGAAGGCGGCAAAACCGGCGAGGGTTGCGGCATCCTTGCCGAACAGCAGATAGGCGATGACCGCCGCGGCTGTTGCCTTCAGGGCATCCAGCAGCAGCGTTGCGGCCGCAAGTTTCTTGTTGCCGGTGCGCAAAACGTTGGTGGCACCGATATTGCCGGAACCGATCGAGCGGATATCGCCCAGACCGGCGGCACGGGTCAGAAGCAGGCCGAAGGGGATGGAGCCGAGCAGATAACCGAACGCGAGTGCGCCGATGGCCACGCCCCAGGTGATCTGCCAGTTGAAGAGTTCGCTCACGCTTCGTTCCCCTTAAAGTGCATGCACGCAGCGGCCGCCGACATAGGTGGCAACCACCCGACCGCTGAAGCGGGCGTCGTCAAACGGCGTATTCTTCGAACGCGACAGCAGCATGTCCTTCGACAGCAGCCAAGGCTCTTCGAGATCGATTAGTGTGATGTCGGCCTTGGTACCCGGTTTCAACGTGCCGGCGTCCAGACCAAAAATCTGGGCAGGGCGTGTCGACATGGCGTCGATCAGGCGCATCAGCGGCACCTGTCCGGCATGGTGCAGGCGAAGCGCTGCCGAAGCCATGGTTTCGAGGCCGACCGCACCATCGGCGGCGTCGGCAAAGGGCAGACGCTTGGTGTCGACATCCTGCGGATCATGCGAGGAGACGATGATGTCGATTGTGCCGTTGGCGAGAGCATCGACCATGGCGACACGGTCATCTTCCGTGCGCAGCGGCGGCGACAGCTTGAAGAAGGTGCGATACTCGCCGATGTCGTTTTCGTTGAGCGTCAGGTGATTGATCGACACGGCGCAGGTGGCGTTCGCACCGCGGTTACGGGCAACGCGCATGGCCTCTGCCGATTCCGGTACCGACAGCTTTGAGGCATGGTATTTTGCACGCGTGAGTGCTGCGATGCGCAGGTCGCGCTCCAGCGGGATCAGTTCGGCTTCCTTCGGCACGCCGGAAAGGCCGAGCCAGCTCGCCAAAAGCCCCTCGTTCATGACGCCATTGCCAAGATATTTTTCACGCGGCTGCAACGCGATGACGGCATCGAATTCGCGCGCATAGGTCATGGCGCGGCGCAGAAGCAGCGTATCCGACAATCCGTGATGCCCTTCGGTGAAGGCAACCGCCCCGGCTTCCTTGAGGAGGCCGAATTCGGTCATTTCCTTGCCTTCGAGACGCTTGGTCAGGGCGGCTGCCGGATGCACGTTGACGATGGCCTTGTCGCGTGCCGTCTTCAGCACGAATTCGACCAGCGCGATGTCGTCGATGACCGGATCGGTGTCCGGCATCATGATGAAGGAGGTGACGCCGCCGGCAGCGGCCGCGCGCGATGCGGATTCGATCGTTTCGCGATACTCTGTGCCGGGTTCGCCGACATGGACGCGGGCATCGACGAGGCCCGGTGTGGCGACGAGACCTTTGCCGTCGCGGACCGTGGCGCCGTCCGGGCGGCCCTGGTTCAGCGCATCGGCACCGGCGGCGACAATGTGGCCATCACTGCCGACGATGATCGTGCCGGTTTCGTCGAGATGACGCGACGGATCGATGATGCGGACGTTTTCGATGACGAGAGGTTTGTCGAGAACGGGAGCGGTCATGCGCGTTCTCCGTTGTTCTGGGAAAGAAGCAGGGTTTCCATGACGGCCATGCGCACGGCAACGCCCATTTCCACCTGTTGTTCGATCACACTCTGCGGACCATCGGCCACTTCCGAGGCGATTTCGACGCCACGGTTCATCGGGCCGGGATGCATGACGAGCGCGTCTTCCTTTGCGGCTTTCAGCTTTTCGGCATCCAGGCCGTAGAAACGGAAATATTCGCGCACCGACGGCACGAAGGCGCCGGCCATGCGCTCGCGCTGCAGGCGCAGCATCATCACGACATCGGCGTCCCTGAGGCCTTCTTCCATCGAATGGAAAACCTCTGCGCCCATCTCAGCAATGCCCGAGGGCAGAAGCGTAGAGGGGGCGACGACACGGACGCGGGCGCCCATGGCATTCAGCAGCAGGATGTTGGAGCGGGCCACGCGCGAATGCAGAACATCGCCGCATATGGCGACGATGATGCGTGACAGCTTGCCCTTGGCGCGGCGGATGGTCAGCGCGTCGAGCAGTGCCTGGGTCGGGTGTTCATGCTGGCCATCACCGGCATTGACCACCGAGCAGGCGACCTTCTGGGCAAGCAGGGCTGCAGCACCGGCCGATGAATGGCGCAGAACCAGCACGTCGGGGCGCATGGCGTTCAGCGTCATCGCGGTGTCGATCAGGGTTTCGCCCTTTTTCACCGACGAATTGCCGACCGACATGTTCATCACGTCGGCGCCGAGGCGTTTGCCGGCCAGTTCGAACGAGGACTGGGTCCGCGTCGAGGCTTCGAAGAAAAGATTGATCTGGGTAAGCCCGCGCAGTGTGGACGTCTTCTTTTCCCTCTGGCGGGAAATCTTCACGGCCTCATCGGCCTTGTCGAGAAGAATGGTGATGTCCTGTTCGGTAAGGCCCTTGATGCCAAGCAGATGGCGATGGGGAAAGAAGACCACGTAAACGTCCTCCGTGTCAGTCACGCGGTCTATAAAGAGTGGGGCAGTTGCCCGCAAGCGGGAACGGCCGTTATCTACGGCTTGTTTGTGATGATGGCGCGGTAGTCACGACCTTTGAAGAAGACGTTGGTAATCTCAACCGTCTCTTCAACGACCCGATAGAGAATGACGGCGCGGTTTTCGAAGGGAACCATCCGAATGCCGTTGCCGAGATCCGGACGAGCGACACCGCCGAGAGGCGCGTTGCCGATGCTTTCGCAGCGCGCCATCAGTCGATCGACCAACCGCTGAGCGATGGAAAAGCGTTGGCTTGTTTCGAGTACGTAGATAAATACTGCTTCGATGTCGTCTTTTGCCGTCGGCCTGTACTGGATCGGCAGACGCTTCATTGCGCTTAGCCTCGATGGCCGGCGTAAAGGTTCTCGATATGCTTATGCATCTCGGCACTGCTCAAATTGGGGCGGGGATCGTCCAGTGACGCGCGCACTTGCTCACGAACAGCGTCGAGTTGTGTGTCCTGTGCTTCTTCCTCGCGCAAAAGCGCATCAATAGCCGCGCGCATGACATCGCTTGTCGACTGGTATCGACCCGCGTCAATCCGGTGCTCGATCGCTTCGATCATTACTTCCGGCAGTTCTATGCTGAGTTTTCGCACGCTCATGGATCTCTCCCGCAGTGCCGGTCATTTTAGGGTCAACGCAGCCATTTCGCAAATGCCGCCAATTAAGTTTCTGCCATTGGCAGCTTTTTGTCTGAAAGCTGAAAATCGATTGGCAATGGCCGTTTCCACGCAATGTAACTTCCGCTAGAACCGGCTCATGAATGAGATGTCTCGCGACGAAGAAAAAAATGCCGAACTCAACCAGCCAGGTCTCTGGAGCGGGGTCAATGCCTATCGCTCCGATCCGCTGATCGTTGACCTGACGGCTGGCCTCAATCGCAGCCTGCGCGAGGAATATGATGCGCTTGGTCGTTATGTGACGTCGCCGGAGGCGCAGGATCTGGCGCGCATGGCCAACGAGAATGCGCCGACGCTGCGTACCCACGGGCCGCGTGGCGAGCGACTCGATCAGGTCGAGTTCCATCCGGCCTGGCATGCGCTGATGCGTCGCTCGATGTCATCGGGTCTGCATTCGTCATTATGGGAAAGCGTGCCGGAAACCCGCGGTGCTGCCCATCGTGCGCGCGCCGCCCGCTTTTACCTGACGTCGCAGCTGGAATGCGGCCATCTGTGCCCTCTGACCATGACCAGCGCATCGATTGCAGCACTCATGGCATCGCCGCGTGTGCAGAAGGAATGGGCGCCGAAAATCCTGTCGCGCAAATATGATTCGACCAACAAGCCGGCCTTGCAGAAGAGTGCGGTGACGATCGGCATGGGCATGACCGAAAAGCAGGCGGGCACTGATGTGCGTGCCATCCGCTCGTCGGCGGAGCGGGTCGGTGAAGGGGTTTATCGCCTTTCCGGTCACAAATGGTTCATGTCGGCGCCGATGAGCGACGCCTTTGTCATGCTCGCACAGACACGCGAAGGCATGGGGTGCTTCCTCGTGCCGAGGCTTCTGGAAGACGGTTCGGCGAACGGCCTGCGCTTTCAGCGTCTGAAGGACAAGATCGGCAACCGTTCGAACGCCTCGTCGGAGGTCGAGTTCAACGACGCTTTCGGTTACCTGCTTGGTGAGCCAGGTACCGGCATTCGTACCATCCTCGATATGGTGACCTTGACCCGCCTTGATTGCGCGCTGGCATCGGCCGGCATCATGCGCGCTTCGCTGTCGGAAGCCGTGCACAATTGCCGTGGGCGCAGCGCTTTCGGCAAGAACCTGATCGACCAACCGCTGATGACGCGTGTTCTGGCCGATATGGCGCTGGATGTGGCGGCGGCCACCGCGCTTGCCTATCGCCTTGCCGAAGCTTTCGACAAGGCGGGCACGTCACCCGCGGACGCTGCCTATGCCCGTGTCATGACGCCGGTGATCAAATACTGGAACTGCAAGATCGCCCCTTCGCTGATCTACGAGGCGATGGAGTGCCTCGGCGGCAACGGTTACATCGAGGAGCGGCCGATTGCCCGCCATTATCGCGAGGCTCCGGTCAACGCGATCTGGGAAGGTTCCGGCAATGTCATGGCGCTGGATGTTCTGCGCGTCTTGTCGCGCGGCCGCGACCTGTTCGAGACTGTCATCAGCGGTTTTGAGCGTGACCTTGGTCCTTCCGGCAAGAAGACAGTGGAAGTGCTGCGCGCCGCCATGGCTTTGGCTGAACGGGACGAGGGGGCTGCACGCCTGCTGATCGAGCAACTGGCGCTGGCCGCCGGCGCTGCCGAACTTGCACGGCTCGGTGCCGGAAAAATCGTCGATGCTTTCGTGGAAACACGTCTCGCCGGTGGCTGGCGCTCCACTTACGGCATGCTGGACTCACGATTCGACGCTTCCTACATCGTCGATCTGCTTTATCCCGCTGCCAGCTAACGCTTGCAAAACCCCGACTTTCCACAGGCTTCACCCCGTCGTTAACCATACGGCGGGGTTTTCGTTGCGGCCGGCCGCTTGCGCTCTAAGTTGGGGTTAATAGAAAATTAACCATCGCAAGGCGGCGTTTGCTCTTTATGGGAACGACTTATTTCCATAAGTATTTGCTAATCTCAGCGGTCGCGTTTTTCGCGGTCCTCGCTCTGGATATCGCGGTTCCGACCGTCGTGCTCAGTGGGATGGCATTGTTGCGGTGGGTGGTGTCGCTGGAAATTGGTCCGGCGACAATGGCAAGGGGTGCCGCATGAAGTGGTTTCTGATTCTGTGGGCAGGTCCTGTCCTGCTCCTGGGGGCGTGGTACGGCCTGTCCTACTACGACATCAGCTTTGGCTTCTTCATGCTGACGCGCCAGACGCACGATCTGGTGTTTGAAGTCTACAGTCAGATATTGGGTATTCCCGCCGAAGACCTTCCGCCGCTTGTGGCGCGGGCGATCGCTTTCGACAGTCTGATCGTGTTTGCCATCATCGCATACCGCAAGCGCAAGGCGATTGCCGCCTGGTGGAACGGTCGTCAGTCTTCGGAGCCGGTCCTGCCGAGCGACAAGAGCCTGTCCAGCGCGCCCTGAAGAATGAAGCTGGCGGCGGCCGAATCGATACGTTCGGCCCGCTTGGCGCGCGATACGTCCATTTCCAGAAGGGCCCGTTCGGCCGCGACCGTCGATAGCCGCTCATCCCAGTAGATAAAGGGCAGGGCGGTCTTGTCTGACATCGAACGCACGAAGGCGCGTGTTGCCTGCACGCGCGGTCCGGAGGAACCATCCATGTTCATCGGCAGGCCGATGACGAAGGCCGCGACTTTCTCCTTTTCTGCAAATGCCAGCAGCACTTCCGCATCCTGCGTGAATTTCACCCGCTTGATGACCGTGCGCGGCGAGGCAAAACGGCGCCCCAGGTCCGACATGGCAAGGCCGATCGTCTTGGTGCCGAGGTCGAGCCCGGCGATCGCCTGATTGGGCGAAAGCTGTAAAGCCAGTTCCTCGATTGTCAGCGTTGCCATATCCGGTTTCCTGTTCAGCTCTTCTTGCGGACGAATTCGGTGCGCAGCACCAGTCCCTTGATCGTATCATGCCGGCAATCGATTTCCTCTGGATTGTCCGTGAGGCGGATCGAGCGGATGACGGTGCCCTGTTTCAGCGTCTGGCCGGCGCCCTTGACCTTGAGGTCCTTGATCAGCGTCACGGCATCGCCATCGACCAGAGTATTGCCGGCGGCATCGTGCACGGCATTCTGTGCGGCGGCCTTGGCAGCCACTTCCGATGCGGGCAGCCATTCGCCAGTCGCTTCATCATAAACATATTCGTCGTCATTGCCGGCCATATCGGTACCTTTACGTGATGCAAAATGAAGTTTTGCCCGCAGCCATTTGAGATTGCAGCAGTTCCGGTCGCTTAACCTACCCAAGGCGGGCTTGCAACCGAGCGCGTCCGGTCCTGCCACCACTGGTCTGTCGCATTGACGGCGTAATGGCGTAGAACCGCGTTTGCGATGTTGTCACCAAGGCGATCCGCCTTATATTGAAGTCCCCACATTCCAAGGAGTTACCCATGAAGCTCACCTGGCTCGGCCATGCCGCTTTTCGTCTCGAAACAGCCAAGGCAAAAATCCTTATCGACCCTTTCCTGACCCACAATCCCAGTTTTCAGGGTCTGAACCTCAAGGATGCGACCGAAGGCGTAACCCAGATCCTGCTTACGCATGGTCATGCTGACCATGTCGGTGACACGATTGCACTCGCCAAGGAGACGGGTGCAACGGTGTTCTGCAATGCCGATCTTGGGGACTGGCTGAGCAAGCGTGGCGTCGACAAGCTCGAACTGGCCGGCACGGGTGGCACTGTGTCATTCGACGGTTTTACTGTTACACTGACGAATGCGCTTCATTCCTCAGCCGAGGTGACAGAGGACGGCATCGCCCATTCTCTCGGCAGCGCCAATGGCCTGATGCTGCATATCGAGGATGAACCTTCGATCCTGCACATGGGCGATACGGACATCTTCTCCGACATGGGTCTGATCAACGAGCTGCACGCGCCGGATATCGGCATCGTGCCGGTTGGTGACCGCTTCACCATGGGCGGCGCGGTGGCAGCACTCGCCTGCCAGCGCTTCTTCGATTTCAAGCATGCTATTCCCTGCCACTACGGCACGTTCGGTCTGCTCGATCAGACACCCGAAAAATTCGTGAAGGGCATGGAAGGCATGAAGACCAATATCGAAGTGCCCAAGCCGGGCACGGTTCTGAGCTTCGACTGATATCTTTGAATTGCGCCATGCCGGTTCGTCCGGCATGGCGCCTGTTCGAATGATCAGGCCATCTGCGGTTCGACGCGCACGGAAGGCGCGCTGACCTGCGGTGCGAAAGTGCCTGTCGGAGTCTTCTGTGCGAACTGGCCGACGGCTTCGACGCGGCGCGTCAGGCGCGGATAAAGCGAGAAGATGTGCAGGAAAAAGCCGGCAGTCGACGGCACCATCTTTTCCTGTGCTTCGAACGCGGCAGAGTTCATCTGGGCGTTCAGCTTGGCGCTGCCGCAGGCGAGCATCTGCAGCGCGGTGCGCGAAGCCTGCAGGTTGTTCGATACGATATAGCCGACACGGTCGCAGGTGAGTTCACGGCCACGCGAATAGGCCTGCGAAATGAACGGCACCATATAAGCGGGCAGGCGAATGAGGCCCGGAACCGTATCGAGGTGGCCTGCAACATGGTGGCCGAGCTCATGGCCAATCACGAACTTGACCTGTTCTTCATCGTCCGCGTCGATCAACTGCGACGTCAGCCAGATATAACGGGTGCGACCGACCAGCGTCAGGGCCATGGCATTCATCACGCCGCTGGAATTGTAGACGAATGCCTGCGGTACGTCCTTGAGGCCAAGCGCCTGTGCGCCTTCCTGGACCATCTTGTGCAGATGCGGGAACTGCTGTTCGCTGATCATCACGTAGTGCCCGATCATATAGGCGCGCAGCAGGGCGCGTGTGACGTAGCTCACGAACCAGAAGATCAGGCCATATGCCAAATATATGACGAGGATGAGGGCGCTATCCTTGATGGCGATGGTGGCGAGGGCGAGAGCAACCACCGCCCAGATGAACACGCCAAACGCCAGCATCAAGGTTCCGTAGAATTTCTCCTTGGGATGCCGAACTTTTGAAATCTTGAAATCCATGTATTACCCGTCCTGTACTCGAAAAATGTTACCCAGCTGCCCAGTGACTGGCGGGTTAATCATTCGTTAACGGGAAAGTGAACGGTAGATTCCGCAATCGCGACGAAAATTTGCAAATATCAAATCTGACTGCCCGGCCAAACCGCCGGGAATGACGTGATCAGGGGATTTGCAGCGTCATGCCAAGCTTAGGCAGTTGCGAAGGGCGAGCGTGGCCATTATAGCGGGGGAACTTCTTATTCCCTCGGAGAATGCCATGTCCGTCGATCTTGCCACCGTCAAGCGGGTTGCCCGCCTTGCTCGTCTCGCTGTCAGCGAAGAGGAGGCCAATCGCATGGTCGGCGAGCTGAATGGCATCATCAATTTCGTCGAGCAGCTTTCCGAAGTCGATGTGACGGGCGTAGAGCCGATGACATCGGTGACGCCGATGGCAATGCGCAAGCGCACCGATGCCGTGACCGATGGCGACAAGGCCGACGATATCGTCGCCAATGCCCCGGAAACCGATCGCAATTTCTTCCTGGTGCCGAAGGTCGTCGAATAAGCGCTTTATCGCGCATTCCGTCCCTTTGCCCTGCCAGCCCAAAGCATCCGAAAGCCGCACCCATGACAGAACTCACCAGCCTGACCATTGCCGAAGCCCGTGACAAGCTGACCTCGAAGGCGATCACTGCCGTCGAACTGACCGACGCCTATCTCGGCGCCATCGATGCCGCCAACGCGACGATCAACGCCTATATCACCGTGACGCCGGACAAGGCGCGCGCCATGGCAAAGGCGTCCGACGAACGTATCGCGAGCGGCAAGGCCGGCGCGCTGGAAGGCATTCCGCTGGGCATCAAGGACCTGTTCGCCACCGAAGGCGTGCACACCCAGGCCTGCTCCCACATTCTCGATGGCTTTGAGCCGAAGTACGAATCGACTGTCACCCAGAACCTCTGGGACGATGGCGCAGTCATGCTCGGCAAGCTGAACATGGACGAGTTCGCCATGGGTTCGTCCAACGAGACCTCGTATTACGGCCCGGTCATCAACCCGTGGAAGGCTGAAGGTTCGAACCAGCAGCTGGTTCCGGGTGGTTCGTCCGGCGGTTCGGCCGCAGCCGTTGCAGCGCATCTGTGCGCCGGCGCCACCGCCACCGACACCGGCGGCTCGATCCGCCAGCCGGCAGCCTTCACCGGCACCGTCGGCATCAAGCCGACCTATGGCCGCTGCTCGCGCTGGGGCACGGTTGCGTTTGCCTCCTCGCTCGATCAGGCCGGCCCGATTGCCCGCGACGTGCGCGATGCCGCCATCCTTCTGAAGTCGATGGCATCGGTCGATGCCAAGGACACGACCTCGGTCGATCTGCCGATCCCTGATTATGAGGCGGCTCTCGGCCAGTCGGTCAAGGGCATGAAGATCGGCATTCCGAAGGAATATCGTGTCGACGGCATGCCGGAAGACATCGAAAAGCTGTGGCAGAAGGGCATTGCCTATCTGAAGGATGCCGGCGCAGAAATCGTCGACATCACCCTGCCGCACACCAAATACGCGCTGCCGGCCTATTATATCGTCGCACCGGCAGAAGCCTCGTCCAACCTTGCCCGTTATGACGGCGTTCGTTACGGCCTGCGCGTCGACGGCAAGGACATTGCCGACATGTACGAAAAGACCCGCGCCGCCGGTTTCGGCACCGAGGTCAAGCGCCGCATCATGATCGGCACCTATGTTCTGTCTGCCGGTTATTACGATGCCTATTACCTGCAGGCGCAAAAAGTTCGCACGCTGATCAAGCGCGATTTCGAACTGGCTTTCCATGCTGGTGTCGATGCCATCCTGACGCCGGCCACACCGTCGTCTGCCTTCGGCATTGCCGACGAAGCGCTGGCTGCGGATCCGGTCGCCATGTACCTCAACGACATCTTTACCGTGACGGTGAACATGGCCGGCCTGCCGGGCATCGCCGTTCCGGCCGGTCTCGACGCCAAGGGCCTGCCGCTCGGCCTGCAACTGATCGGCAAGCCTTTCGAGGAGGAAACGCTGTTCCGCACCGCCCATGTCATCGAACAGGCAGCCGGCAAGTTCACGCCGGCCAAGTGGTGGTAAGCGGGCTAAAAATTCGGGAAATGACTGTCGCCGATCACCTTGTGGTCGGGGAAGTTGTTTTAGGGGTGCTGAGGGAGGATGTCTGGTGAATTCGCTGCTGACCCTTGTTGAAGCCTTTGATCGTCTCGCGGCCGCCGGCTTCGCCATGGGCCCGGAATGGGAAGCCGGTCACGATCTCTGCCAGGCGCATGAAGGCAAGGCGGAATTCGACTGGGGACATGCGCTCTGCCACCGCATCGAAGGCGACGAATGGAATGCCGGTTACTGGTACCGGCGCGCGGGTAAGCCGGTTGTGGCCGGATCGTTTGCGGAAGAATGGGCGGCGATGCGGGTGGCGCTTATCGGCAGTTCATAAAGCGTCAGTCGGGCTGTGGTGGATAATTTTGTCTGTTGTGAACAATCGTCAAAATGTCGAGTTCGCTGGCGGATATGATGCGGTAAACGATTGTATAAGGCAGCCCCGAGATCGCAAATTCACGCGTGTTTTCCATGTCGCCGACACGGCCCATCAATGGAAAACTTTCAAAGATTTCGATGATCTGCCGAATGCGCGATATGACGCGATCGGCAGCCATAGGATCATTCTTGGCAATCTGACGATGAATGTGTCTCAGGTCGGCAATGGCCAGCGGCGTGAGATTAACGTTCAAGTCCAAATTTCTCCCACACGGTCTTGGCGGGCACCATGCACGAGCGATCTTCGGCCTGCTTCAGTGCGGCTCTGATCTTGCGTTCTTTCCATGCGAGATAGTCCGGGTCGCTGGCGGGTGCCTGCGGCTCGGTCAGTTCTTTAAAGCTGAGGTCTTCCTTTAACTCGCTCATGACGGCGAACATACTCTGAAACCGGAGTTCAGCCAACTGCCGTATTGAAAATGGCGGACGCCGGCAGAGCGCCCGCCATCGTTACCTACCGATTATCCTGCTCCGCCCGCACCAGCACCAGCCCCCTCTCGGTGATGCGATACGGCTTGCCGCCCTCAGAGCGGATTGCCTTTTTCTGCTTCAGCTTGCGAAAGGTCGGTAGGTCGAGGCGGGAGAAGGCCCAGCCCTCGCGGGTGATGAGTTTCAGTTTCTCGATTTTGCGATCGTCGTCGCGGGTAATCTCGATCCGTCCGCCCTGGGCAAGCAGGTGGAGAATGCGCTGTTCGGCGCGGGAAATATCCATGATGTGATGTCCGGGAATGCCTTTGAGAAGGCATGCAAAAACGTTGCCGGCGCGAATGTGCGTCGGTGTGGATCGTTTTTGTCTGGGCCGGCGGCAGCGAAGCGGGCCGGCCCCTTACCGGGTCTCTTTCGAGGACATCAAAACTCCTGGAACGATGATGGCATTTTTACAGGTTTTCCACTGCCGTCAAGCCGGGTTGCGGATCGTCAAGACATGTTGCGCTGGCCAAACGGGTATCGCGGTGGTCTACTCGTCATTGTAGCAGGGGCCGCCATGATCAGCATTCGCAATGCGCGTGACGACGAAACAGCAATCTTGAGGGAAATCGGTGTTCGCGCCTGGGAGCAGGCGGTGGCGCCGATTGGCGCTACTGCCGAAATGCACGCCAATGCCGAAATCGCCTTTGAAAACTTTACCCGGTCTTCGTGGCTGACAATCACGGTGGCAGAACTGGATGGCGCAGTCGCGGGTTGGGCGGCGCGTGAAGGGCTGGATGAGACCGTGACCGATTTCTGGGTGGATCCCGCCTATCAGCGGCAGGGCGTCGGAACGGCATTGCTGGAAGAGGTCGAGCAGGAAATCCTGCGGCAGGGATTTGTCGTTGCAAGGCTCGAAACCCATGCCCGTAATACCGATGCCGTCGGGTTTTTCGAAAAGAACGGTTATGCCGTCAATTGGCTGTCGGTCGCCTATTCACCGAAGATCGATCAGGATGTTCAGTCCGTCGGCCTGTCCAAACAGTTGGCCATCGAAGAGCCGAGCACTTACGGGCCGAGCTTCTGATCATTCCATCAGGGTAAGCAGTCTCGCCAGCGTGCCGGCCGGCGCAAACAGCCAAAAGGCTGCGATGACGACATGTAGTCCGACGATTGTCATCAGGATTGATCGAAACGGTTCCTTGCGCGTCTTGTGCCGCAAAAGCCGTTGCGCGGAAACGGCGCCAAGGCTTCCACCCAGAAATGCGAGTGTCAGCAGGGTGTTTTCGCTCACCCGCCATTCGCCTTCGATCGCCGCCTGCTTGTCCCACCAGTAGACGCAGAAGACGATGACGTTGAAGAGCAGGTAGATCAGGAAGAGAGTGAAGGGCTGTCCGAGTTGCATTTGCGCATGATGACCTTTGCCGGTTAAGTTTCTGTCGCATTCTTCGATGCTGTTTTGCCGCTAGGAGAGGGCATGTGCTTGCGCCTTGGCGTCATATGCTCTACCTCCAGAAACTATCTCAGAGACCAATTGACGAGCATAAGATGACCCTAGTCGACGTCCGTACCCCCGACCCGAAACGCTTCATTCCCGGTGCTACCGGTGATTGGGAAGTGATCATCGGCATGGAGGTGCATGCGCAGGTCCTGTCGAATTCGAAATTGTTCTCCGGCGCTTCGACCGAATTCGGCAAGCCGGCCAATGCCAACGTCTCGCTGGTCGATGCCGCCATGCCGGGCATGCTGCCGGTCATCAACGAGGAATGTGTGCGCCAGGCCGTGCGTACCGGTCTCGGTCTCAAGGCGCAGATCAACAAGCGCTCGATCTTCGACCGCAAGAACTATTTCTATCCCGACCTGCCGCAGGGCTACCAGATCTCGCAGTTCAAGGACCCGATCGTCGGCGAAGGCCAGATCGTCATCTCGCTTGGTCCGGACCGTCAGGGCCAGTTCGAGGATATCGAGATCGGCATCGAGCGTCTGCATCTGGAGCAGGATGCCGGCAAGTCGATGCATGACCAGCATCCGACCATGTCCTTCGTCGACCTGAACCGTTCCGGCGTGGCGCTGATGGAAATCGTGTCGAAGCCCGACATGCGTTCGTCCGACGAAGCCAAGGCCTATATGACCAAGCTGCGCTCGATCGTGCGTTACCTCGGCACCTGCGACGGCAACATGGACGAGGGTTCGATGCGCGCCGACGTTAACGTTTCCGTACGCCGTCCGGGCGAAGGTTTTGGCACGCGTTGCGAAATCAAGAACGTCAACTCCATCCGCTTCATCGGTCAGGCAATCGAATATGAAGCGCGCCGCCAGATCGGAATTCTGGAAGACGGTGGCGTGATCGATCAGGAAACCCGCCTGTTCGATCCGGGAAAGGGCGAAACGCGGTCGATGCGCTCGAAGGAAGATGCACACGACTACCGTTATTTCCCCGACCCGGACCTGCTGCCGCTGGAATTCGACGATGCCTTCATCGACGCGATGCGCGCCGACCTGACCGAACTGCCGGACGACAAGAAGGCGCGTTTCGTCGCTGAACTCGGCCTTTCGATCTACGACGCCTCGGTTCTGGTTTCGGAAAAGGCGATTGCCGATTATTTCGAAGCCGTCGCCGAAGGCCGTGATGGCAAGATTGCCGCCAACTGGGTCATCAACGACCTGCTGGGTGCCTTGAACAGAATCGGCAAAGACATTGAAGAGACTCCGGTTTCGCCCGCTCAGCTCGGTGGCATTATCGATCTGATCAAGTCCGAAACCATTTCCGGCAAGATCGCGAAGGACCTCTTCGAAATCGTGCTGACCGAAGGTGGTGATCCGGCGGAAATCGTCGAAGCCCGCGGCATGAAGCAGGTGACTGACACCGGTGCCATCGAAAAGGCTGTGGACGAAATCATTGCTGCCAACCCGGATCAGGTCGAGAAGGTCAAGGCCAAGCCGACGCTTGCCGGCTGGTTCGTCGGTCAGGTGATGAAGTCCACCGGCGGCAAGGCCAACCCGCAGGCCGTTCAGGCGCTGGTGAAGGCAAAGCTCGGCATCGAGGAGTAAGACCTGATGGTCTACTTCGTTCGAACCGCTGGCCCAAAGGACGTCGATCAGGTGCACAAGCTCCTGATCGAGACCTTTCACGCCACCTATGACGGACTTTACGGTGTCGATGCCGTGGAAAAGCTGCTGAAGGCTTGGAACTCGCCTTCCGCCATCACGGAACGGATAGGCCGCAAGGGCGGTGAGTATGTGGTGGCCGACAGCGGACGCGACATCGGTGGCATGGGTTTTGCGGCACCTTATCCCAAGATGGACAAGACGGTGATGCTGCATCAGCTCTACGTCAAACCGTCCGCGCAGGGCGATGGCGTTGGCCGCGATCTCTTCGCCGAACTCGAAACCTGCTTTCCCGATGCGGAAATCATGCGTGTCGAGGTGGCCCTCCAGAACGAACGCGCCATATCCTTCTACAGCCGGCTTGGATTTGTCGAAGTCGATCGTATGGAGGAGTTCGGTGGGCCGAATTCCGGTCTGCCGGCCGTGGTGATGGAAAAGCGGCTGCCGCAATAACCGGCAGCGATGCGCAGGCGAGGGAGGATACTGTCATGGGCGAAACGGACCTGATCATTCGCAGGGCGCGCGAAACCGATCTGCCGGATATCATCGCGATGTTCGCAGCCGACGACAAGGGCGGCCATGGCGATACCACCGACCCTGAAGCCTTCGAGGATTACCTGAAGGCCTTTTATGTCATCGACGCCTCCCAGAACGAAAACCTGTTTGTGGCCGAGCTTGGTGGCGAGGTGGTCGGCACGTTCGAGCTGCTGTTTACCCGCACGCTGACCGGTCGCGGCTCACTGACGATGATCCTTGAAGCCGTGCAGACGCGACCCGATGTGCGCGGTCGTGGCATAGGCAAGGCGATGGTCGAATATGCGGTGGAAGAGGCGCGCCGGCGCGATTGCCGTCTGGCTCAACTGACCAGCAATGCCACCCGCAGTGATGCGCACCGCTTCTATGAACGCCATGGCTTCGAAAAGACCCATGCCGGATTCAAGATGAAGCTGAAATAGAAGTGATGCCAGTTTGGAATCTCTGGACATAAGCGGCTTGAGATTGCATAAGCTCACACCTGAAATTCCCTCTCTCGTTTGAGGCCGACGGAAACAATGAAAACTCTTCTTCTGCAGATTTTTACCTGGTGGAACGGTCAGACGATCGGGACGCGCTTCTTCACCTGGAAACACGGCAAGCGCGTCGGTGAAGACGAGCTCGGCAATGTCTATTACGAAGGCACCATGACCTCCTGGGGCATGCCGCGTCGCTGGGTGATCTATAAGGGTTATGCCGAAGCCTCGGCCATTCCTCCGGGCTGGCACGGCTGGATGCATTACCGCACCGACACCCCGCCGACCAAGGAAGACTACAAGCCGCGCGAATGGCAAAAGCCGCATCAGCCCAACCTGACCGGTTCGGCTGCCGCTTACCGTCCGCAGGGCTCGCTTTCGGGCGCTGGCGAACGTCCGCGCGTCACCGGCGACTATGACGCCTGGACGCCGGGCAACTGAGCCTGTCGGGCTGATCTACGCGACCCGGCCCAAGTGCCGGGTCTGCAAACGGCCACTGCCTTCGGCTTTTGGCCATAATCCCTGACTACGCGTGAGCGTATGCCTCCGGAAAAGAGGGGGCGTCCCACGAGTAGATTGATGAGATTGTCTTTGTCGATGAAGTTTTCGCAAAAGCTGTTGGCCGGTGTGTTGTTCGGCGCCTTGCCGTTGATCGCGCCGCAAACGGCGGATGCAGCGCGCCTTGAGAACCCGGTCGCGGTCTTTGCCGGCATCGACAAGATCACCGGCCGCATCACCTCGTTCGATGTCTATGTCAACGAGACGGTACAATATGGTGCGCTTCAGGTGACCCCAAAGGTCTGTTATTCGCGCGACGATACCGAAGCGCAGAAGATCGACGGTTTTGTCGAAGTCGATGAAATCACGCTCGACCGCAAGATCCGCCGCATTTTTACCGGCTGGATGTTTGCCGACAGCCCCGGTCTCAACGCCGTCGAACACCCGATCTATGATATCTGGCTGACGGGCTGCAAGGACAAGTCCGACGTGCCGGCGCCGACGCCGGGCAACTGATCGCGCGGCCGGCAACTCACTTTAAAATTATCAAAACGCCAGATGCGGCGGCTCGACGGCCGCCTGCAGCATCACCAGATATTCCGCCTTGGGCACGTCGATCGCGCCAAATGTCTTGAGGTGATCGGTGGTGAATTGCGTGTCCAGCAGTCGAAAACCATTGCGGCGCAGACGCTCGACCAGATGCACGAGGCAAATCTTCGATGCATTGGTGCGGCGGGAGAACATGCTCTCGCCGAAGAAGGCCGCTCCCAGCGAAACGCCGTAAAGTCCGCCTACCAGTTCGCCACCTTCCCACGCTTCGACGCTATGGGCGTGTCCGAGGCCGTGGAGCTCGGTATAGAGCGCGCGGATGGTAGAGTTGATCCAGGTGCTCGGCCGATCCTCGACGGCTTCGGCGCAGCCGTCCATGACGGCAGCAAAGGCAGTGTCGAAACGGATTTCGAACGGCGCCTTGCGGATGGCTTTGGAAAGGCTTTTCGAGACGTGAAACGTGTCGAGGGGGATAATGCCCCTCAGGTCAGGCTCGACCCAGAAGATTTCCGGGTCGTCTGCCGAATCGGCCATGGGAAACAGGCCTATGGAATAGGCTCGCAGGAGAATATCCGCGGTAATGGTCGGATCTTTTCTCCTGCGGCCGCCTGCCATTGTGATCAGTGCGCTATGTCTGCGCCACCGGCCAGATAGTTTTCCAGCCAGTGAATGTCGTAATCGCCAGCGGCGATATCCGGGTTGTCGACCAGATCCTGGAACAACGGGATCGTCGTCTTGATGCCATCGACGACAAATTCGTCGAGCACGCGACGCAGGCGCATCATGCATTCGTCGCGGGTGCGACCATGCACGATCAGCTTGCCGATCATGCTGTCATAGAAAGGCGGGATCTTGTAGCCGGCATAAGCGCCCGAATCGACGCGAACGCCCAGACCACCCGGTGCGTGGTAATAGGTGATCGTGCCGGGCGACGGCACGAACGTGCGCGGATCCTCGGCATTGATGCGGCACTCGATGGCATGGCCGGAAAACACCACGTCTTCCTGAGTGACGGACAGACCCTTGCCGGAGGCAATGTGGATCTGCTCATGCACCAGGTCGATGCCGGTGATGGCTTCGGTGATCGTGTGCTCCACCTGCAGGCGGGTGTTCATTTCGATGAAATAGAACTCGCCGTTTTCGTAGAGGAATTCGACCGTGCCGGCACCGCGGTATTTCAGCTTGCGCATGGCATCCGCGCAGATTTCGCCGATCTTCATGCGCTGCTCGACCGTCAGGGCAGGGGAGTTTGCTTCTTCCCAGACCTTCTGGTGGCGGCGCTGCAGCGAGCAGTCACGTTCACCCAGATGCACCGCATTGCCTTCACCGTCGCCCAGAACCTGGATTTCGATGTGGCGCGGCTTGCCGAGATACTTTTCCATGTAGACGGCATCGTTGCCGAAAGCGGCAAGCGCTTCGGAACGGGCCGACGATACGGCTTCGTCCAGATCGGCTTCGCTCTGGGCAAGCTTCATGCCGCGGCCACCACCGCCGGCCGTCGCCTTGATCAGGACCGGGAAACCGATCTTGCGGGCAACTTCCAGCGCATTTTCCGGCAGAACTTCGCCATCGGAACCCGGAACGACGGGGATGCCGAGTTCCTGCGCCGTCTTCTTGGCGGTGATCTTGTCGCCCATGATGCGGATGTGATCGGCGGTCGGTCCGATGAAGGTGATGCCGTGCGCGTCGAGAATATCGGCGAACTTGGCATTTTCCGACAGGAAGCCGTAACCGGGATGGACAGCGTCCGCTCCGGTGATCTCGCAGGCGGCGACGATCTGGTGGATGTTGAGGTAGCTGTCACGCGACGGCGGCGGGCCGATGCAGACGCTCTCGTCGGCGAGGCGGACGTGCATGGCATCGCTGTCGGCCGTCGAATGCACGGCAACGGTCGCGATGCCGAGTTCCTTGCAGGCGCGAAGAACGCGAAGCGCGATTTCGCCGCGATTGGCTATGAGGACCTTGGAAACCATCAGGCTGACCTATGCGTTATTCGACGATGACGAGCGGTTCGCCGTATTCGACGGGCTGTGCGTCGTTGACGATGATTTCCTTGACGACGCCCGAACGCGGCGACGGGATCTGGTTCATCGTCTTCATCGCTTCGATGATCAGGAGTGTCTGGCCTTCCTTGACGGTGGCGCCGACTTGGATGAAGGCGGCAGCACCCGGTGCCGGCGACAGATATACGGTGCCAACCATCGGGGCAGTGACGGCGTTCTTGTTGTCACGCGGCGATGCGGCAGGCGCAGCGGCAGCAGCCGGGGCTGCAGCAACAGGAGCGGCGGCCGGAGCAGCGGCCATGACCGGTGCCTGGACATATTGCGGAGCGGAACGCGAAACGCGGATACGCATATCGTCCTGTTCGATTTCGATCTCGGTGAGATCGGTGTCGTTGAGGATGTTGGCGAGATCGCGGATCAGTACCTTGTCGATACCGCTTTTCTTTTCAGACATGGCAAACCCTATACGTAGTTGTCTTTTTTCAGCTGGTTATGTCTTTTAAGGCATGCAGCGCGAGAATGTAGCTCGTCGGGCCGAAGCCGCAGATGACGCCCTTGGCAGCCGGCGCAATCATCGAATGATGCCGGATTTCCTCGCGGGCATGCACGTTCGAGATATGCACTTCGACCACCGGAACGGTGATGGCCTTGATGGCGTCATGGAGAGCGAGCGAAGTGTGTGTGTAGGCACCGGCATTAAATGCGACGCCCGCAGCCTTCTCGCCTGCCTCGTGGATCCAGTCGATCAGAACGCCTTCATGATTGCTCTGGCGGAAATCGATGTCGAAACCGAGATCCTTGCCGACCGCAATACAACGGTTTTCAACATCCTTCAGCGTGCCGGCGCCATAGATGCCGGGTTCACGCTTTCCAAGCATGTTGAGATTGGGCCCATTGAGGACGAAAATCGTCTTGCTCATCAAGTGTTCCGTCGAAAAATCTGGGCCACCTATAGACCGCTGAAACGTCAAGGGAAAGCCCCCGGCCATGAAACCCGTGCATAACCGGGCATCCGGCCTTTCAAGGGGCGCGAAAACGGCGGCAGGCTGCGATTAGCAGCTTGCCTTGCCGCACTTGCGGATGTTGGCGATCTTCTCCTCGATGGCATCGGCACCCTGGGCGCCGATCAGCGCTTCATTGCCGACGACATAATAGGGCGTGCCGGTAATGCCGAGCGCGTTGGCCAGACGGTAGGTCGTCTTGACGTTGTTGTCGTTCGGCTGGTCCTTCATCGACTGGCGCAGTTTCGCCTCATCGAGACCCAGCGAGGTCGCGACTTCCATTGCCGTCTCTTCCGTGGCGCGTGTCTCGCCGCCGAGCAGTTTGCGATGGAAATCCGGATATTTTTCAGGTGCGGTCAGGCGCACGGCATTGGCCACCTGATGCGCGGCAACGGATTCAGGCCCGAGGATCGGAAACTCCTTCAACACGAAGCGGACATCCTTGTCCTTCTCCAGAATGGCGTCCATGTCCTCGAGCGCGTGTTTGCAGTAACCGCAATTGTAATCGAAGAACTCGACGACGGTGACGTCACCCTTCGGATTGCCCAGCACGATGTCGTTCTTGTCGGAGAAGATCGCGTCCTTGTTTTCGGCAATACCCGCGCCGGCCTGGCTGAGGCGGCTTTCGTACTGCTTCTTCTCATAGGCCTGCTGGACCTCGATCAGGACTTCCGGGTTGGCGATCAGGTATTCGCGAACGAAGGCGCCCATTTCCGTCTTCTGTGCTTCGGTCATTTCGGCGGCAGCCGGCTTGACGCTGATAAGCGTTGATGTCGCCAGCACCGTGGCACCCATGAGCGCAAAAACGGTCGTGCGGAGAGTAGGGGCCTTGATGGTCATCTTCGTCCTGTCTCAAATCAATGTTCGTGGTCGGCAAGAGTAAGCCAGCGCCGCCCATGTGGAAACCGCAAAAACGGCGCGTTTCCGCCTGTACCGTAAAAGGCCTATGAAGATGCAAAAACGGCCGCACGATGGCGGCCGTTTCAGATGTTTGATTTTTACGGCTTAGAAAAAGCCGCGGCGCTGCCACCAGCCGGCTTTCTTCGGCTTGTCGTCGCCTTCCGCAGGCTTTTCCGGGGCGGTGGATTTGATCACCGGATCGGAAGAGGACACTGCGTCGCCACGGTTCGCACGGGCGGGCTTGGCCGGTTCGGCTTCTTCGACCACTGCAGGCGCTTCCTCAACGGCTGCAACAGGCGTGACGTCTGCAGGCTTGGCTTCTTCGGTCACTGCGACCGGAGCTTCGACAACGGCATCCGCCTTGGGAGCAGCCTTCTTGCGGGAAGCGCGTGCCTTCGGAGCAGCCGGAGCCGGTTCGCTTTCGACGATGGTTTCTACGACCGCGACTTCTGCGACAGCGACTTCTTCGGCCGGAGACGCGGCAGCCTTGCCACGACGCGTGCGGCGCGGCTTCTTGGCGTCGGCCGGGGCTTCCGCCTCAACCTCGGCAACCGGAGCTTCAGCGACCTGCGTTTCGACAGCAGCCGTTGCTGCATCGTCGGACTGTTCGCCGGTTGCTGCGATCACGGCAGCTTCGCTATCGCCATCATCCTCGCCGGAGCCTTCGACGACATTGCCGTCTTCGTCCGTGCGGTTGCGACGACCGCCACGCTTGCCACGACGGCGACGCTTGCGGCGTGCGCCTTCATCACCTTCGGCTGCGTCGGCAGAAGACTGACCTTCGGTGGCGTCGTCGTCACCTTCTTCGCCGTCTTCATCGGCATCACCGGAAATGCTGTCGTCGTCGGCAGACTGCGCCTGCGCATCGCCATTGCGTTCGCCGTTCTTGTTGCGGCGGCGGCGGCGGCGCTTGCGCTTGCGGCCGTTCTGGTCGTCGTCATTACGGGCCTGCGCCGGAGCGGCGGGCGCGCTGGTGACTTCAACGATATCTTCTTCGTCCTCGTCGATCTCGTCCTCGATGACGATATCGTCATCCTCGTCCTCGACCGGGATGGACGCAAACTGCATCAGGCTTTCGATCTTGACCGGGTTTTCCACCGGTTCGCCACGATCGATGGCAAAATGCGTTGCGCCGACATTGTGGTCGGATTCGATGAAGATCGAGACGCCGAAGCGCTTCTCGTAATCCATAACCGTCTGACGCTTGTGGTTCAGAAGGTAGAGCGCGATATCCGGCGTGGTGCGCACGGTGATGTCGTGCGTGGTGTTCTTGAGCAGATACTCTTCGATGCCGCGCAGGACGTGCAGGGCAACGGAAGACTGCGAACGGACGTGGCCGGTGCCGCCGCAATGCGAGCAGACCTGCGTCGTCGATTCCAGAACCGAAGCGCGGATGCGCTGGCGCGACATTTCCAGAAGGCCGAAATGCGAGATGCGGCCGACCTGGATGCGGGCGCGGTCGTTTTTCAGGCAATCCTTCAGCTTCTTCTCGACAGCGCGGTTATTGCGCTTTTCTTCCATGTCGATGAAGTCGATGACGATCAGGCCTGCAAGGTCGCGCAGGCGCAGCTGGCGGGCAACTTCTTCAGCCGCTTCCAGGTTGGTCTGCAGAGCAGTGTCTTCGATCGAGTGCTCGCGGGTGGAGCGACCGGAGTTGACGTCGACGGCAACCAGCGCTTCCGTCTGGTTGATGATCAGGTAGCCACCGGACTTCAGGGTCACCTGCGGCTGCAGCATGCGATCGAGCTGCGCTTCGATACCGGAGCGCGAGAAGATCGGGTGCATGTCGCGGTAAGGCTGAACGACGCGGGCATGGCTCGGCATCAGCATCTTCATGAAGTCTTTCGCTTCACGATAGCCTTCTTCGCCGGAAACGATGACCTCGTTGATGTCCTTGTTATACAGGTCGCGGATAGACCGCTTGATCAGCGAACCTTCTTCGTAAACCAGGCAGGGTGCGGTCGACTGCAGCGTCAGCGTGCGGACGTTTTCCCACAGGCGCATCAGGTATTCGAAGTCGCGCTTGATTTCGACGCGGGTGCGGTTGGCGCCGGCGGTGCGCAGGATCACGCCCATGCCCTGCGGCACTTCGAGATCGCGTGCGATTTCCTTCAGACGCTTGCGGTCGGTCGGCTGGGTGATCTTGCGGGAAATGCCGCCGCCACGTGCCGTGTTCGGCATCAGGACAGAATAACGGCCGGCCAGCGACAGATAGGTGGTGAGCGCTGCGCCCTTGTTACCGCGTTCTTCCTTGGCGACCTGAACGAGCAGGATCTGGCGACGCTTGATGACTTCCTGAATGCGGTACTGCTTGCGCGGCTTGCGCTGGATGCGATCCGGAACCTCTTCCATGGCGTCTTCAGCGCCGACGGATTCGATTTCTTCCTTCTCGTGATTGTCATCGTCGTCATCATCGTCGTCGTCGCGACGGCGACCGCGGGTTTCGACTTCTTCCGAAATCGAATCGGTCTCGACCATGGCAGCCATTTCACCCGGCGTGCTGTCGTCGTCATTGCCTTCAGCGCTGGCTTCTGCATCCGCCGGTGCTTCTTCAGCAACCTTCTTGCGAGCGCGGCTGCGGCGCGGCTTTTTCGGCTTTTCTTCGGCAACAACCTCGGCTGCGGCTTCCGGCTGCGCTTCTTCTGCGGCGGGTTCTTCGCCGAGCGCGGCTTCAACCTGCTCGACCACAGCTGCCGGCACGCCGACATCCGGCTGATCCTGCAGGCCAGGGTCGACAACGTTGTCAACGATCGGATCGACGGCATCAGCATCGGCGATGCGCTGCTGCTCTTCCGCTTCGGCCTGTTTCAGGGCCTGACGGTCAGCCAGCGGGATCTGGTAATAATCAGGATGGATCTCAGCAAAAGCGAGGAAACCGTGACGGTTGCCGCCGTAATCCACGAAGGCTGCCTGAAGCGACGGCTCTACGCGGGTCACCTTGGCGAGATAGATATTGCCGCGGATCTGCTTCTTGTGTTGCGATTCGAAGTCGAATTCTTCAATCCGGTTACCCCGGACGACTACGACCCGCGTCTCCTCTTCGTGAGACGCGTCGATGAGCATTTTGTCTGCCATTGAATATGTGCTCCTCGGCGCAAGCGCGCAGGGGCACGGATGCCTGCCGCAAGGGCAGGCCGATCATGCGTCGCGGTTGTTGCGCCGGATAAGATGATTCCCGCAAGGCGCTTCCGTGGCGACCGCAACCCGATAGCCGGCGGAGCTTTCGGCTCCCTCAGCATCTCCAGGTTTTGAAAAACGTGCCGCGACATCTAAGACCAGACGAGAATGACGATACGTGAAGACCCATGCGGGTCCGATGAATATGCTCCGTGCGAGCGATACGATGCCCGCGACTGGGTACTGTTCCGGCCACCGCCGGTGCGGATAGTGTTTCAGAGGCAAAGTGCAGCGACGACGGATGTATGCCCGTGTATGGCGCCAGGTCCTTATCGGCTGGCTGCCCGTGGCAGTCCTATCCCGTCAACACTTTGACCCTTCTTTGTCTTTTATGTTTTAATTGTTGCTATGGCAAGGGAAAAGCCGGCCGCGCCTTATTGTAGATCAATTCCTACGCCTTGTTATATGACAGCCATGGATCATGATTCGTGACAGGGCTAAGGCGCGTGAAATATGGTGCAACCCTCGCATTCGGCGAGCGGAATCGGCGAAAAAACATCGAAGTCGAACAAAAAACTCCAGATATCGTGCGGAATATCGATTTTGCCACTCTTGGTAGAGCTGATCTGACTGTATCGAGGGCAACACCCGACGTGGTATCAGCAGGCTGTGGAAAGGCGCTTCGAGCGCTCATTCGGAAGTTTGGAGCAGCATTGGCGGCGAGAATGAAAACTGACATGTCGCGCGTTGGCGGATTGTTTGGCTGCGGCGCGGTGATTCGCCGTGCTGGCTTGGCCTCCATGATTTCACTGGCCGCTGTTGTTTGCGGCGGGTTTTTGGCGGTGGGCGTGCCTCAGGCGCGGGCCGCAGCGACCGATCAGCCAGCCGCGCAGCCATTGCTCGCGTTCGGCGCCCGCATTGCCGGTGACGATGCCCGCACCCGTGTCGTGCTGGATTTCGACGGAAAGCCGACCTTTTCCGTGCACTACGTTTCCAATCCCGACCGGGTGGTCATCGATCTGCCGGCAACCGCCTTTGGTTTTTCGCCCCAGGATCTGACGGCGCGCGGCCTGTTCAAGGATATCCGATATGGCGCGATGGGGGAGGCGAATGCCCGCCTCGTGCTGACTGCCATACGTCCGGTCAAGCTCGTCATGGCCGAAGTGCAGAAAAACGACGATCACGGCTACCGTCTTGTGCTCGACGCCGAGATGACCACCGACAAGGCATTTGTCGAGATGGTGCGCAAGCAGGTATGGGACGCGCCCGGCGATATCAACGCGGTTTCAACAATCGAGCCGAAGGACGACGTTTTTACGATCGCCATCGACGCGGGGCACGGCGGCATTGATGCGGGTGCGACGGGCGCCGACGGCAAGGTTCAGGAAAAAGCCATTACGCTTGCCTTTGCGCAGGATTTGCAGGCCAAGCTCGATGGCAAGGCCGGCATGAAGGCATTCTTGACGCGCGAGGACGATCATTTCCTGTCGCTCTCGGAGCGGGTGACGCGCGCGCGCCAGGGCAAGGCCGACCTGTTCATCTCGCTGCATGCCGACACGCTGCGCGAAAAGGATATTCGCGGCGCGACGGTCTATACGCTGTCCGACAAGGCTTCCGACCGCATGGCGGAAAACCTTGCGGCGCGCGAAAATCTCTCCGACCAGCTGGCCGGTTACAGCCTGCAGGATGGACCGCCCGAGGTGGCCGATATCCTGATGGACCTGACGCGCCGCGAAACCCAGGCTTTTTCGATTTCGCTTGCCGACCGGGTTGTGACGTCTTTCGAGGGGCAGGTGGGGCTTATCAACAATCCGCGTCGTTCGGCCGGTTTCCAGGTTTTGCGCGCGCCCGACATTCCTTCCGTGCTGTTGGAGCTGGGCTTTCTGTCGAACGCCGATGACGAGAAACTGTTGCTGGATGAGAAATGGCGGGAAAAGGTGACCGGGCTGATTGCCGATGCCGTTCTGCAATATCGCGGGCGCGCCATGGCGGACGGCGGCTGATAGACGAAGTTTATCGGTGCCGCGATCGTGATGAGTTTGCAACATGTGGCGCGCCGGACAGCCTGTTCTGTCGGGATGTCATGGGATTAACGTGGCCAAGCCCTATTTTACGCACATTCGAACGGTTATTCGACGCCATACGAATAGCGACGATTTTGAGTGTGCCCGTAATGCTTGAGGGCGCAGAAGTCGCGAATGCGCGCAAAGGCTTGTACTCTCGGCCTCTCCGTGCAAAACGCCAGAAAATATGCGATTGTGCTTTTTTGCACCCTACGATGATAGACGGTAGCGCCTGATGATCAGATTGATTGGATACATGTTCGGACTGGGCTGCGTGCTCTTTCTCGCAGTTGCGGCCGCAGCGGCCGTTTATCTGGTCGGCGTGACCCGCGATCTGCCGGATTATGAAGTCCTGAATTCCTACGAGCCGCCGGTCGCCACCCGCGTTCATGCCGGCAACGGCGCGCTGATGGCGGAATATGCCCGCGAACGCCGGTTGTTCCTGCCGATCCAGGCCGTGCCGGATCGCGTCAAGGCGGCGTTTCTTTCGGCCGAAGACAAGAATTTCTACAATCATCCGGGTGTCGATATCACCGGTCTCGGCCGTGCCGTCGTCAATAACCTGCAGAATATCGGCTCCGGCCGTCGTCCTGAAGGCGCTTCGACCATCACCCAGCAGGTCGCGAAAAACTTCCTTCTTTCTGCCGACCAGACGATGGACCGTAAGGTCAAGGAAGCCATTCTCTCCTTCCGTATCGAGCAGACCTATTCCAAGGACAAGATTCTCGAGCTTTATCTGAACGAGATCTTTTTCGGCATGAACTCCTACGGCATTGCCGGCGCAGCACTCACCTATTTCGACAAGTCGGTGACCGAGCTGACGATCGCCGAATCGGCCTATCTCGCCTCGTTGCCGAAAGGCCCCGCCAACTATCACCCGTTCCGCCACGAGAAGGCCGCCGTCGAGCGCCGCAACTGGGTGATCGATCGCATGGCCGAAAATGGCTACATTACCGTCGAAGACGCGACCGAGGCGAAGACCCATCCGCTGGGCGTTACCCTGCGCCGGAGCGGCCCGTCGCTGCTTGGTACCGATTTCTTTGCCGAGGAAGTCCGCCGCCAGATCATCGGCAAGTATGGCGACAAGGCCCTTTACGAGAGTGGCCTGTCGGTGCGCACCTCCATCGATCCGAATATGCAGCTGCAGGCGCGTGCCGCCTTGCAGCGTGGTCTGGTCGATTATGACGAGCGCCGCGGTTTCCATGGTCCGGTCAAGCAGATTGCCGCCAGCGGCGACTGGGGCCCGGAACTGGCCAAGCTGCCCTCGCTGCGTGACGTGCCTGAATGGAAGCTTGCTGTCGTGACGGCGGTTTCGGCCACCGGTGTCGACATCGGCCTGCAGCCTGAAACGGCAGCCGGCGGCAAGGTGGTCGATGAGCGCGAGCGCGGTCATATCGACGCCGAAAACATGAAATGGGCCTATCGTGACGCAGCCGGCGAGCGCAAGACGGCGCGTTCGCCCGAAGGTGTGCTGAAGGCCGGCGATGTCATCTATGTTGAGCCGCTTACCGGCAAGCAGGGCTTCTACCGTCTGCGCCAGCCGCCGAAGGTGCAGGGCGCGCTGGTGGCGATGGATCCGCATACCGGCCGCGTTCTGGCCATGGTCGGCGGCTTCTCCTACGCCCAGTCCGAATTCAACCGCGCCACGCAGGCAATGCGCCAGCCCGGTTCGTCGTTCAAGCCGTTCGTTTATGCGGCCGCCATGGACAATGGTTATACGCCGGCCTCCGTGATCATGGATGCGCCGATCGAGGTCGTGTCCGGCAATCAGGTCTGGCGCCCGACCAACTATGGTGGCGAAGATGGCGGTGGTCCTTCTACGCTGCGCACCGGTATCGAAAAATCCCGCAACCAGATGACCGTTCGTCTGGCGCAGGACATGGGCATGGATCTGGTCGCCGAATATGCCGAGCGTTTCGGCATCTACGACAAGATGGCGCCTTACCTGCCGATGGCGCTGGGGTCCGGCGAAACCACCGTGCTGCGCATGGTTTCGGCCTATTCGGTCATCGCCAATGGCGGCAAGCAGATCAAGCCGACGCTGGTCGACCGTATTCAGGACCGTTACGGCAAGACGATCTTCCGTCACGAGGAGCGCACTTGCGAAGGCTGCAACGCCAACAGCTGGGCAAATCAGGAAGAGCCTGTTCTGGCCGACAATCGCGAGCAGGTTCTCGACCCGATGACCGCCTATCAGGTGACGTCCATGCTCGAAGGCGTGGTGATCCGTGGTTCGGCTGCCGGCAAGATCCATGTTGCCGACCGTCCGATCGCCGGCAAGACCGGCACGACCAACGACAGCAAGGACACATGGTTCGTCGGCTTCTCGCCGGATCTCGTTGCCGGACTTTATATCGGTTTCGACAACCCGGCGACGCTCGGACGCGGCGCGACCGGCGGCAGCCTCGCCGCACCGATCTTCGCGGACTTTATCGAAAAGGCCGAAAAGACCCGTGAAGCCGGAAAATTCCAGGTGCCGCAGGGCATGCAGTTCATCGCCGTCAACCGCAAGACCGGCATGTTCGCCAACGAAGGCGAGCCGGACACGATCGTCGAAGCCTTCAAACCCGGCACCGGCCCGTCCGACACGTTCAGCGTGATCGGCATGGAAGACACGATGCCGGCCGAGGAAATCCTGCGCACGTCGCCGCAGGCGCAGCAGGCGGTCACCTCGGGTGCCGGCGGTTTGTTCTGATCCATTCATGGCTTAGGTTCGAAGCGGCGGGCGGGGTTTACATCCTCGCCCGCCGTCTCTATGTCAGGCCTCATTTCCAAGTAAAAGACGGGAAGTTTGCACGCATATGCGCAACGAAATGATCAACGTCACCGACGAAATCAAGCAGGCCATAAGCCTGCTGAGGAGGCATCTTTGACTGGGATCAGGCGGTAAGACGACTGGACTGGTTGAACAACAAGTCAGAGGATCCCAACCTCTGGAACGATGCCCAGGAAGCCCAGAAGCTGATGCGCGAGCGCCAGCAGCTGGATGACAGCATCAACGGCGTGAAATCGCTGGAGCAGCAGCTCAACGACAATATCGAACTCATCGAAATGGGTGAGGACGAGGGCGACGAAGCGATCATCAAGGACGCCGAGGATGCTCTGCGAGCATTGCGTGCCGAGGCAAACCGCCGTCAGGTCGAAGCCATGCTGTCCGGTGAAGCCGACAGCAACGACACCTATGTCGAAGTGCATTCCGGTGCCGGCGGCACGGAAAGCCAGGACTGGGCGAACATTCTGCTGCGCATGTACACGCGCTGGGCCGAGCGTCAGGGTTACAAGGTCGAGATCCTCGAAATGCATGACGGCGAAGAAGCCGGCATCAAATCGGCGACCATTCTCGTCAAGGGCCACAACGCCTTTGGCTGGCTGAAGACCGAATCGGGTGTGCATCGTCTCGTGCGTATCTCGCCTTACGATTCGAACGCGCGTCGCCACACGTCTTTCTCGTCGATCTGGGTTTATCCGGTCGTCGACGACTCGATCAATATCGAGGTGAACGAAAGCGATTGCCGTATCGACACCTACCGCGCTTCGGGTGCGGGTGGTCAGCACGTCAACACCACCGACTCGGCCGTGCGTATCACTCATATTCCGACCGGCATCGTCGTGTCCTGCCAGCAGGAACGTTCGCAGCACAAGAACCGCGCCAAGGCGTGGGACATGCTGCGCGCCCGTATGTACGAAGCCGAATTGATGAAGCGCGAAGCGGCCGCCAACGCGGAAGCCGCCTCCAAGAGCGACATCGGTTGGGGTCACCAGATCCGTTCCTACGTTCTGCAGCCGTATCAGTTGGTCAAGGATACGCGTACCGGTGTCGAAAGCACGGCTCCGGGCGATGTGCTCGACGGCGATCTAAATGCGTTCATGGAAGCCGCGCTTGCCCACCGTATCAGCGGCAAGGCGGACGTTGCCGGCGGCGACATCGACTGATTGGCGTCATATCGCAGGAAATGGAAAAGGCGGCTTCTTCGGAGGCCGCCTTTTTCGTGTCGTTCGTTTGAAATCAATCCGCAAACTGTTCCGCCAGAATGCGATCGGACCAGGAATGATCGGGATCGGAAAGGATATGCGCCTTCATGTCCTTCAGCTGGGCGACGCGGATATGCAGTACCGATTTCACCTCGGTATTGTCTGCCACCGCATTGACCGGGCGTTTTTCGGCTTCGAGGATATGGATATCGACACAGACGCGGTTGGGAAGCAGCGCACCGCGCCAGCGACGCGGCCGGAACGCGCTGACCGGCGTCATGGCAAGCAGCGGCGCTTCCAGCGGCAGGATCGGCCCGTGGGCGGACAGATTGTAGGCGGTGGAGCCGGCAGGGGTCGCCACCATCAGGCCGTCGCAGATCAGTTCTTCCAGCCGCGTCTTGCCGTCGATCTCGACACGCAGTTTTGCGGCCTGATAACTCTGGCGAAACAGATAGACCTCATTGATGGCGAGCGCCACGGAAGAGGTGCCGTCGGTATTGGTGGTGGTCATGCGCAATGGATGTATGGCGTTTTCGACCGAGGCCGACACGCGTTCGTGCAGATTGTCAGAACGGTAGTCGTTCATCAGAAAGCCGACCGAACCGCAGTTCATGCCATAGACACGTTTTCCCGAATTGATGCTGTCATGCAGCGTCTGCAGCATGAAGCCGTCACCGCCGAGCGCCACGATCACATCGGCCTCATCCACCGGTGTCTGACCGTAAAGGCGTGTGAGTTCTTCGAGCGCGGCCTGCGCCTCGGGCGCGATGGACGCCAGGAATGCGAGGCTTTTCTTTTGAGACATCAACGGCACCTTCTGCAATGGCCGTCCTTGGTACATGAAAAGCGAGGAGGGCGACAAGGCCGCTGAACGGCTTGAGCGGAGCCAAGCACCATTGGTGGCGCGGCATACGCAGAAATGTCAAAGACTGTGGAAAAGAATAGCCTTGCCGTGCCTGAAGCAGGCGGCGGGACTGATGTCGATAGCGGAAGAGTGAATTCAAGGCTTTGCGAGATTTCCGACTTCCAGAGCGCAAAGGCCGGAAGTCGGAAATTCGAAAAGTGGTGCCCCCGACAAGGTTCGAACTCGTGACCCCCTGATTACAAATCAGGTGCTCTACCAACTGAGCTACAAGGGCAATGGAGAGGGGAGTTACCATATTTTGATTGGCTGTAAAGAGGAAATTGGCGCGAAGGCGCAAGAAGCGGATTTGACGACTGATAATTTGGCCATTCCTGTGCATTTTCGCCGGACGAGGCGCGATGATCCGGCGGGCGGACCCGCCAATGACACCATGACCATCTGCTTTGCCGAGAATCACCAAAACGCTCTCGACCGCGCCGCGCCGCAGCATTACTTATGGCGCATCTGAGAAGACGGAGTGCCCGATGAATTTTCATTCTGCCTATGCCCACGGTTTTGTGCGCGTCGCCACAGCCACGCCGGCCTGCGAGATCGGTGATCCGGCCTTCAATGCACAGGCGGTGCTGGAGCTGGCGCGTCAGGGCCATGATCAGGGCGTGGCGCTGATGGTGTTTCCCGAACTTGGCATCTCCGGTTATTCGATCGATGATCTGCTGGGGCAGGCTGCACTTCTCGATTCCGTCGAAACTGCGCTGAAGACGCTGGTCGAAGTGAGCCGCGCGCTCATTCCCGTGCTGCTGGTGGGGGCGCCGCTTCGCCATCGCGGCCGGCTTTATAATTGCGCCATCGTCATTCATGCGGGCCAAATTCTCGGCGTGGTGCCGAAAGCGCATCTGCCCAACTACCGCGAGTTCTACGAAAAACGCTGGTTCGCTTCGGGCCGCACGGTGCGCGGACAGGAGATTTCGGTTGCTGGACAGGTCGTGCCCTTCGGCATCGATCTTCTGTTCGAGGACCGCCGCATCGCCGATTTCGTTTTCCATGTGGAAATCTGCGAGGATGTATGGGTGCCGGCACCGCCGAGCGATTTTGGCGCTATGGCAGGCGCGACCATCCTCACCAACCTGTCGGCCAGCAATGTCACGGTCGGCAAGGCGGATGTGCGAAAACAGCTCTGCGCCAACCAGTCGTCGCGTAACATTGCCGCCTATCTCTATTCGGCGGCGGGGCCGGGCGAATCGACCACCGATCTCGCCTGGGACGGGCAGGCCTGCATCTATGAACTTGGCGATCTGCTGGCCGAAACCGAACGGTTCCCGGATGCGTCGCAGATGTGCGTTGCCGATATCGATGTCGAGCGCCTGGCGCTGGAGCGGCTGCGCACCGTCACTTTCGAAGATGCGGCCGAGCGTGTGTTGCGGGCAGACCAGCCATTCCGCCGCGTCGGTTTCGAGTTCGCGGCGCCCGAAGGCAATATCGGCCTGAAGCGATCCGTTGCGCGGTATCCTTTCGTGCCATCCGATCCGGCCCGTCTGGATCAGGATTGTTACGAGACCTTCAACATTCAGGTGCAGGGCCTGATGAAGCGCCTGCGGGCAACCGGCATCAAGCGTCTCTGCATCGGCATTTCCGGCGGGCTGGATTCCACCCATGCGCTGCTGGTGGCGGCGCGCGCCTTTGACAGACTGGGCTGGCCGCGCACCGATATTCTCGGCTTCACCATGCCGGGTTTCGCCACCGGCGACGAAACGCTCGGCAATGCCTGGTCGCTGATGCGCAGCATCGGAATTACGGCGGAAGAGGTGGATATCAAGCCGCTGGCGCTGCAGCTTCTGAAAGATCTCGGCCATCCGTTTTCGGGCGGCGAGCCGGTTTATGATGTGACGTTTGAAAACGTGCAGGCGGGTCTGCGCACCGATTTTCTGTTCCGCGCCGCCAATCAGCGCAACGCGCTGGTGCTCGGCACCGGCGACCTTTCGGAAATCGGTCTTGGCTGGTCCACCTATGGTGTCGGCGACCAGATGAGCCATTACAATGTCAATGGCTCGGTCTCGAAGACGTTGATCCAGCATCTGATCCGCTGGGTGATCGAGAGCGGCAGTTTTGATGCCGAGGCGAATGCGACGCTGGAGCGCGTGCTCGGCACGATCATCTCGCCGGAACTGGTGCCGGCGGGCGCGGACGGCGTCATCCAGAGCACCGAGGACAAGATCGGTCCTTACGACCTGCACGATTTCACGCTCTATTACCTGACGCGGTATGGCCTGAAACCGTCGAAGATTGCCTATCTGGCGCATCATGCCTGGAGCGATGTGGCCGCCGGCGCATGGCCTTCGCATTTCCCGGATGAAAAGCGCCGCGCATACGATCTCGCCACCATCAGGAAATGGATGCAGACATTTCTGTTCCGCTTCTTCACCATCAGCCAGTTCAAGCGCTCGGCCTCGCCGAACGGCCCGAAGGTTACGTCCGGTGGTTCGCTGTCGCCGCGTGGCGACTGGCGCGCGCCGTCGGATGGCAATGCTCGGGTGTGGTTGAAAGAACTGGAGGAGAATGTGCCGGAGGGGTGAGGCGTCAGGACATGAGGAAAAAAGACCCCTCCCAAGCCTCCCCACAAGGGGGAGGGCTTAACCCAGCCTCACCGCCGAGATCTGTTTGAGGCAAGTCGGTTGCCGCGAGTTTTCTCCCCCCTTGTGGGGGAGATGGCCGGCAGGCCAGAGGGGGCCTTTCTTTATCTGAGGCCGCGTTTACCGCCACATCCCACGCATACGCGCCGTCACGTCGATGCGCACCTGCTTGCGGGCCGCCTTTTCCGCTTCCGACATCGGCTCCACCACCGGCCAAGCCGCCGTTTCGAAAAACTGCAGCAACGTTGCCGGAATGAAGCGGGTGCGGGCGGCATAGACATGCCGGTCGCCCTGAGAGTGCTGGCCGTGGGTGAAGAAACGTTGCGGGGTGATGAGGTCGAGGCTGTCCTTGGCGCGCGTCATCGCCACGTAGAGCAGGCGGCGTTCTTCCTCGACTTCGGCGCTGGTGCCGACACCGAGATCGGAGGGAATGCAGCCATCGACGCAGTTCAGCACGAAGACCGAGCGCCATTCCTGCCCCTTGGCCGAATGGATGGTCGAGAGGATCAGGTAATCGTCGTCTAGCAGCGGCACGCCGGCCTGATCGCTGGTGGCGCTGGGCGGGTCGAGCGTCAGTTCGGTGAGGAACCGTTCGCGTGAGGCATATCCCGAGGCAATCTGTTCCAGTTGCAGAAGATCGGCCTTGCGGGTCTCGGCATCCTCATGGATGCGCTCCAGATGCGGTTCGTACCAGTTACGGGCCGTGCCGATTTCCGATGGCCAGCCTTCGCCGCGCCTTACGGACGATAACATCTCGACGAATCGCATCCAGTCCTCGCCGCTGCGGGGCGGGGCGGGGATTTCCTGCAAAGCCGCGAGTGGCTCGGGATCGGTTGCGATGGCATCCAGAATTTTGCCGGCCGTCTGCGGGCCGACACCGGGGATGAGCTGCATCAGCCGGAAACCGGCGACGCGGTCACGTGGGTTCTGGGCAAAACGCAGTGCGGCCAGCAGGTCCTTCACATGCGCGCTGTCCAAAAATTTCAGGCCGCCGAATTTCACGAAGGGAATGTTGCGGCGGGTGAGTTCCACTTCCAGCGGGCCGGAATGGTTGGAGGAGCGGAACAGCACGGCCTGGTTTTTCAGGGGCATGCCGGTTTCGCGGTTCTCCAGAATTTTTTCGCAGATGTAATTGGCCTGCTCGTTTTCATCGCGCACGGCGACGAGGCGAGGCCGTTCCGCCGATTGCCTCTCGGTCCACAGGTTCTTGGTGAAGCGTTCGCGGGCCAGATCGATGACGCCATTGGCGGCGGCCAGGATAGTATTCGTGGAGCGGTAATTGCGGTCGAGCGTGATGATATCGGCCGGCGGTTCGAAGGATTTTGGAAAATCCAGAATGTTGCGGATTGTGGCGGCGCGAAACGAATAGATCGACTGGGCGTCGTCGCCGACCACGGTCAGGCCGCGGCCGCCGGGTTTCAAGCCCATCAGGATGGTCGATTGCAGCCGATTGGTGTCCTGATATTCATCGACCAGAACATGATCGAAACGCGCGCCGATATCGGTGGCCAGCTGCGGCTCGGACATGGTCTGCGCCCAGTAGAGCAGAAGATCGTCGTAATCGAGAACGTTCTGGGCCTGCTTGGCTTCGACATAGGAGCCGAACAGGTCACGCAGTTGCGCTTCCCAGGCGGCACACCATGGAAAATTTGTCTTCAGCACCTCGCCGAGTGCTGCTTCCGAATTCACCACGCGTGAATAGATGGCAAGGCAGGTGCCCTTTGTCGGAAACCGGCTTTCCGTTTTGGAGAAACCCAGTTCGTGCCGGATGAGGTTCATCAGGTCGGCTGAGTCTTCGCGGTCGTGGATGGTGAAATCCGGGTCGAGGCCGATCTGTTCGGCATACATGCGCATCAGTCGCGCGCCGATGCCGTGGAATGTGCCGGCCCAGGCCATCGCATCGGTCATGACGCCGGCATTGGCGCCGAGAACCTGACCGCAGATGCGCTCGACGCGTTTGCCCATCTCTGAGGCGGCCCGTCGGGAAAATGTCATCAGCAGGATACGGCGCGGATCGGCACCATTGACGATCAGGTGGGCAACGCGATGCGCCAGCGTGTTGGTCTTGCCGGATCCTGCCCCGGCGATGACCAGCAGCGGGCCGCTGTCGCCGGTCTTGGCGGCCGTCGCACCGTGCTCGACTGCGCGACGCTGAGCGTCGTTGAGTGTTTCGAGATAGGCGAGGCTCATGGGCTTTTCCGAATCATGCGGTGATTTCTAACTGATTCTCTTGGTCAGGCGCAGATTTTTGCGAACGGTTGTGGCGGCGGTGGTTCACGCCTGCATCAAATATTAGAGGTTGTGGAACAAAACTGCGTGCGCGCCATTATATCCAGTCATAAAACGAAGAGGGCCACATGCCGCATCGGATTCTCGTGGTAGAAGACCAGCTGCTGATCGCATTGCATATCGAAGATGCGGTGCTGGCCCTGGGTCATGAAGTTGCCGGCATTGCGGCCAATACCGCCGATGCCCTGGATGCCGGCGATGATGCCGACATCGCCCTTGTCGATGTTCACCTGCAGGATGGCGCCACCGGCCCGGATATCGGCCGGGAGCTTGCGGCACGCGGGCTGACAGTCATTTTCATGACCGCCAACCCAGAGGCAATTGCCAGCGGCATACCCGGAACGCTCGGCGTCATCTCGAAACCACTGTTCGATCTCGAACTGATCGGCTCGATCCAGTTCGCCGCCGAGGTGCGGGATGGCCGCAATGCGACGCCGCCCGAACGCATGCGTTGTTTCGACAAGCGGGCGACGGCGCTGCACTGACGGTTGATTACGCCTTGGCCAGATGCTGACGTGCTGCGTAAAGCGCGATCGCTGCCGCATTCGACACATTGAGCGATTTGATCGCGCCCGGCATGTCGAGACGCGCCAGCGCATCGACGGTTTCGCGCGTCTTCTGGCGCAGGCCCTTGCCCTCGGAACCGAGCACGAGCGCAACCTTGCCCGCAGCGAACGTGCCTTCCAGCGGGGCCGGGCCTTCCGAATCGAGACCAATCGTCTGGAACCCGAGTTTCTGCAACTCGGCCAGTGCATCGGCCAGATTGCCGATCTGGATATAGGGTATCATTTCCAGCGCGCCGGAGGCCGACTTGGCCATGACGCCCGATTCGGTCGGGCTGTGACGCTGGGTGGTGATCAGAGCGCCTGCCTCGAAGGCGACGGCGGAGCGCATGATGGCGCCGACATTGTGCGGATCGGTAACCTGATCGAGCACGAGAATGAGATTGCTTTCCTTCAGCGCTTCCAGACGGCGAACCGGCAGCGGTTTCGTCTCGATCATAGCGCCCTGATGAATGGCGTCGGGGCCGAGATGTTTGTCGATATCCTGCGGCGAGACGAATTCGACAGGGAAGGGCAGGGCGTGGGATTCGCCGATATCGAGACGCACGAAGGCGTTCTGCGTCACCGTCAGTTTGACGATCTTGCGCTCGGGATTGTCTATGACGGCGCGCACGGTGTGCAGGCCATAGAGAAAGACCTGGTCAGGCTGCAGCTGCGGCGCCTTCCAGTTTTCATGCGCGGGTTTCGGTCGCTTGCGCGGATCCGGCGTCGGAATGTCGCCGCGCTGGCGTTTGGCATCGCGCACATTGCGGCGCAGGGTGGCGTAATGGCTGTCACGCCCGGATTTGTCGTTTTGATCATTTTTGCTCATGCCGCCTTATAACGGCAGGCGCGGTTCCGGCAAAGCCCCGTATCCGCTGGTTTGCAGAGCTTTGGTCGCCGTTCACTCTATCCACAGGGTGAGGGCACATTCATCAGCCTGACATATCAATCTGTGTTTTTTCTGAAGTTTTCGTTTTGACCCGTGTTGACAGCAGCGAAAGTGCCCGTCATATACGCCGCACAGAACGAGACGCGGTTTCGCTGAACGTTCTGAAGAGCTTGGTTCTCGATCCAGACGAAATACTGGAGGGATGCCCGAGTGGTTAAAGGGGACGGACTGTAAATCCGTTGGCTCAGCCTACGTTGGTTCAAATCCAACTCCCTCCACCATTTCGTTGCATGGATCGAACCAGACCCCGCGGGTATAGCTCAATGGTAGAGCAGCAGCCTTCCAAGCTGAATACGCGGGTTCGATTCCCGCTACCCGCTCCAGATTTTCTCTCCTCTATATTCCTGTCTTCAACAGCGCCAAGCCATTTGGTCGGCGCATGTTTTATTTCGTCGGCGGCTTCGTAGCCACGATCGTTCTGCTGCTGGCCGTGAACTTCGCCATATTCGCGATGAGCCGGTGAGGGGATCGCGGATGAGCCGGGTGGCCGGTGATCCGCACTTTATAAGCAAATGGGAAAACAGTCGCTTCGCAGGGCTTGGTGTTCTGCAAGCGCGCACCTAAATAGGGCCCAGCAATTAAGTCTTGCGCATTCGTAGCGAAAGCCTTAAACGGCGACACCAAATCCGTTCACTGCGGATCTATCATCCCTACAGATTATAGGAAGCATCAATGGCAAAGAGCAAGTTTGAGCGTAACAAGCCGCACGTGAACATCGGCACGATCGGCCACGTCGACCACGGCAAGACGTCTCTGACGGCAGCGATCACGAAGTATTTCGGCGAGTTCAAGGCGTACGACCAGATCGACGCTGCACCGGAAGAAAAGGCACGCGGCATCACCATCTCGACGGCACACGTCGAGTATGAGACGCCGAACCGCCACTACGCGCACGTCGACTGCCCCGGCCACGCCGACTACGTCAAGAACATGATCACCGGTGCTGCCCAGATGGACGGCGCTATCCTGGTTTGCTCGGCTGCCGATGGCCCCATGCCGCAGACCCGCGAGCACATCCTGCTTGCTCGTCAGGTTGGCGTTCCGGCTCTGGTCGTGTTCCTCAACAAGGTCGACCAGGTCGACGACGAAGAGCTGCTGGAACTCGTGGAAATGGAAGTTCGCGAACTTCTGTCGTCCTACGACTTCCCGGGCGACGACGTTCCGGTTGTCAAGGGTTCGGCTCTGGCCGCTCTGAACGATTCGGACAAGAAGATCGGTGAAGACGCGATCCGCGAGCTGATGGCTCAGGTCGACGCCTACATCCCGACGCCTGAGCGTCCGATCGACCAGCCGTTCCTGATGCCGATCGAAGACGTGTTCTCGATCTCGGGTCGTGGTACGGTTGTGACCGGCCGCGTCGAGCGTGGTATCGTCAAGGTTGGCGAAGAAGTCGAAATCGTCGGCATCCGCGACACGACCAAGACGACGGTTACCGGCGTTGAAATGTTCCGCAAGCTGCTCGATCAGGGCCAGGCCGGCGACAACGTCGGCGCGCTGATCCGTGGCGTACAGCGTGACGGCGTCGAGCGTGGTCAGATCCTGTGCAAGCCGGGTTCGGTCAAGCCGCACAAGAAGTTCATGGCAGAAGCCTACATCCTGACGAAGGAAGAAGGCGGCCGTCATACGCCGTTCTTCACCAACTACCGTCCGCAGTTCTACTTCCGCACGACGGACGTGACCGGTATCGTTTCGCTGCCGGAAGGCACGGAAATGGTTATGCCGGGCGACAACGTCACGGTTGCTGTTGAACTGATCGTTCCGATCGCGATGGAAGAAAAGCTGCGCTTCGCTATCCGCGAAGGCGGCCGTACCGTCGGCGCCGGCATCGTTGCCTCGATCGTCGAGTAATCCTCGATCGAATTGAATAAGATAGGCCTCGCCGGCAACGGCGAGGCCTTTTTCGTTGGTGATTCTGTCGGGGAGGGGGCACCTTTGATTCGGTATCTCATTGTTGCAATTGTGATTCTGTCCTCTTCCATGATTCTGCCAGTACCGGCAGAGGCGCGCTGTCCGGAGCGGCCGGCCTGCAAGGGCTGTGGATGCAAGGGCGGCCCCGGCTATCGTGGCCGGATGGTCGCTGCGTCGGCTTCAAGCAACTGTCCAAGGTCTGCGGCACGCCGCCCGAAGCGCGCTGTACCTTCGAAAATGCGCCCGGTACCGGGCAGAATCGTGAATGCGCATTTGGTGATGGGTCTGAAAAGCCGGCGGCTTGAATGGGCTTTCCACCGTTCATCCATAAAAGTGTCGCATCTCTTGCAGAAACCCACTTGCCAACTCCGGTTCATCGCCTTAAAGAGCGCACACGTCCTTCACGGACAGCGCTTCGGCGCAGGTCCAAAAAGGGTTTAGGGGTGTAGCTCAGTTGGTAGAGCGGCGGTCTCCAAAACCGCAGGTCGTCGGTTCGAGCCCGGCCGCCCCTGCCATTTTCTTGAGGTTGATACGCGCGGTTGTTTCGCAGCATGGTCGCCGAAGAAAATTGGTCTGCCGGTAGTCCGGCTTCATCGGATATCGATTTCCTCTTGTGAAAGCTGAAATCGGTGTCTATGTAGGGTAAGAACAGACACGCGGTGCGTGGGGCTGAATAAGATCAGCTTTACGTGCCGTAATTGCGTGGACAGTTATGGCATCCAAAACCAACCCGATTACGTTCCTGCGACAGGTGCGCACCGAGACGAAGAAGGTCACCTGGCCTTCGCGTCGTGAAACAATGATCTCGACCGCGATGGTCCTGGTCATGGTTGTTGTGGCTGCCCTGTTCTTTTTCGCCGCTGACCAGCTTATCGGCTGGCTCCTCGGCTTCGTTATGAATTTCGGCGTTTGATTGGTTGGTATGAAGATGGCGGCACGTTGGTACATCGTCCACGCATATTCGAACTTCGAAAAGAAGGTCGCTGAGGATATCGAGAACAAGGCTCGCCAGAAAGGGCTTGAGCATCTGTTCGAACGTATTCTGGTGCCGACAGAGAAGGTGACGGAAGTGCGTCGCGGCCGCAAGGTCGACAGCGAGCGCAAGTTCTTCCCCGGCTACGTTCTGGTTCGTGCGAACCTGACCGACGAAGCCTATCACCTGATCAAGAATACGCCGAAGGTCACCGGTTTCCTTGGTTCCGACAACAAGCCGGTTCCGATCCCGGACTTTGAAGCCGACCGTATCCTAGGTCAGGTCCAGGAAGGTGTCGAGCGTCCGAAGTCCTCGATCTCCTACGAGATCGGTGAACAGGTTCGTGTTTCCGACGGTCCGTTCGCATCGTTCAACGGTGTGGTGCAGGATGTCGATGAAGAGCGTTCGCGCCTCAAGGTCGAAGTTTCGATCTTTGGTCGCGCCACTCCGGTGGAGCTCGAATACGCTCAGGTCGAGAAGGTCTGAACATTTGTTTCGAATTGGGGTCGACCGCTTGATGTGGTCGGCCTCGCGCGGCGTTTGCCGCAACCGCGTGGGAGGGGAGGCGTCTTAGCCGGATGTCCCGACCGTACCACGCAACCGCAGCCGTCGATCCTTCGGGTCGGCATATCGGGCCGACATTCGGTCCATAACGAAAGGCAGAGAAATGGCTAAGAAAGTAGCAGGCCAGCTCAAGCTTCAGGTCAAGGCAGGATCGGCTAACCCGTCCCCGCCGATCGGCCCGGCGCTTGGTCAGCGTGGCATCAACATCATGGAATTCTGCAAGGCGTTCAATGCCGCCACGCAGGAAATGGAAAAGGGTATGCCGATCCCGGTCGTCATCACCTATTACCAGGACAAGTCCTTCACCTTCGCAATGAAGCAGCCGCCGGTTACCTACTGGCTGAAGAAGGAAGCGAAGATCACGTCCGGTTCCAAGACGCCTGGTAAGGGCGGCAAGGCCGGCACCATCACCAAGGCTCAGGTCCGTGCGATCGCCGAAGGTAAGATGAAGGATCTCAACGCAGCCGATATCGAAGGCGCAATGCTGATGGTTGAGGGCTCTGCCCGCTCCATGGGCCTGGAAGTGGTGGCGTAACATGGCAAAAGTTGCAAAGCGTCTCCAGAAGATCCGTGAAGGCATCGATCCGACCAAGCTGATCGCACTTTCCGATGCCATCTCGGCTGTCAAGGAACGCGCTATCGCGAAGTTCGACGAAACCATCGAAATCTCGATGAACCTCGGCGTTGACCCGCGTCACGCAGACCAGATGGTCCGCGGCGTTGTCAACCTGCCGAACGGCACCGGCCGCGACGTTCGCGTTGCCGTCTTCGCACGTGGCGCCAAGGCTGATGAAGCCAAGGCTGCTGGCGCAGACATCGTCGGCGCAGAAGACCTGCTGGAAATCGTTCAGGGCGGCAAGATCGACTTCGATCGTTGCATCGCTACCCCGGACATGATGCCGCTGGTCGGTCGTCTCGGTAAGGTTCTCGGCCCGCGTGGCATGATGCCGAACCCGAAGGTCGGTACCGTGACCATGGACGTCGCCGGCGCCGTCAAGGCATCCAAGGGCGGTGCAGTCGAATTCCGCGTCGAGAAGGCTGGTATCGTCCACGCCGGCATCGGCAAGGCTTCCTTCGACGCCAAGGCTCTGGAAGAAAACATCAAGGCTTTCGCCGATGCGGTCGTCAAGGCCAAGCCGGCTGGCGCCAAGGGCAACTACGTCAAGCGCGTTGCAATCTCCTCGACCATGGGTCCGGGCGTTCGCATCGAGCCGTCGTCGGTTCTCTAAGACAAGTTTGCCGGGCTGCTCGTCAGTCCGGCCGCACTGATTTCCGGTTCCGCAAGGAGCCGGAGATTTCCGGAGAAATCCGGAACTCCTGTCCGAGATTGTGGGTGGTCTAGGTCTCTTGAGATCGAAACCTTAATCGTATGACCTGCATGAGACTGGTAAGACCCAAGGTTTTTGAGATGCGTGATGCATCCCCTTAAGTGTTGGTTCGAGCCTGGAATGCCTTGTGCCTGCAGTCAAACTGTAGAGCAGGGGGGCAGGATCCTCAAACGCCAGACATGGTCTTTTCGAAGATCCTGAATGGCAAAGGCAAACCGATGGGGCCTGCAGGATTGCGGTCCCGTCAACTGGAGACAGACAGTGGAAAGAGCGGAAAAACGCGAATTCGTCACGGAGCTGAACGAAGTCTTCAAGGCTTCCGGTTCGGTTGTCGTGGCCCACTATGCTGGTGTCACAGTTGCGCAGATGAACGATTTTCGTTCGAAAATGCGTGCTGCTGGCGGCACCGTCAAAGTCGCGAAGAACCGCCTGGCCAAGATCGCTCTTCAGGGTACGGAGTCGGAAGGGATCATCGATCTCTTCAAGGGTCAGACGCTTATCGCATATAGCGCCGACCCGATCACGGCACCGAAGGTCGTCATGGAATTTGCCAAGACCAACGACAAGGTCGTTGTTCTCGGTGGTGCCATGGGTTCCACGACGCTCACAGCAGATGCAGTCAAGTCGCTTGCGACCCTGCCTTCGCTCGACGAGCTTCGTGCAAAGCTTCTGGGCATGATCCAGACGCCGGCTACCCGTATCGCAGGGGTTGTTGCAGCACCGGCAAGCCAGCTTGCCCGCGTGTTCGCGGCCTATGCAAAGAAGGACGAAGCCGCTTAAGGCGGTTTTTCGCTGTTCAAAACCAAGTTCGAACCTATATAAGGAACTATGAAAATGGCTGATCTCGCAAAGATCGTAGACGACCTCTCGGCTCTGACCGTTCTGGAAGCTGCTGAGCTTTCCAAGCTTCTTGAAGAAAAGTGGGGCGTTTCCGCCGCTGCTCCGGTAGCTGTTGCTGCTGCTGCTGGCCCGGCTGCTGCCGCTGAAGAAGAAAAGACCGAATTTGACGTCATCCTCACGGATGCCGGCGCAAACAAGATCAACGTCATCAAGGAAGTCCGCGCAATCACAGGTCTCGGCCTGAAGGAAGCCAAGGACCTCGTTGAAGGCGCTCCGAAGGCTGTCAAGGAAGCTGTTTCGAAGGCTGAAGCTGCTGACCTCAAGAAGAAGCTCGAAGACGCCGGCGCTAAGGTCGACGTTAAGTAATATCGGAATGTGGTGGGGAAGTTTGCTTCCCCACCCGTTTCTTTGGAACGTATTACCCAGGAACCGCAAAAACGGTTCCTGGGTAATGGGTTCTCAAGAGGATAGTCCCGAACCGAGACCGCCATGGCAATCCGGCCTGCGGCATTGGGAAGTGGGACGAGTTTGAGATCACCCATGTTCGACGGGATCGACTGGCCATCGACACCCGTCCGTTGCAGGCCCGGATGCAATTTTGAAGGAGCGACGATGGCTCAGACCCTTTCGTTCAACGGTCGCAGGCGCGTACGCAAGTTTTTCGGAAAAATTCCTGAAGTTACGCAGATGCCGAACCTCATCGAGGTTCAGAAGGCGTCCTACGATCAGTTTCTTATGGTAGACGAGCCGCAAGGCGGCCGCCCCGACGAGGGGCTGCAGGCGGTTTTCCGCTCCGTCTTCCCGATCACCGATTTTTCCGGTGCCTCGATGCTCGAATTCGTGTCCTACGAATTCGAACCGCCGAAGTTCGACGTTGATGAATGCCGTCAGCGCGATCTGACCTACGCAGCGCCGCTGAAAGTGACGCTGCGCCTCATCGTGTTCGATATCGACGAGGATACAGGCGCGAAGTCCATCAAGGACATCAAGGAACAGTCTGTCTACATGGGCGACATGCCGCTCATGACCAATAACGGTACGTTCATCGTGAACGGCACCGAGCGCGTTATCGTGTCGCAGATGCACCGTTCGCCGGGCGTCTTCTTCGACCACGACAAGGGCAAGAGCCATTCTTCCGGCAAGCTGCTCTTCGCTGCTCGCGTTATTCCTTACCGCGGTTCCTGGCTCGATATCGAATTCGACGCCAAGGACATCGTTTACGCCCGTATCGACCGTCGTCGCAAGATCCCGGTTTCTTCGCTGCTGATGGCCCTCGGCATGGATGGCGAAGAAATCCTGTCGACCTTCTATTCGAAGTCGAACTACGAACGCGACGGTGACGGCTGGCGCATTCCGTTCAACGCGGAAACCCTCAAGGGTGCCAAGACGCTGTCCGACATGATCGACGCCGATACCGGCGAAGTCGTTGTCGAATCCGGCAAGAAGCTGACCCCGCGTCTGCTTCGCACGCTGACCGAAAAGGGCCTCAAGGCTCTCAAGGCCAGCAATGACGATCTGTACGGCAACTATCTTGCCGAAGACGTCGTCAACTACGAAACCGGTGAGATCTATCTCGAAGCCGGCGACGAAATCGACGAGAAGACCCTCGGGATCATTCTCAAGAACGGTTTCGACGAGATCCCGGTTCTCGGCATCGACCATATCAATGTCGGCGCCTACATCCGCAACACGATTTCGGTCGACAAGAACGAGAACCGTCAGGACGCTCTGTTCGATATCTACCGCGTCATGCGTCCGGGTGAACCGCCGACCATGGATTCCGCCGAAGCCATGTTCAACTCGCTGTTCTTCGATGCGGAGCGTTACGACCTCTCCGCCGTTGGCCGCGTGAAGATGAACATGCGCCTCGACCTGCAGGTCGAAGACACCGTTCGTACACTCCGCAAGGACGACATCCTGGCCGTGGTCAAGATGCTGGTCGAGCTGCGCGACGGCAAGGGCGAAATCGACGACATCGACAACCTCGGCAACCGCCGTGTTCGTTCGGTCGGCGAGCTCATGGAAAACCAGTACCGTCTGGGTCTCCTGCGTATGGAACGCGCGATCAAGGAACGTATGTCCTCGATCGAAATCGACACCGTGATGCCGCAGGACCTGATCAACGCGAAGCCGGCAGCTGCCGCCGTTCGCGAGTTCTTCGGTTCCTCGCAGCTGTCGCAGTTCATGGACCAGGTGAACCCGCTGTCGGAAATCACCCACAAGCGCCGTCTTTCGGCTCTTGGACCGGGTGGTCTGACCCGCGAGCGCGCAGGCTTCGAAGTCCGCGACGTTCACCCGACCCACTACGGCCGTATTTGCCCGATCGAAACGCCGGAAGGCCCGAACATCGGTCTGATCAACTCGCTGGCCACCTTTGCCCGCGTCAACAAGTACGGCTTCATCGAAAGCCCGTACCGCAAGATCGTTGACGGCAAGGTCACGAAGGACGTCGTTTATCTCTCCGCAATGGAAGAAGCGAAGTACTACGTTGCCCAGGCAAACTCCGAGCTGACCACGGACGGCCTGTTCGTCGAAGAGTTCGTCGTCTGCCGTCATGCCGGCGAAGTCATGCTGTCCCCGCGCGACACCATCAACCTGATGGACGTTTCGCCGAAGCAGCTGGTTTCGGTTGCCGCGGCTCTGATACCGTTCCTCGAAAACGACGACGCCAACCGCGCTCTCATGGGCTCGAACATGCAGCGTCAGGCCGTTCCGCTCGTTCGCGCTGAAGCGCCGTTCGTCGGTACCGGCATGGAACCGGTCGTTGCCCGTGACTCCGGTGCTGCCATCGCTGCCCGTCGTGGCGGCGTGGTCGACCAGGTCGACGCGACACGTATCGTTATCCGCGCCACGGAAGACCTCGAATCCGGCAAGTCCGGCGTCGATATCTACCGCCTGATGAAGTTCCAGCGTTCGAACCAGAACACCTGCGTCAACCAGCGTCCGCTCGTCGCCGTCGGTGACATTCTGAACAAGGGCGACATCATCGCCGACGGTCCGTCGACGGACCTGGGTGACTTGGCACTCGGCCGCAACGCGCTCGTCGCGTTCATGCCCTGGAACGGTTACAACTACGAAGACTCGATCCTGCTCTCCGAGCGTATCGTGTCGGACGACGTGTTCACCTCCATCCACATCGAAGAATTCGAAGTGATGGCACGTGACACCAAGCTTGGTCCCGAAGAAATCACGCGCGACATTCCGAACGTTTCGGAAGAAGCGCTGAAGAACCTCGACGAAGCCGGTATCGTCTACATCGGTGCGGAAGTCGCTCCTGGCGACATTCTCGTCGGCAAGATCACGCCGAAGGGCGAAAGCCCGATGACGCCGGAAGAAAAGCTTCTGCGCGCCATCTTCGGTGAAAAGGCGTCCGACGTTCGCGACACCTCCATGCGCATGCCTCCGGGCACGTTCGGCACCATCGTCGAAGTTCGCGTTTTCAACCGCCACGGCGTTGAAAAGGACGAACGTGCGATGGCGATCGAGCGCGAGGAAATCGAACGCCTCGCCAAGGACCGTGACGACGAGCAGGCGATCCTCGACCGTAACGTTTACGGCCGTCTGATCGAGATGCTGCGCGGCCAGATGTCGGTTGCCGGCCCGAAGGGCTTCAAGAAGGGCGTCGAACTGACCAACGCCATCGTCTCCGAATACCCCCGCTCGCAGTGGTGGATGTTCGCAGTCGAAGACGAAAAGGTTCAGGGCGAAGTCGAAGCTCTGCGTGCCCAGTACGACGAATCGAAGTCGCTCCTCGAGCACCGCTTCATGGACAAGGTCGAGAAGGTACAGCGCGGCGACGAAATGCCTCCGGGTGTCATGAAGATGGTCAAGGTCTTCGTGGCTGTTAAGCGCAAGATCCAGCCGGGCGACAAGATGGCCGGCCGTCACGGTAACAAGGGCGTTGTCTCGCGTATCGTGCCTGTCGAAGACATGCCGTTCCTGGAAGATGGTACCCATGTCGACGTCGTTCTGAACCCGCTGGGCGTGCCTTCGCGCATGAACGTCGGCCAGATCCTCGAGACGCATCTTGCATGGGCTTGCGCCGGTATGGGCAAGCGCATCGGTCAGATGCTCGAAGAGTACAAGGCATCGAACGACATCACCGAGCTCAAGCAGGAGTTGACCGAAGCTTACGAAAGCCAGGCCAATAACGAGGTTTCGACCTTCGACGACGAATCTCTCATTCGTCTGGCCGAGCAGTCCAAGCGTGGTCTCTCCATCGCAACGCCGGTCTTCGACGGTGCGCATGAGCCTGACGTTGCTGCCATGCTGAAGAAGGCTGGTCTGGACGAAAGCGGTCAGTCGGTTCTCTACGATGGCCGTACCGGCGAGCAGTTCGACCGCAAGGTAACCGTCGGCTACATGTACATGATCAAGCTGAACCACCTTGTGGACGACAAGATCCACGCGCGTTCGATCGGTCCGTACTCGCTCGTCACCCAGCAGCCGCTCGGTGGTAAGGCGCAGTTCGGTGGCCAGCGCTTCGGGGAAATGGAAGTCTGGGCTCTGGAAGCCTACGGCGCCGCCTACACCCTGCAGGAAATGCTGACCGTGAAGTCGGACGACGTGGCAGGCCGTACCAAGGTCTACGAAGCGATCGTACGTGGCGACGACACGTTCGAAGCGGGCATTCCGGAGAGCTTCAACGTTCTCGTCAAGGAAATGCGCTCGCTCGGTCTGTCGGTCGAGCTGGAGAATTCCAAGCTCGAAAACCAGCCGGAAGGTCAGCTGCCGGACGCAGCCGAATAATACTTTGACAACGGTGTGCGTGAGAAATTGCGCACACCATTCCCTTAACCGCCGGGCAACCGGAAAGGTGAGGGGAGTTTCGCCATCACTGGCGTCCTTTGTCATTTAAGGGTCTGGTTCGACAGCCCGGGAATTTGTCGAGCACGACCCGTTTGAGGGCCTTCGCGCCCCATCAAGGAGACAGGCATGAACCAAGAGGTCATGAACCTTTTCAACCCGACAGTGCCGGCACAGCACTTCGATTCGATCCGGATCTCGATTGCGAGCCCGGAAAAGATCCTGTCGTGGTCCTACGGCGAGATCAAGAAGCCGGAAACCATCAACTACCGTACTTTCAAGCCGGAACGTGACGGCCTGTTCTGCGCGCGCATCTTTGGTCCGATCAAGGACTATGAGTGCCTGTGCGGCAAGTACAAGCGCATGAAGTACAAGGGCATCATCTGCGAAAAGTGCGGCGTCGAAGTCACGCTGTCGCGCGTTCGTCGTGAGCGCATGGGCCATATCGAGCTCGCAGCTCCGGTTGCCCATATCTGGTTCCTGAAGTCGCTTCCTTCGCGTATCTCGACGCTGCTCGACATGACGCTGAAGGATGTGGAGCGCGTTCTCTACTTCGAAAACTACATCGTCACCGAGCCTGGCCTGACGTCGCTGAAGGAAAATCAGCTTCTGTCGGAAGAGGAATACATGATCGCCATCGACGAGTTCGGTGAAGATCAGTTCACGGCGATGATCGGTGCTGAAGCCATCTTCGAAATGCTGGCGTCGATGAACCTCGACAAGCTGGCTGGTGACCTGCGTGCAGATCTGGCGGAAACGACGTCTGATCTGAAGCAGAAGAAGTTCATGAAGCGACTGAAGATCGTCGAGAACTTCATCGAGTCCGGCAACCGCCCGGAATGGATGATCATGAAGGTCGTGCCGGTTATCCCGCCGGACCTGCGTCCGCTGGTTCCGCTCGATGGCGGCCGCTTCGCGACGTCTGACCTGAACGATCTCTATCGTCGCGTCATCAACCGTAACAACCGTCTGAAGCGCCTGATCGAACTGCGCGCTCCGGGCATCATCATCCGCAACGAAAAGCGCATGCTGCAGGAATCTGTGGACGCGCTGTTCGACAACGGCCGCCGTGGCCGCGTCATCACCGGCGCCAACAAGCGTCCGCTGAAGTCGCTGTCCGACATGCTCAAGGGCAAGCAGGGCCGCTTCCGCCAGAACCTTCTCGGCAAGCGCGTCGACTATTCCGGTCGTTCGGTTATCGTGACGGGTCCGGAACTGAAGCTGCACCAGTGCGGCCTGCCGAAGAAGATGGCGCTCGAACTGTTCAAGCCGTTCATCTACGCCCGCCTCGACGCCAAGGGTTATTCCTCGACCGTCAAGCAGGCCAAGAAGCTGGTTGAAAAGGAAAAGCCGGAAGTCTGGGATATCCTCGACGAGGTTATCCGCGAGCATCCGGTCCTGTTGAACCGCGCACCGACGCTGCACCGTCTGGGCATCCAGGCCTTCGAACCGATCCTGGTTGAAGGCAAGGCTATCCAGTTGCACCCGCTCGTCTGCACGGCCTTCAACGCCGACTTCGACGGTGACCAGATGGCCGTTCACGTGCCGTTGTCGCTGGAAGCTCAGCTCGAAGCCCGCGTCCTGATGATGTCGACGAACAACATCCTGCACCCGGCTAACGGTGCACCGATCATCGTTCCGTCGCAGGACATGGTTCTCGGCCTGTACTACCTATCGATCATGAACCAGAACGAGCCGGGCGAAGGCATGGTCTTCTCCGACATGGGCGAACTGCTCCATGCTCTGGAAAACAAGGTCGTGACCCTGCATGCCAAGATCCGCGGTCGTTTCAAGACGGTCGACGAAGAAGGCAAGCCGGTTTCGCAGATCCATGAGACGACACCTGGTCGTATGATCATCGGCGAACTTCTGCCGAAGAACTTCAAGGTCCCTTACGAGACCTGCAACCAGGAAATGACCAAGAAGAACATCTCCAAGATGATCGACACGGTCTACCGTCACTGCGGTCAGAAAGACACGGTCATCTTCTGCGACCGCATCATGCAGCTGGGCTTCAAGCATGCCTGCCGCGCCGGCATTTCGTTCGGCAAGGACGACATGATCATTCCTGAAACCAAGGCCAAGATCGTCGGTGACACCGAAACCCTGGTGAAGGAATACGAACAGCAGTACAATGACGGTCTGATCACTCAGGGCGAAAAGTACAACAAGGTCGTCGACGCCTGGGGTAAGGCCACCGAGAAGGTTGCCGAAGACATGATGGCCCGCATTAAGGCCGTCGAGTTCGATCCGGAAACCGGTCGCCAGAAGCAGATGAACGCCATCTACATGATGTCGCACTCGGGTGCTCGTGGTTCACCGAACCAGATGCGTCAGCTGGGCGGCATGCGCGGCCTGATGGCCAAGCCGTCGGGTGAAATCATCGAAACGCCGATCACGTCGAACTTCAAGGAAGGTCTGACCGTTAACGAGTACTTCAACTCGACCCACGGTGCCCGTAAGGGTCTCGCAGACACGGCTCTGAAGACGGCTAACTCCGGTTACCTGACGCGTCGTCTCGTTGACGTCGCCCAGGATTGCATCGTCAACCTCGTCGATTGCGGCACCGAGACCGGTCTTACCATGACCGCCATCGTTGACGCCGGCCAGGTCGTTGCATCGATCGGCGCCCGCGTTCTGGGTCGTACGGCTCTCGACGACATCGATCATCCGGTCACGGGTGAGCGCATCGTTGATGCCGGCCGCATGATCCTCGAGCCGGATGTCATCGAAATCGAAAAGGCTGGCATCCAGTCGATCCGCATTCGCTCCGCACTGACCTGCGAAGTCCAGACCGGCGTTTGCTCGGTTTGCTACGGCCGCGACCTTGCTCGCGGTACGCCGGTCAACATGGGCGAAGCAGTCGGCGTTATCGCTGCTCAGTCTATCGGTGAGCCGGGCACGCAGCTGACCATGCGTACGTTCCACCTTGGTGGTACGGCCAACGTGGTTGACTCGTCGTTCCTGGAAGCGTCGTACGAAGGCACGATCCTGATCAAGAACCGCAACATGCTGCGCAACTCGGAAGGCGTTCTTGTCGCCATGGGTCGTAACATGGCGGTGACGATCCTGGACGAGCGTGGCGTGGAGCGTTCTTCGCAGCGCGTTGCCTACGGTTCGAAGCTGCATGTCGATGATGGTGACAAGGTTCGTCGCGGTCAGCGTCTGGCAGAGTGGGACCCATACACACGCCCGATGATGACGGAAGTCGCCGGTACGGTTTCCTTCGAAGACGTGGTCGACTCGATCTCGGTTTCGGAATCCACCGACGAATCCACCGGCATCACCAAGCGTCAGGTCATCGACTGGCGTTCGACGCCGCGCGGTGTCGATCTCAAGCCGGCAATCGTCATCAAGGACGATGCAGGCCAGATCCTGAAGCTGTCGCGTGGTGGCGAAGCCCGCTTCCACCTCAACGTCGAGGCCGTCCTGTCCGTAGAACCGGGCCAGAAGGTGTCGCAGGGTGACGTTCTTGCGCGTGTTCCGATGGAAAGCGCCAAGACCAAGGACATCACCGGTGGTCTGCCGCGCGTTGCCGAACTGTTCGAAGCTCGTCGTCCGAAGGACCACGCCATCATCGCTGAGATCGATGGTACGATCCGCCTCGGCCGCGACTACAAGAACAAGCGTCGCGTGATGATCGAGCCTGCAGAAGACGGTGTCGAGCCGGTCGAATACCTGATCCCGAAGGGCAAGCCCTTCCACCTTCAGGAAGGCGACTATATCGAAAAGGGTGATTACATCCTCGACGGTAACCCGGCGCCGCACGACATCCTGGCGATCAAGGGCGTGGAAGCACTCGCTTCCTACCTGGTCAACGAAATCCAGGAAGTCTACCGACTGCAGGGCGTTGTGATCAACGACAAGCACATCGAGGTGATCGTTCGCCAGATGCTGCAGAAGGTCGAGATCACCGACAGTGGTGACAGCCAGTACATCGTCGGCGACAACGTCGATCGTATCGAACTGGACGAAGCCAACGAACGGCTCGAGGAAGAGGGCAAGAAGCCCGCTTACGGCGATCCGGTTCTGCTCGGCATCACCAAGGCATCGCTGCAGACGCCGTCCTTCATCTCGGCTGCATCCTTCCAGGAAACCACCAAGGTTCTCACGGAAGCTGCCATCGCCGGCAAGATGGACACACTGCAGGGTCTGAAGGAAAACGTCATCGTCGGCCGCCTCATCCCGGCTGGTACCGGCGGGACCATGACGCAGATCCGCCGCATCGCCACTTCGCGCGACGAACTCATCCTTGATGAGCGCAAGAAGGGTTCGGGCGCTGGCTCTGCCACCCCGATGCTGCAGGACATGAACCCGGAGAAGACCCCGGCTGAATAAGCAGGGTCGGTCCTTCCGATAAAAATGAAGCCGCTCGGAGTGATCCGGGCGGCTTTTTTACTGTCCGGAGCAATCCGGGATCATGGATGATGCACAAACGAAAACGCCCACGCGGTGGAGGCGTGGGCGTATCGTATGGCCTGAACGGCGTCGCACGGGCCGCCGCAGCGGCGTGCGGCGTGTGGGTCAGGAGGTGAAGCGGATGATCGACACTTCGCCTTCGAGAGCGCCCTGATAGGCGGAGGCATGCGGTTCATCCACGGGCTCTTGCGTCAGGACACCGATCTGGTCGAGGTCCGCTTCGAGAAAACCTTCTTCGGACAGCGCGTTGAGCGCGTCGCGTACGGCGGTGTCATCATCGGGCGCGCGCAGCAGGATATGCATCTCCGTGCCTTCGCTCGTCTTCGATTCATACCCCTTGCCGATGATGATGAAGATCATTGGTTCGTCGAGAGTGTTGTCGTTGTCGGGCGTGTCGATCATGCGTTTTTCCATTTCCGAGGCTGGCGGCAGTGCCGTGGGCAGGTGCCTTTCAGGTCTTTATCGATTCTTAACGGCTTTGCCAGCCGATTCCCACCGGCATCACCGAACCTGTGTCGCAATTCCCCGGAAATGGCGTATAAAGGCCGGAAAACAAGGCGCTTGCCCAGGTCGGGCAGGGGGTAATTTCGTTTTCTCCCTTGACGCGCCGGGACGGAAACAGTAAACGCGCCGCATCGGAAGAGATGTGAGGCTGCACTATCCGGCACGACACGTGTCGGAAATATGCCTCAAACAGGCTTCCATGCGCACGTTGAAGACAAGAATGCTGCACGCACGACGCGTTTTTTGAACGCGTCCTCTGCCTTCCGTGGTCCTTCCGAGACAGGGTGGGGCCACGTTTTGTGCATGTTGGAATGTGTGCGTCGCGGCCGGAAACGGCGAAACCGGCCCTCAAAAGGGGTCACGAGATTATTTTGCAAGGGATGGTTATATGCCTACCGTAAACCAGCTGATCCGCAAGCCTCGTCAGGCACAGGTCAAGCGCAACAAGGTCCCGGCTCTGCAGGAAAACCCGCAGAAGCGTGGCGTCTGCACCCGCGTCTACACCACGACGCCGAAGAAGCCGAACTCGGCTCTGCGTAAGGTCGCCAAGATCCGTCTGACCAACGGCTTCGAAGTCATCGGTTATATTCCGGGTGAAGGTCACAACCTGCAGGAACACTCTGTCGTCATGATCCGTGGCGGCCGCGTAAAGGACTTGCCGGGCGTTCGTTACCACATCATCCGCGGCGTTCTCGATACCCAGGGTGTCAAGAACCGTAAGCAGCGTCGCTCCAAGTACGGCGCGAAGCGTCCGAAGTAATCTTCGGTCAACAAAACCTATTTGGCGCTGCGCGAGGTTCTCCGCGTGATAAAGCGCCCGCAACAATTGAGAGACGGAACGTATGTCCAGACGTCATAGTGCAGAGAAGCGTGAGATCAACCCGGACCCGAAGTTCGGTGATCTGGTCGTCACGAAGTTCATGAATGCCATCATGCTTCATGGCAAGAAGTCGGTTGCTGAAAGCATCGTTTACGGTGCCTTCGATAGCGTGCAGGCAAAGGCAAAGTCCGAGCCGCTGGCGATCTTCCATCAGGCGCTCGAGAATATCGCGCCGCATGTTGAAGTACGCTCGCGCCGCGTTGGTGGTGCTACCTACCAGGTCCCGGTCGACGTTCGTCCGGAGCGCCGTCAGGCACTCGCTATTCGCTGGCTGATCACTGCTGCCCGCAAGCGCAACGAGACCACCATGGTTGACCGCCTGTCCGGTGAACTGATGGATGCCTCGAACAACCGTGGTTCCGCTGTCAAGAAGCGCGAAGATACGCATAAGATGGCTGACGCCAACCGCGCCTTCTCGCACTACCGCTGGTAATCTTAACCGATCGAATTTCGAAAGGCAGTCATTATGGCTCGCGAATATAAAATCGAAGACTACCGCAACTTCGGTATCATGGCGCATATCGACGCCGGCAAGACCACGACCACCGAGCGTATTCTCTATTACACCGGCAAGTCGCACAAGATCGGTGAAGTTCATGACGGCGCTGCCACCATGGACTGGATGGAGCAGGAGCAGGAGCGTGGCATCACGATCACCTCCGCTGCCACCACGACCTTCTGGAAGGGTCGCGACGGCAAGATGCGCCGCTTCAACATCATCGACACCCCCGGCCACGTTGACTTCACCATCGAAGTCGAACGTTCGCTGCGCGTGCTCGACGGTGCGGTTGCTCTTCTCGATGCCAACGCCGGCGTAGAGCCGCAGACGGAAACCGTCTGGCGTCAGGCTGAGAAGTACAACGTTCCGCGCATGATCTTCTGCAACAAGATGGACAAGACCGGTGCGGACTTCTACCGCTCGGTCGAGATGATCAAGACCCGTCTTGGCGCCATCGCAGTCGTCATGCAGCTCCCGATCGGTGCAGAAACCGAATTCAAGGGCGTTGTCGACCTGGTTGAGATGAACGCTCTCGTATGGCGCGACGAATCGCTCGGCGCTGCATGGGACGTTGTCGAGATCCCGGACGACCTGAAGGAAAAGGCTGCCGAATATCGCGAGAAGATGATCGAACAGGTCGTCGAAATCGACGAAGAGGCAATGGAAGCCTACCTGAACGGCGACATGCCGGACAATGACAAGATCCGTGAACTGGTTCGCCGCGGCACGATCGACGTCAAGTTCCACCCGATGTTCTGCGGCACCGCGTTCAAGAACAAGGGCGTTCAGCCGCTGCTCGACGCTGTTGTCGACTACCTGCCGTCGCCGATGGACATCCCCGCGATCAAGGGCATCGACTTCAAGACCGAAGCCGAAATCGAGCGTCACGCTGACGACTCGGAGCCGCTTTCGATGCTGGCGTTCAAGATCATGAACGACCCCTTCGTCGGTTCGCTCACCTTCGCACGTATCTATTCGGGCAAGCTCGAAAAGGGTTCGTCTGTCATCAACACGGTCAAGGACAAGCGCGAGCGTGTCGGCCGTATGCTGCAGATGCACTCCAACAGCCGTGAAGACATCGAAGAAGCCTTTGCAGGCGACATCGTTGCTCTGGCTGGCCTCAAGGAAACCACCACTGGCGATACGCTCTGCGATCCGCTGAAGCCGGTTATCCTCGAGCGGATGGAATTCCCCGAGCCGGTCATCCAGATCGCGATCGAGCCGAAGTCCAAGGGCGACCAGGAAAAGATGGGCCTCGCGCTCAACCGTCTGGCTGCTGAAGATCCGTCGTTCCGCGTCAAGACTGACCAGGAATCGGGTCAGACGATCATCGCCGGCATGGGCGAACTTCACCTCGACATTCTCGTTGACCGTATGCGTCGCGAGTTCAAGGTTGAAGCCAACGTCGGTGCTCCGCAGGTTGCCTACCGCGAAACCATCACGCGTCAGCACGAAGAAGACTACACGCACAAGAAGCAGTCCGGTGGTACCGGTCAGTTCGCGCGCGTCAAGATCGTCTTCGAACCGAACCCGGATGGCGAAGACTTCCTGTTCGAATCCAAGATCGTCGGCGGTGCTGTTCCGAAGGAATACATCCCGGGCGTTCAGAAGGGTATCGAGAGCGTTCTGTCTTCGGGTCCGCTGGCTGGCTTCCCGATGCTGGGCGTCAAGGCGACCCTCATCGACGGCGCCTTCCACGACGTCGACTCGTCGGTTCTCGCCTTCGAAATCGCATCGCGTGCCTGCTTCCGTGAAGCAGCAAAGAAGGCTGGTGCACAGCTTCTAGAGCCGATGATGAAGGTCGAAGTCGTAACGCCGGAAGACTATGTCGGTGACGTTATCGGCGACCTGAACTCGCGTCGTGGCCAGATCCAGGGCCAGGAACAGCGCGGCATCGCTATCGTCATCAACGCACACGTTCCGCTTGCGAACATGTTCAAGTACGTCGACAACCTGCGCTCCATGTCGCAGGGCCGCGCGCAGTACTCGATGACCTTCGATCACTACGCACCGGTTCCGTCGAACGTCGCGACCGAAATCCAGGCTAAGTATTCCGGTCAGAAGTAATCGGAATACGACACCAGACTACGCCCCGGTCTCAAAGCCGGGGCGATCAAACAAGAATTAGGACCTGAAACGGTCCACATAAAATGGAGAGCCTGCAATGGCAAAGAGCAAGTTTGAGCGTAACAAGCCGCACGTGAACATCGGCACGATCGGCCACGTCGACCACGGCAAGACGTCTCTGACGGCAGCGATCACGAAGTATTTCGGCGAGTTCAAGGCGTACGACCAGATCGACGCTGCACCGGAAGAAAAGGCACGCGGCATCACCATCTCGACGGCACACGTTGAGTATGAGACGCCGAACCGCCACTACGCGCACGTCGACTGCCCCGGCCACGCCGACTACGTCAAGAACATGATCACCGGTGCAGCGCAGATGGACGGCGCGATCCTGGTTTGCTCGGCTGCCGACGGCCCGATGCCGCAGACCCGCGAGCACATCCTGCTTGCTCGTCAGGTTGGCGTTCCGGCTCTGGTCGTGTTCCTCAACAAGGTCGACCAGGTCGACGACGAAGAGCTGCTGGAACTCGTGGAAATGGAAGTTCGCGAACTTCTGTCGTCCTACGACTTCCCGGGCGACGACGTTCCGGTTGTCAAGGGTTCGGCTCTGGCCGCTCTGAACGATTCGGACAAGAAGATCGGTGAAGACGCGATCCGCGAGCTGATGGCTCAGGTCGACGCCTACATCCCGACGCCTGAGCGTCCGATCGACCAGCCGTTCCTGATGCCGATCGAAGACGTGTTCTCGATCTCGGGTCGTGGTACTGTTGTGACCGGCCGCGTCGAGCGTGGTATCGTCAAGGTTGGCGAAGAAGTCGAAATCGTCGGCATCCGCGACACGACCAAGACGACGGTTACCGGCGTTGAAATGTTCCGCAAGCTGCTCGACCAGGGCCAGGCCGGCGACAACGTCGGCGCGCTGATCCGTGGCGTACAGCGTGACGGCGTCGAGCGTGGTCAGATCCTGTGCAAGCCGGGTTCGGTCAAGCCGCACAAGAAGTTCATGGCAGAAGCCTACATCCTGACGAAGGAAGAAGGCGGCCGTCATACTCCGTTCTTCACCAACTACCGTCCGCAGTTCTACTTCCGCACGACGGACGTGACCGGTATCGTTTCGCTGCCGGAAGGCACGGAAATGGTTATGCCGGGCGACAACGTCACGGTTGCTGTTGAGCTGATCGTTCCGATCGCGATGGAAGAAAAGCTGCGCTTCGCTATCCGCGAAGGCGGCCGTACCGTCGGCGCCGGCATCGTTGCCTCGATCGTAGAATAAGACAGGTAAGGGCGCCGCTCGCGGCGCCCTTATCCCTTTATTCATGCTTTTTTCATGCGCAAACGGGGTAGACCCTTGCGTATGACATAAAAATGTAGCAGATGGCGCGTGAGCGCAGTGAAAAGCGGCTTTGGCCAGCGAATCGTCTGCTGCAAATCAATATAAAGGTGGGTCCTTTGGGCCCGAAGACTGGAAAGAGCCACGGTTCGCCGGGGTCTCTCTCGATCTTTGACACCGGTGGTCCCGCCTTTAGGTACGAAGAACCTGTGTTCCGTTTTTTCGGTGCACGGATAACTAGATAACAAGGATAACGTCGAATGAACGGCCAAAATATCCGCATTCGCCTTAAGGCATTCGATCACCGTATTCTCGACGCTTCTACGCGCGAGATCGTGTCGACGGCGAAGCGCACCGGAGCTAGCGTCCGGGGCCCCGTTCCGCTTCCGACTCGAATCGAGAAGTTTACGGTCAACCGGTCTCCCCACGTCGATAAGAAAAGCCGCGAGCAGTTCGAAATGCGCACGCATAAGCGCTTGCTCGACATCGTCGATCCGACGCCCCAGACAGTCGATGCTCTGATGAAGCTCGACCTCGCCGCTGGTGTCGACGTGGAAATCAAGCTCTGAGGCCAGGTCTCGGGTTGAGTGAGAAGGATTGAACCGATGCGTTCAGGTGTAATTGCACAGAAGCTTGGGATGACCCGCGTCTACAACGACGCCGGCGAGCATATCCCGGTAACGGTACTGCGCATGGAAAACTGCCAGGTGGTAGCCCAGCGTACCGATGAAAAGAATGGCTATACGGCTGTCCAGCTTGGTGCTGGTACTGCCAAGGTCAAGAATACGAGCAAGGCTCTGCGCGGTCATTTTGCCGTTGCTGAAGTCGAGCCGAAGGCGAAGCTCGTAGAGTTTCGCGTTTCCAGCGACAACCTTATCGAAGTTGGTCAGTCTCTGACCCCGAGCCACTTCTCGGCCGGCCAGCTGGTCGACGTGACCGGCACCTCGATCGGTAAGGGTTTTGCTGGCGCCATGAAGCGCCATAACTTCGGCGGTCTTCGCGCCACGCACGGTGTGTCCGTTTCGCACCGTTCGCACGGTTCTACTGGTAACAACCAGGATCCGGGCAAGGTCTGGAAGGGCAAGCGCATGGCTGGTCACATGGGTTCGACCCGCGTAACCACGCAGAATCTGGAAGTTGTATCCACCGACGAAGATCGTGGTTTGATCCTCGTAAAGGGTGCCGTTCCCGGTTCGAAGGGCGCTTGGATCATCGTCCGCGATGCCGTCAAGTCGGCCGCGAAGTAAGGGAGCCAAGCAAATGGAATTCAACGTCAAGACCCTCGAGGGAAAAGACGCCGGCAAGGTTTCCCTGTCCGACGCGATCTTCGGCCTCGACCCGCGCGAGGACATCCTCGCCCGTATGGTTCGCTACCAGCTTGCCAAGAAGCAGCAGGGCACACACAAGACGCTGACACGTGCGGAAGTTTCCCGCACCGGCGCCAAGATGTTCAAGCAGAAGGGTACGGGCCGCGCTCGTCACCATTCGGCTCGCGCTCCGCAGTTCCGTGGTGGTGGCAAGGCTCACGGCCCGGTTACCCGCAGCCATGCATTCGACCTTCCCAAGAAGGTTCGTGCGCTTGCTCTGCGTCACGCCCTGTCGGCCAAGCTGAAGTCTGAAGATCTGATCGTTATCGATGACTTGGTTGCTGCTGAAGCAAAGACCAAGGGTCTGGTCGGTACGTTCGCTTCGCTCGGCCTGACCAACGTGCTGTTCATCGGCGGTGCCGAACTCGACAGCAACTTCAAGCTCGCTGCCCAGAACATCCCGAACGTGGACGTTCTTCCGGTACAGGGCATCAATGTTTACGACATCCTGCGTCGCGGCAAGCTCGTGCTTTCCAAGGCTGCGGTTGAAGCCCTCGAGGAGCGTTTCAAGTGATCGACATTCGCCACTACGACGTGATCGTCTCTCCGTCGATCACCGAAAAGTCGACACTGGTATCCGAACAGAACCAGGTCGTCTTCAACGTCGCCAAGACCGCTTCCAAGCCTGAAATCAAGGCTGCCATCGAAGCTCTCTTCGGCGTCAAGGTCACTGCCGTCAATACGCTGGTCCGCAAGGGCAAGACGAAGCGCTTCCGCGGCTTCGTCGGCAAGCAGAAGGACGTCAAGAAGGCTATCGTCACGCTCGCCGAAGGCCAGTCCATCGACGTGTCCACGGGCCTCTGAGGGAATTAGATCATGGCATTGAAAAGCTACAATCCGACGACCCCTAGCCAGCGCCAGCTGGTTATCGTCGACCGCTCGGGCCTCTGGAAGGGCAAGCCGGTCAAGGCGCTTACGCAAGGTCTCTCCAAGAGCGGCGGTCGTAACAACAACGGCCGCATCACCGCCCGCTTCATCGGCGGCGGTCACAAGCGTACCTATCGCCTGGTTGACTTCAAGCGTCGCAAGTTCGACATCGAAGGCACCGTCGAGCGTCTGGAATACGACCCGAACCGTACCGCGTTCATCGCGCTCATCACCTACACGGATGGTGAGCAGGCTTACATCCTTGCTCCGCAGCGTCTTGCTGCCGGCGACAAGGTCATTGCCTCCACCAAGGCAGTGGACGTAAAGCCCGGCAACACGATGCCGCTGCAGTACATCCCGGTCGGCTCCATCGTCCACAACGTGGAAATGAAGCCTGGCAAGGGTGGGCAGATTGCTCGTTCGGCTGGCACCTACGTGCAGCTCGTCGGCCGCGATGCCGGCATGGCGATCCTGCGTCTGAACTCCGGTGAACAGCGCCTCGTACCGGCTTCGTGCCTTGGTACAGTCGGTGCCGTATCCAACCCGGATCACGGCAACATCAACGACGGCAAGGCTGGTCGTACCGTATGGCGTGGCAAGCGTCCGCATAACCGCGGCGTCGTCATGAACCCGGTCGATCACCCGCACGGCGGTGGTGAAGGCCGTACCTCTGGTGGTCGCCATCCGGTGAGCCCATGGGGTAAGCCGACCAAGGGCAAGCGCACGCGTTCGAACAAGTCGACCGACAAGTTCATCATGCGTTCGCGCCACCAGCGCAAGAAGTAAGAGGGAAGTCAAAAAATGGCTCGTTCAGTATGGAAAGGTCCGTTTGTTGACGGCTATCTTCTCAAGAAGGCTGAGAAGGTGCGCGAAGGCGGACGTGCAGAAGTTATCAAGATCTGGAGCCGTCGCTCCACGATCCTGCCCCAGTTTGTTGGCCTGACGTTCGGCGTCTACAACGGCAGCAAGCACATTCCGGTCAATGTCAACGAAGACATGGTCGGTCACAAGTTCGGTGAATTCTCTCCGACCCGGACCTATTACGGTCACGGTGCGGACAAGAAGGCGAAGAGGAAGTAACCATGGCGAAGGCTAAGACCGAACGCCGGCTGAAGGACAACGAAGCACAGGCAGTAGCCCGCACGCTTCGCGTCAGCCCGCAGAAGCTCAACCTCGTCGCTGCCATGATCCGTGGCAAGAAGGTTGAACGCGCCCTGGCAGAACTGGAATTTTCGCGCAAGCGCATTTCCGGTTCGGTGAAGAAGACTCTCGAGTCTGCTATCGCCAACGCCGAGAATAACCATGACCTCGACGTCGACAGCCTGATCGTGGCGGAAGCCTACGTCGGCAAGTCGATCACCATGAAGCGTTTCCACGCTCGTGGTCGCGGCCGCGCCTCGCGCATCGAAAAGCCGTTCGCGCATCTGACGATCGTCGTTCGCGAAGTCGAGGAAAAAGGGGAGGCCGCATAATGGGTCAGAAAATCAATCCTATCGGTTTCCGCCTCGGCATTAACCGTACCTGGGACAGCCGTTGGTTCGCCGACAACGCCGAATACGGCCAGCTGCTCCATGAAGACCTGAAGATCCGCGCTTACCTGATGTCCGAGCTGAAGCAGGCCGGCATCGCCAAGGTGGTTATCGAGCGTCCGCACAAGAAGTGCCGCGTCACGATCCACTCGGCTCGCCCGGGTCTGATCATCGGCAAGAAGGGTGCAGACATCGAGAAGCTTCGCAAGAAGATCTCGACCATGACCTCTTCGGAAACGCACCTCAACATCGTTGAAGTGCGCAAGCCGGAAATCGATGCCACGCTGGTCGGTCAGTCGATCGCCCAGCAGCTCGAGCGCCGCGTGGCTTTCCGCCGTGCGATGAAGCGTGCCGTTCAGTCGGCCATGCGTCTCGGCGCCGAAGGCATCAAGATCACCTGCGCAGGCCGTCTCGGCGGTGCTGAAATCGCTCGTACCGAATGGTACCGCGAAGGCCGCGTGCCGCTTCACACCCTGCGTGCAGACATCGACTACGGTACGGCTGAAGCCTCTACCGCATTCGGCATCTGCGGCATCAAGGTCTGGATCTTCAAGGGCGAAATCCTTGAGCACGATCCGATGGCTTCCGAACGTCGTGGCCTTGAAGGCGACGCACAGGGTCCGGCAAGCCGCGAACGCAACGATCGCGGCGGTCGCCGCGAACGCGAAAACGCTTGATTAGCGCTGGCGAAAGATAAGCTCGGAGAAGTAAGAAAATGTTGCAGCCAAAGCGTACCAAGTTCCGCAAGCAGTTCAAGGGCCGCATCAAGGGCGTTGCCAAGGGCGGCTTCGACCTGGCATTCGGCGAATTCGGCCTGAAGGCTCAGGAACCGAACCGCGTGAACGCTCGCGAGATCGAAGCGGCTCGCCGCGCGATCACCCGTTACATGAAGCGCGCGGGCCGTGTATGGATCCGCGTCTTCCCTGACGTCCCGGTTACTGCCAAGCCCACCGAAGTTCGTATGGGTAAGGGTAAGGGTTCTGTTGAATACTGGGCTTGCAAGGTCAAGCCTGGTCGTATCATGTTCGAGATCGACGGCGTTTCGGAAGAAATCGCGCGCGAGGCCCTGCGCCTCGGCTCTGCCAAGCTCTCGGTCACGACGCGCTTTGTTCAGCGCATCGCAGAGTAAGGAGAGGCACGATGAAAGCCGAAGAAGTACGCGGCCTGACGGCCGATCAGCTCAAGGATAAGCTTGCTGACCTGAAGAAAGAGCAGTTCAATCTGCGCTTCCAGAAGGCCACCAACCAGCTTGAGAAGAGCTCCCGCATCAACGAAGTCCGCAAGGACATCGCTCGCGTGAAGACCATTGCCCGCCAGAAGGCGGCAGAAGCCAAGGCCTAAGGAAGAATAATATGCCAAAACGCATTCTGCAGGGCGTAGTCGTTTCCGACAAGAACGAGAAGACCGTTGTTGTCCGCGTCGAGCGCCGATTCGCTCATCCGCTGCTTCAGAAGACGGTTCGCCGTTCGAAGAAGTACAAGGCGCATGACGAAACCAACCAGTACAAGATTGGTGATGTCGTTTCCATCGAGGAATGCGCACCGATCTCCAAGGACAAGACCTGGAAAGTTGTTTCTGCCCAGGCTTAAGCCCACAGAATTGCGGCAGGCCCTTGCGTCTGCCGCAGAAATCTGTATGAAGCAGCCCATCGGCTGAGAACGCCCGGTTTACGGGCGTTCTTTTTGCTTTGCAGCGCAGGGAAGGTCCCGTTGGGGAAACCACCTTGGCAAGACCCAACCCGCGCGAAATAAAATATGTCCATGGCCGGAATAGGGGGCTCTATGCCCAACCGTTTCGGTCCTTACGAGAAGGCGACCTGACATGATTCAGATGCAAACAAACCTCGACGTGGCGGATAATTCCGGCGCACGTCGTGTCATGTGCATCAAGGTGCTGGGCGGCTCCAAGCGCAAGTATGCTTCGGTCGGCGACATTATCGTCGTTTCGATCAAGGAAGCCATCCCGCGCGGCCGCGTGAAGAAGGGCGATGTGATGAAGGCGGTGGTCGTTCGTACCGCCAAGGACATCCGTCGCGCCGACGGCAGCGTCATCCGCTTCGATAACAACGCAGCGGTCCTCATCGACAACAAAAAAGAGCCGATCGGCACCCGTATCTTCGGACCGGTTCCGCGCGAACTTCGCGCCAAGAACCACATGAAGATCATCTCGCTGGCTCCCGAAGTACTGTAAGGAGCGAGAACCATGCAGAAGATCAAGAAGGGCGACAACGTCGTCGTACTCACCGGCAAGGACAAGGGCCGTACCGGTGAAGTCCTCCAGGTTCTGCCGAAGGAAGACCGTGCGGTCGTCGGCGGCATCAACATGGTGAAGCGTCACCAGCGTCAGACACAGACGCAGGAAGCTGGCATCATCAACAAAGAAGCATCGATCCACCTGTCTAACATCGCGATCGTCGCGAAAGACGGCAAGCCGACCCGCGTTGGTTTCTCCGTCGTCGACGGCAAGAAGGTTCGTGTGGCCAAGCGTACGGGAGATGTGATCGATGGCTGAGTCCAAGTACGAGCCGCGGCTCAAGACCGAATACGTTTCCCGCATCCGCGCAGCGCTGCAGGAACAGTTCTCGTTCGCCAATGAAATGATGATCCCCAAGCTGGACAAGATCGTCATCAACATGGGCGTTGGTGAAGCAACTGCCGATTCGAAGAAGCCCACCGTGGCTGCTGCCGATCTGGCTGCTATCGCCGGCCAGAAGCCGGTCATCACCAAGGCTCGCAACTCTATCGCCGGCTTCAAGGTCCGCGAGCAGATGCCGATCGGCGCGAAGGTTACCCTGCGCGGCGCCCGCATGTACGAGTTCGTAGATCGCCTGGTCAACATCGCGCTTCCGCGCGTTCGCGACTTCCGCGGCCTGAACCCGAAGTCCTTTGACGGTCGTGGCAACTTCGCCATGGGCTTGAAGGAGCACATTGTGTTCCCGGAGATCAACTACGACAAGGTTGATCAGATGTGGGGCATGGACATCATCGTTTGCACGACGGCTACCAGCGACGACGAAGCACGGGCTCTTCTGAAAGAGTTCAACTTCCCGTTCCGCCAGTAACCGTAACGACAAGCGTTTTAAAGGAACTACGATATGGCGAAAACCAGCGCAGTTGAAAAGAACAAGCGCCGCCGCAAGACGGTTGCCGCACACGCTGAGAAGCGTGCTGCTCTGAAGGCGACCATCATGAACCAGGCACTGCCCATCGAAGAGCGCTTCAAGGCTTCTGTCAAGCTCGCTTCTCTGCCGCGTGATGGCTCGAAAACGCGTATCCGCAACCGTTGTGAAGTCACCGGTCGCCCGCGCGCTTTCTACCGCAAGCTCGGAATGTCGCGTATCGCGCTTCGTGAGCTTGGTAATTCCGGCAAGGTGCCGGGCATTGTTAAGTCGAGCTGGTAAGGAGATCGTTAGATGACCATGACTGATCCCTTGGGCGATATGCTCACCCGCATCCGCAACGGCGCTGCCCGTCGCAAGAACACCGTTTCGACGCCTGCTTCCAAGCTGCGCGCTCGCGTTCTCGATGTTCTGCAGGCTGAAGGCTACATCCGCGGTTATTCGGAAATTGATTTTGGTAACGGCAAGGCCGAGATCGAAATCGAACTCAAGTACTACGAAGGCGCGTCCGTGATCCGTAAGATCGGCCGCGTTTCGAAGCCGGGCCGCCGAGTTTATGTCTCGGTTAAGTCCATCCCGCAGGTCTCGAACGGCCTCGGTATCACCATCCTTTCGACACCGAAGGGCGTGATGGCCGATCACCAGGCGCGCGAGCAGAACGTAGGCGGCGAGGTTCTTTGCTCGGTCTTCTAAGACTGGGCAAGGATCTCCATAACGGACAGACAGGATAACATAATGTCTCGTATCGGTAAAAAGCCCGTTCCGGTTCCTGCAGGCGTAACGGCTTCGGTCGACGGCCAGAAGATCACCGCAAAGGGCCCGAAGGGCGAACTTTTCTTCGTTGCTAACGACGAAGTCAAAGTTGAATACAACGAAAACGCTGTTTCGGTGACCCCGGTCAACGATTCCAAGGATGCTCGTTCGAAGTGGGGCATGTCCCGCACGATGATCGAGAACATCTTCAAGGGCGTTAAGGACGGTTACGAGCGCAAGCTCGAAATCAACGGCGTCGGTTACCGCGCGGCTCTGCAGGGCAAGAACCTGCAGCTGCAGCTCGGTTTCTCTCACGATGTTGTCTATGAAGCCCCTGAGGGCATCACCATTGCCGTGCCGAAGCCGACGGAAATCGTCGTCTCCGGCATCAATAAGCAGCAGGTCGGTCAGGTTGCAGCGGAAATCCGCGAATACCGCGGTCCCGAGCCCTACAAGGGCAAAGGCGTCAAGTACGCTGGGGAACGGATCGTCCGCAAGGAAGGCAAGAAGAAGTAAGGACGAGCGATCATGGCTACCAGAAAAGAAGCACTCACAAAGCGTGCGAGCCGTGTTCGCCGCCAGATCAAGAAGGTCGCAAACGGCCGTCCGCGTCTGTCGGTTCACCGCTCGTCCAAGAACATCTACGTACAGGTCATCGACGATGTGGCCGGCCGCACTCTTGCAGCCGCTTCCACGCTCGACGTCGATCTGCGCAAGTCGCTGAAGACCGGTGCGGACGTTGCAGCAGCTGCTGCCGTCGGCAAGCTGGTTGCAGAGCGCGCCTCCAAGGCCGGCGTGACGGAAGTCGTGTTCGATCGCGGCGCCTTCATCTACCATGGCCGCATCAAGGCACTTGCTGAAGCTGCCCGCGAAGGCGGTCTGAGCTTCTAAGAAATTTTCGCCCGGTCTCACCCAATAGGGGAGGCCGGGCGAAATGCGGTTTCTCCGCAGCCCCCGGCCGATCTTGAGAAAGAGGGGACGGGTTATCTTTAACCTGCCGTTCCACCCGCAAAAGAAAAAGGAAAAGGACAATGGCACAGGAAAGAAAGGGCCGTGACGATCGTCAGGGCCGTGAAGAGCGCGATAGCGAATTCGTCGACAAGTTGGTCGCGATCAACCGCGTCGCCAAGGTCGTCAAGGGCGGCCGTCGCTTCGGTTTTGCTGCTCTCGTCGTCGTCGGCGACCAGAAGGGCCGCGTTGGCTTCGGCCATGGCAAGGCTCGTGAAGTGCCGGAAGCTATCCGCAAGGCAACTGAATCTGCCAAGCGCGATCTGATCTTCGTACCGCTGCGTGACGGCCGTACGCTGCATCACGACGTCAACGGTCGCCATGGCGCCGGCAAGGTTCTGCTTCGTGCAGCCAAGGCTGGTACCGGCATCATCGCCGGTGGCCCGATGCGCGCCGTTTTCGAAACTCTCGGCATGCACGACGTTGTTGCAAAGTCGACCGGTTCGTCGAACCCGTACAACATGATCCGTGCGACGTTCGATGCCCTCAAGCACCAGGTGCATCCGAAGGATGTGGCAGCTCAGCGTGGCCTTAAGTATGCCACACTGCAGGCTCGTCGCGCCGCTTCCGGCAATGCGTCGGAAGAATAAGAGGAGTCTGACACATGGCTAAGGCTACGAAGAAGACTGAAGCAAAGACGGTTACGATCGAACAGATCGGATCGCCTATTCGCCGTCCGGCCGTTCAGCGTGCAACGCTGGTTGGTCTGGGCCTCAACAAGATGCACCGGGTTCGCACGCTGGAAGACACTCCTTCCGTTCGTGGCATGATCCGGGCCGTCCAGCATCTCGTCCGCGTCGTCGACGAGAAGTGAGGGTTTGATCATGAAACTGAATGAGATCAAGGACAACGAAGGCGCCTCCAAGGACCGTATCCGCGTAGGTCGCGGTATCGGTTCGGGCAAGGGCAAGACCGGTGGTCGCGGCGTCAAGGGTCAGAAGGCCCGTTCCGGCGTTGCCATCAACGGCTTCGAAGGCGGTCAGATGCCTATCTACCGTCGTCTGCCAAAGCGTGGCTTCAACAACATCTTCTCGTCTGACTTCGCAACCGTTTCGGTTGGCCGTATTCAGGCTGCGATCGATGCCAAGAAGCTCGACCCGAAGGCAACGATCGATGCTGCAGCCCTCAAGGCTGCCGGCGTCATCCGTCGCCTCAAGGACGGCGTTCGCGTCCTGTCCGACGGCGAACTGACGGTAAAGGTTTCGATCGAAGCCGCCGGCGCCTCCAAGGCTGCTGTCGAGAAGATCGAAAAGGCTGGTGGCTCGATCAAGCTTCCGGCTGTCGAAACTGCCGCAGAGTAAAACCTTTGAAATCGCCCGGAGTGAGCTTCACACCGGGCGATTTTATGTCCATATGTGAGCCTCACGATCCCAGGGCAGTCCGGCCGGTCAGCTTACCGGGATCAAACGGAAAAGCGGGTGAGGCAGGCGATTGCTGATTGCAGTTCGCGCCCCCGAATTTCTGAAAAACAGAATCAAGACTAGGTTCCGGTTTGGCGTTTTGCTGCCGGGGACAGGGTCGGGCGGAGAATTCCATGGCTTCAGCAGCTGAACAACTGGCCTCAAATCTGAATTTTTCGACTTTCGCCAAGGCGGAAGATCTCAAGAAGCGCCTGTGGTTTACGCTGGCAGCCCTTCTTGTGTACCGTCTGGGTACGCATATTCCGCTTCCGGGTCTGAACCCCGAGGCTTATGCCGCAGCCTTCCGCGGTCAGTCGGGTGGTATTCTCGGCCTCTTCAACATGTTTTCGGGCGGCGCCGTCGAGCGTATGGCGATCTTCGCGCTCGGCATCATGCCTTACATCTCCGCATCGATCATCGTGCAGCTGATGACCTCGGTCGTTCCCTCGCTTGAAAACCTGAAGAAGGAAGGCGAGCAGGGCCGCAAGATCATTAACCAGTACACCCGTTACGGCACCGTTCTTCTCGGCACGCTGCAGGCCTATGGCATTGCTGTCGGCCTCGAAAGCGGGCAGGGGCTTGTTATCGATCCGGGCTGGTTCTTCCGAATCGCCACCGTCGTGACGCTGCTTGGCGGCACCATGTTCCTGATGTGGCTGGGTGAGCAGATCACCTCGCGCGGTCTCGGCAACGGTATCTCGCTGATCATCTTCGCCGGTATTGCCGCAGGCCTGCCGAGCGCTCTTGCCAACACGCTGGAACTTGGCCGCACGGGCGCGCTGAACACGGGCCTCATTCTGCTGGTCGTCCTCGTTGCCATCGGCGTCATAGCTCTGATCGTTTTCGTCGAGCGTGCGCAGCGTCGCCTTCTGATCCAGTATCCGAAGCGTCAGGTCGGCAATCGCATGTTCCAGGGCGACACGTCGCACCTGCCGCTGAAGCTCAACACTTCGGGTGTCATTCCGGCAATCTTCGCTTCCTCTTTGCTGCTTCTGCCGGCAACGGCTGCTGGCTTTGCCAGCAACAACCAGCTGCCTGAATGGGCAACCATGGTTATCTCGGCGCTCGGCCACGGCCAGCCAGTGTTCATGCTTCTGTATGGCCTGCTGATCGCCTTCTTCGCCTTCTTCTACACGGCCATCGTCTTCAATCCCAAGGAGACGGCGGACAACCTGAAGAAACATGGTGGCTTCATTCCGGGCATTCGTCCGGGTGATCGCACCGCTGAATATATTGACTACGTGCTTACCCGCATCACGGTTATCGGCGCTATTTATCTTGTCTTCGTCTGCACTCTGCCTGAGCTTCTGATTGCCCGCACGGGTATTCCATTAGCCCTTGGTGGTACTTCGCTTTTGATTGTCGTCAGTGTAACCCTTGATACGGTCGCACAGATCCAGGGACACCTCATTGCGCAGCAGTATGAGGGTCTGATCAAGAAGTCGAAACTGCGCGGAGGAAAGAGGGGACGATGAGACTGATCTTTTTGGGACCGCCCGGGGCGGGCAAGGGCACCCAGGCCAAGCTTCTGACCGAGAGATACGGTATTCCGCAGCTCTCCACCGGCGACATGCTTCGTGCCGCCAAGGAAGCCGAAACTGAAATCGGCCTTAAGGCTAAGGCCGTCATGGATGCTGGCCAGCTGGTCTCAGACGAGATCGTCAATGCGATCGTCGCTGAACGCATCGACGCCGAGGACTGTGCCAAGGGCTTTATCCTCGACGGTTATCCGCGCACCGTGCCGCAGGCCGTTGCGCTGGAGAAGATGCTCGAGGACAAGGGCTGCCCGCTGGATACGGTCATCGAGCTGAAGGTCGACGAGAACGCCCTGTTGGGCCGAATCGAAAACCGAGTCGCCGAAACGATCGCCGCAGGCGGCAAGGTTCGTGCAGATGACATGCCGGAAGCTTTCAAGAAGCGTCTGGTCGAATACCGCGAGAAGACTGCTCCGCTATCGGCGCATTATGCTTCGACCGGCCAGTTGAAGACGATCGATGGCATGGCTGACGTAAAGACGGTCACGGCTGAAATCGAAAAGCACCTGTCGGCTCTTTGATCCGTAGGGGACTGTTAAAGAATCTTGGCGGTGCCGGTTGCTTTCAGCCACTGATTCCGCTAAACACCGCGCCAACTCGCGACATTTCTGCGATCGGCGCGGTTTTCCCGTGAGGGAAGCCGGGTCCGATCGTTTTGACATGTTCCGGATCGAAATTGAACTGGTGACCGCTTAAGGTCGCTATCATGAACAAGCACCACTTGCCGGATGGCAACTGGAAAAGGAGAGCAGACGTGGCACGTATCGCTGGCGTCAACATCCCGACTGCGAAGCGCGTTGTTATCGCGCTGACCTACATTCACGGGATTGGTCCGAAGTTCGCGCAGGAAATCATGGAGAAGACTGGTCTTCCCGCCGATAAGCGCGTCCATCAGCTGACGGACTCTGAAGTCCTTCAGATCCGCGAAACCATCGACCGCGACTATCAGGTCGAAGGCGATCTTCGTCGCGAAACTGCGATGAACATCAAGCGCCTCATGGACCTCGGTTGCTACCGTGGCCTGCGTCACCGTCGTGGCCTTCCGGTCCGCGGTCAGCGCACGCACACCAACGCTCGTACCCGCAAGGGTCCGGCGAAGGCGATTGCTGGTAAGAAGAAGTAATCTTCGGGAATCCGGAGTGGGAGGCTGGCTGCTGCCGGCCTCTTTATAATTTGGCCTGTATCCTTGCGATGCAGGCCGGTGGAGCCGCTGGAACTACGGCGGTGAAGAGATCGACGAAAGGAAGATCATGGCCAAGGAAGCCACACGCGTTCGCCGTCGCGAACGTAAAAACATCACGTCGGGCGTTGCCCACGTTAACTCGACTTTCAACAACACGATGATCACCATCACGGACGCACAGGGCAACGCAATTGCTTGGTCGTCTGCTGGTGCAAAGGGCTTCAAGGGTTCGCGTAAGTCGACTCCGTTTGCGGCCCAGATCGCTGCTGAAGACTGCGCCAAGAAGGCTCAGGAACACGGCATGAAGTCGCTTGAAGTCGAAGTTACCGGTCCGGGTTCCGGCCGTGAATCGGCTCTGCGCGCCCTCCAGGCTGCCGGGTTCATGATCACCTCCATTCGCGACGTGACGCCGATCCCGCACAACGGTTGCCGTCCGCGCAAGAAGCGCCGCGTCTGATCGCATTTCGGGGCTGCGTGTGGCGCGGCTTCGTTCAAAGAACTCTGGTATCGCCGCCCGGCCTCACGTTTGAGGTTTGGCGGCTTTGCCTGTATCGCCGACAAGCATCTTGCATCGTTGGTGTTCTCGTGATCGGTTGCCACGATTGGATGGTGGCAGCGTACGGAAGGGAAAAATATGATTCAGAAGAACTGGCAGGAATTGATCAAGCCGAACAAGGTCGATTTCACCTCGTCCGGTCGCACGAAGGTAACGCTGGTCGCCGAGCCGCTTGAACGTGGCTTCGGTCTTACGCTCGGCAACGCCCTGCGTCGCGTTCTCCTGTCGTCTCTGCGTGGTGCTGCTGTCACCGCAGTGCAGATCGACGGCGTCCTGCATGAATTCTCCTCCATCCCCGGCGTTCGGGAAGATGTGACGGATATCGTGCTCAACATCAAAGAAATCGCCATCAAGATGGACGGCGACGATGCCAAGCGCATGGTCGTTCGCAAGCAGGGTCCGGGTTCGGTCACTGCCGGCGACATCCAGACGGTCGGCGATATCGAGATCCTGAACCCTGACCACGTGATCTGCACGCTCGACGAGGGCGCCGAGATCCGCATGGAGTTCACGGTCAACAACGGCAAGGGTTACGTCCCGGCCGATCGCAACCGTGCGGAAGATGCTCCGATCGGCCTTATCCCGGTCGACAGCCTCTACTCGCCGGTGAAGAAGGTATCGTACAAGGTTGAGAACACCCGCGAAGGCCAGGTTCTCGACTATGACAAGCTGACCATGACCATCGAAACCGATGGTTCGGTCACCGGTGAAGATGCCGTCGCATTCGCTGCCCGCATCCTTCAGGACCAGCTGTCGGTCTTCGTCAATTTCGACGAGCCGCAGAAGGAAGCCGAAGAGGAAGCAGTCACCGAGCTGGCATTCAACCCGGCGCTCCTCAAGAAGGTCGACGAACTGGAACTTTCCGTCCGTTCGGCGAACTGCCTGAAGAACGACAACATCGTTTATATCGGCGACCTGATCCAGAAGACCGAAGCAGAAATGCTCCGCACTCCGAACTTTGGTCGCAAGTCGCTCAACGAGATCAAGGAAGTTCTCGCGTCCATGGGCCTCCATCTTGGTATGGAAGTTCCCGCCTGGCCGCCGGAGAACATCGAAGACCTCGCAAAGCGTTACGAAGACCAATACTAACTAGTCAGACTGCAGGCGAATGCCTGCAAGTGAAGGAGACAAATCATGCGCCACGCAAAAGCCGGCCGCAAGCTTAACCGTACTGCCAGCCACCGTAAGGCGATGTTCGCCAACATGGCTGCTTCGCTCATCACGCACGAGCAGATCGTCACCACTCTCCCGAAGGCGAAGGAAATTCGCCCGATCGTCGAGAAGCTGGTAACGCTCGGCAAGCGCGGCGACCTGCACGCTCGTCGTCAGGCCATCTCGCAGATCCAGGACAACGACGCTGTCAAGAAGCTGTTCGATGCCATCGCTTCGCGTTACGCAACCCGCAACGGCGGTTACCTGCGTATCATGAAGGCTGGTTACCGTCAGGGCGACAACGCTCCGATGGCTGTCATCGAGTTCGTTGAACGCGACGTTGATGCCAAGGGCAAGGCCGACAAGGCTCGTGTTGCCGCTGAAGCAGAAGCTGCTGAAGCCGCTTAATTTCGGCTTCGATCTATCCTTTGAAAAGGCCGGGTGGAAACGCCCGGCCTTTTTCATGTCTTGCGGGGAGGGCGCATGGCGACCGACAAAGAGATGTGGAACCGGAGGTGGCGCAGGCTGCTCGTCGTCATCCTCGTGATCATGGCGGGGCTGGCACTCCGGCGCTTCGGATATGATCTCGGACTGTCCTTCCTGGTGGTGAAATATGGTGGCTCCATTCTCTGGGGCGCCATGGTCTTCCTGCTGATCGCTGTTGTCAGCGGTTCACTGAGGATCGTTCGGATGGTCGTCATGGCGCTAGCAATCGCCGCCGCGGTGGAATTCTCCCGGCTATATCACACGCCCGAACTCGACGCGTTTCGCCTGACGCTGGCCGGGAAATTGCTGCTTGGCCGCGTTTTCTCGCTCTGGAATATCCTGGCCTACGCGGTTGGTATCGGATTGGTCGCCGCCGCAGACATTTGTCTTTCGCGATTGACTGTAATCAAAGTCGGCCGGCGGTGATCCCGCTAAGTTGTCTCTTGTCAACACAGTGCGAGGGATGACAATGACTTACGCTCCGATATTCGACCGCGAACCCAGAAATTTGTTTATTCCTGCCCTTGGCGGATTTTACGAACGGATTGCTCAGCCCATGGCCTGGAGCGTGTTCCGTCTGGCAATTGGCGGGATGCTTGCCATCGAGGGATGGGCCAAGATCACGGCGCCGTTCGCGCAAATCGGCTTTGTCGAGAATATCGGCTTCTATCCGGGCTGGCTGTGGTCGCCGCTTCTCGCCGCCGTGCAGTTTTTCGGTGGCATCATGATTGCTCTCGGCCTGTTCACCCGTCCGGCAGCGCTGGCCAATGGTGTCATGTTGGCGATCACGCTGTTCTATCATTTCGCGCATCCATACGGAGATGCATTTCTGACGCAGGCCGGTATCGATGCGCTGAAGGCTGGCGGCGATCTGTTCACCCAGCCGGCAATGGCAAGGCTCGCCGATGGCGGCGCAAAATTCCTGCATCAGGCGCAGGGCAAGGCGGAACAGGCATCGTTGTTCTGGACTGGCGGCGCTTTCATGTTCGCAGCCTTCGGCGGCGGTTATCTGTCGCTCGATCGTCTGCTCTTCAAGAAACAGTTTTAGACATCACGCGAGGTTCAGCGGGAGGGGCGAGGGTCGGACACATCAGGGTCCGGCCCTCATCTGCTTGCGGTAGCGCTTATTCCGGAACGTGGATCTGCCGCTTGATGTGCTTCAGGTGCGCGACGATCGTGAAGGTCATGATGACCAGCATCGACCACGAACTCCACTTGCCGAGATGCACGGTAGACCATGCACCGATCTGGTTCGGATATTGCCAGATACCGACGAGCGTGAAGACGTTTTCGGCAAACCAGATGAAAAAGCCGATCAGAACGAAAGCCAGCAGAAGCGGCATTTTCCGTTCGCGGTCATAAGGGCGGAAGGTGACCGTGGTGCGCGCATAAAGGCCGATCGCGCAGGCTGCGATATACCAGCGATAATCGCCGATATAATGGTGGCTGAAAAAGTTGATATAGACCGCCAGCGCAATCACTGTCGCCATCCAGTAGCTTGGATGATGGTGGATACGCAGGTCGAACAGCCGCCAGGCCTGAATGATGTAACTGCCGATGGCGGCGTACATGAAACCGGAAAACAGCGGTACGCCAAACAGCTTGGTATAGGCGAAATCCGGATAGGACCATGACTGGATGCTGCCTGACGTCTTGAACACTTCCAGCGCAAAACCGACGATGTGAAACAGGCCGATCGCCTTGGCTTCGTCCCAGGTTTCGAGCTTGCTCCAGATCATGAAGATCTGGATGGCGAGTGCGATGATCAGCAGAACGTCGTAGCGCGGCAGGCCAAGCAGTCCTGCTTTCGGCACCAGAAAGATCGAAACGAAAAACAGGCCGGCAAACAGACAGGCCCGCGCTTCCTTGACGCCGAAATAGAGAAACTCGACCATGAACCGGGCAGAACCGCGAAGCTCGCCCCAGGGGCGCAGATCACACAGATAAGTGTCGAGGAAGGACAGTCGTCCGCCGCTCGCTGTCGTGTCTGCTGTCGTCATGCCCCGATCTCCATTCGGCCCGGAATGGAGACTGCGAGATGGGCAAAGTCAAGGCGAGGGCGCGTCAGCGATGTGCTGGCTGTGGGCTATCCACGGACTTGCGCGCCCGCTTCCAGCGCATGATGGGTTTGCGCAGCGGCCGATAGGCAAGAAGCAGGGCAATCGCTGCGATGTGAATGAAGGGCCCGGTGGTGATCGATTTGACGGCGAGGAAATAGTGCAGCGCCCCGCCAAGGGCGATCGGGTAGATCAGGTGATGCATGTCGATCCAGAGCTTGCCGAGACGCCGGATCGAATAGTTGTTGGATGTAACCGCCAGCGGCACCAGCGCCGCAAGGCACACCATGCCGATCGAAATATAGGGACGTTTGAGGATATCCCCCAGGACTGCATGCACATCCATGCCGAGATCGAGCAGCATCCACACCGAAAAATGCATCACGACATAATAGAAGGCGAGGAGACCCAGCGCCCGCCGATAGCGGATCCAGTTGATGCCAACCAGATCGCGCAGCGGCGTCACTGCAAGTGTGGCGATGATGAAGCGCAGCGCCCACAAACCCAGCAGGTGCTCGAATTCCTTGACCGGATTGATGCCGAGGCCGCCCGTTGCGCCAAGATAGAAATACCACGCCGCGGGACAGAGACCGATGACATAGAGCGCCCAGATACTCGGGCCGTGGAACTTGCGCGGCAGGGCGGGAATGACAGACATCAGTAGTTTGCCTTCAGGTCCAGACCGGCATAAAGACCAGCGACGTCATCGGCATAGCCATTGAAGGGCAGGGTTGGCCGCCGCGCCGTCTTGAAGAAACCACCTTCGCCGATGCGCTGCTCGGTCGCCTGGCTCCAGCGCGGGTGATCGACGGCCGGATTGACGTTGGAATAGAACCCGTATTCGCGGGCATTGCTGTTTTTCCAGGTGGTTTCGGGCTGCTTTTCGACAAGCGAAATCCTGACGATCGACTTGATGCTCTTGAAGCCGTATTTCCACGGCACCACCAGTCGGATCGGTGCACCGTTCTGGTTGGGCAGCGTTTCGCCATAAAGACCGACGGCGAGGATGGTCAGCGGATGACGGGCCTCATCGAGGCGCAATCCTTCGACGTAAGGCCAGGGCAGGGGCTGAAAAAGGCCTTTCTGGCCCGGCATTTCTTCCGGCCGCACCACCGTTTCGAAGGAAACATATTTGGCGCTGCCCTGCGGCTCCACCTGATCGAGCAATGCCGCCAGCGGAAAACCGATCCATGGTATCACCATCGACCATCCCTCGACGCAGCGCATGCGATAGGTGCGATCCTCGATCGGCATCTTCAACAGCTCTTCGAGGCCGAATTCCTTCGGTTTGCCGACAAGCCCGTCGACCTTCACCGTCCAGGGCGTCGGCTTGAAGTCGCCGGCATTGTTGGACGGATCGCTCTTGTCCGTCCCGAACTCATAAAAATTGTTGTAGGAGGTCACCGCTTCCTTCGGCGTCAGCTTCTCGTCCAGTGTATAGGGGCCGGGCCTGGCCTGCAGCGGTGCGGCAAACGCGCTGCCTGCGCCAGTCAGGGCAAGGCCGGCAGCGGCCGTACCGAGAAAGCTGCGGCGCGACATGTAGATGCTGCGCGGCGTAATGTCGGATGCGGGAATGTGTGGTGGGCGATAGGCAGCCATGATCGGCCTCCAGCTGAAAACTGTATTCCGTCAATATACGTAGCGCCGGGCGGTTTGGTTTCACAGCACCCAGCGGATGCGAATGAACCACGTTTGCGTGAAGCCTGGGATTGTCCTTGAGGAGACAAATCTCACCGCCGGCATTGCAGGGAACCACAGCAATCCCCATTCATTTATGCAGCAATGGATTTGCTGGAGGCAAAAATGGCCGCACGCACATGGAATGCCGCTGGAAATACCACCGGAGACGATTTCACCGATAGTATCGAGAGACTGCGTCGTCTGCGCAGGCTGTCGGGTATCGCGCGGCTGATGGACACTGCCATCCGCATTCCCGGTACCGGCATCCGCTTTGGCGCAGATTCCGTAATGGGCCTCGTTCCGGTGATCGGTGATGCCGGCGGCGCGTTAATCGGCCTCTACATCGTCAACGAAGCGCGCCGCATGGGTGTGCCCGCCGATAAGCTGGCGCAGATGGTCGGCAATATCGCGCTGGATTCTGTGGTCGGCAGCGTGCCGGTGTTCGGTGATCTGTTCGACGTCTATTTCAAATCCCACCGCCGCAACGTCGATATGATCATGCAGCATTTTGGCGTTATGCCTGATGACTTGCGGCGTTGACCAAGTTCATTTTGCGAACCGTACCGTACCGTACTGTTTTGCCGGTTTCTGGCAGTGACACCCGTTCGCGATTGGAGTAGGAAAACCACAAAAATAGGGCTTTTGCGTCTCTGCCGGGGAGCAGATAGACTGCAGGGTCCGATCGAGTGAGGACACATCCATGCCAGTTTATCGTTCCAGAACCACCACCCACGGCCGCAACATGGCGGGTGCGCGCGGCCTTTGGCGCGCCACCGGCATGAAGGATTCGGATTTCGGCAAGCCGATCATCGCCGTCGTCAATTCCTTCACGCAGTTCGTACCCGGCCACGTCCACCTGAAGGATCTCGGCCAGCTGGTTGCGCGCGAAATCGAGGCGGCCGGCGGTGTTGCCAAGGAATTCAACACCATCGCCGTCGATGACGGCATCGCCATGGGCCATGACGGCATGCTCTATTCGCTGCCATCGCGCGAAATCATCGCCGACTCGGTCGAATACATGGTCAACGCCCATTGCGCCGATGCCATGGTCTGCATCTCCAACTGCGACAAGATCACGCCCGGCATGCTGAACGCTGCCATGCGCCTGAACATTCCGGCAGTCTTCGTCTCCGGCGGCCCTATGGAAGCCGGCAAGGTTGTCATGCACGGCAAGACGGTTGCGCTCGATCTCGTCGATGCCATGGTCGCCGCTGCGGATGACAAGATTTCCGACGAGGACGTGGCTGTCATCGAACGCTCGGCCTGCCCGACCTGCGGTTCCTGCTCCGGCATGTTCACCGCCAACTCGATGAACTGTCTGACCGAGGCGCTCGGCCTGTCCTTGCCCGGAAACGGTTCGACGCTCGCCACCCATTCGGATCGCAGGCGCCTGTTCGTCGAGGCCGGTCACCTGATCGTTGATCTCGCACGCCGTTATTATGAGCAGGAGGACGAAAACGTCCTGCCGCGCAATATCGCCAGCAAGAAAGCTTTCGAGAACGCCATGTCGCTCGATATCGCCATGGGCGGTTCGACCAATACGGTTCTGCACATCCTCGCGGCCGCCTATGAGGGCGGCATCGATTTCGGCATGGAAGAGATCGACAAGCTGTCGCGCAAGGTACCGTGCCTGTCCAAGGTCGCGCCTGCCAAGCAGGACGTCCATATGGAAGACGTGCACCGCGCCGGTGGCATCATGCGTATTCTCGGCGAACTCGATCGCGGTGGCCTGATCAACCGCGATTGCTACACCGTCCACGAGCCGACGCTCGGTGATGCCATCGACCGCTGGGATATCACCCGCACCAATTCCGAGACTGTCCGCACCTTCTTCAAGGCCGCACCGGGCGGCGTGCCGACGCAGGTCGCCTTCTCGCAGTCCTCGCGCTGGGATGATCTCGACGCAGACGGCGAAAAGGGCGTTATCCGCTCGGTCGAACATCCGTTCTCCAAGGACGGCGGTCTGGCTGTTCTCTACGGAAACATCGCGCTCGATGGCTGCATCGTCAAAACCGCCGGTGTCGATGAATCGATCCTGAAATTCACCGGCCCGGCTGTGGTTTTCGAGAGTCAGGACGCTGCCGTGAAGGGCATCCTGAGCAACGAAGTCGTTGCCGGTGACGTCGTCGTCATCCGTTACGAAGGTCCCAAGGGCGGACCGGGCATGCAGGAAATGCTCTATCCGACCAGCTATCTGAAGTCGAAGGGCCTTGGAAAGGCCTGCGCTCTCATCACCGACGGCCGTTTCTCCGGTGGCACGTCGGGCCTGTCGATCGGTCACGCCTCGCCGGAAGCGGCACAGGGCGGCGCCATCGGTCTGGTTCAGCCGGGTGATATGATCGAGATCGACATTCCGAACCGCACGATCAACCTGAAGGTTTCGGACGCCGATCTGGCGGCCCGCCGCCACGAGCAGGAAACGCTCGGCTGGAAGCCGGCAGCGCCGCGCAAGCGCAATGTCACGACGGCGCTGAAGGCTTATGCGGCCTTTGCATCTTCGGCCGACAAGGGCGCAGTGCGGATCTTGCCGGAGTAAGGTTTGCCGATACGGCACTAAGACATCAAAGCCCCGTCAGGTTTCACCGGCGGGGCTTTGTGTTGTGTTTAGGTGGCAGGCTCCGGAGGCAAAAATGTCCGAACTTCATCGCATCACCTTCGATCCGCAAATCTGCGCGGGACGCCCCGCCATTCGCGGCCTGCGGATCCGTGGGAAGGATGTTCTTGAACTGTTGGCGGCCGGTGCAAGTCATGAGGAAATCCTCGAGGATTATCCGCTTCCCGAGGCTGCGGATATTCAGGCCGCCCTTGAATATATCGCCGGCCCTGCCGGTCATACGGTGTCAGGCGTCGCCTGAAACTGCGCTGCATTGATCCGCGCCATTATCTCGGCCATGGCTTCATCATGCGGCACGAGTCTACCGGATTGAAGATCGGAGAGGCCCGCTTCTATGCCGCGAAGGATGTCGGTTTCGTCGTCGACATAGGTGCTAACGGCCCTGCTTGTGGGCTCGCGCGCGGTGTCGTCAGAGCCATCCGGCAGATTATCGAGGGCTGCCATGGTGAACCTCTTCTGATGAACTGAGACAGCTTACCATTCATGGCACCACCACACCACCATCACAGCGGCCGGTTGATCTTCTCGAACGTTTCGCTGAGCTGTTTCAGCCGCCCTACATACGCGGTGCGGATACATTCGATATCACCGCCGCAAGCCTGGCGGCGTTTCAGCCATGTGGCCTGATCGTCCTGCATCTCGCCGCGCGTGCCCATGGCCAGAAGCCCGGTGAGGATCTCGAATGTCGTCACCATCTTCACGTCGGCATCGTTGAGGTCACGGTTTTCGCAGATGGCTTTTTCATCGGCGGCCAGATTCTGGCCGTTGCAGTCGAAACTGGCTGCGGTCGCGGGCAGGGTTGGCAAGGTCAGGCCGAGGAGAAAGGCAGTCAGGGCTGTGGCGGTGATCGTATTCTTCATTCCGGCGTTCCTTGCATGGTGGCGAGCCTTCAGAAGAAATCTGAAAGACCCCAGACAAGCAAAATGAGGCACAAAAGCCAGATGGCAAGGATGGCGATGAGGCCGGAGCGGCTGGTCGGGCGTCCTTCGCGCAAAGCTGCCTGCTCGCGGAACTCGGCCATCAGCGCCTGCGGCACGAGCTTTACCGCCAGCATGATGCCGAGCGGCACCAGGATCACATCATCGAGATAACCGAGGACGGGGATGAAATCCGGGATCAGGTCGATCGGTGACAACGCGTAGGCGGCAACCGCACCTGCCACGAGCTTCGCCGTCAAGGGTACGCGCGATCACGGGCGGCAAACCACAGCACCACGACCTCGCGTTTCAGCCGTTTTGCCCAGTTTTTTGCGCGTGTCAGAAAGTCCATGGTTTCCATTCTTACCTGTCCTATATGTAATCTGAAACCATTCGATTTTCGCGATCTCGTCCGTGATTCGGCCACCTTTGTTTTCCAGCTTCGGCGTCGATATATCGGCCCCGGCTGTTGTGGCCGGACCTTCTGAATAGAGGAACTACATGCTGAACATGCAAAAATGCGTGTCGACCGGCCTTCTGGCTTTAACCCTTCTTCTGCCCGTTGCGGCGCAAGCGCAGGAGAAAACCCTGCCGCAGAGCCGTGAGCAGATGCAGCTTTCGTTCGCGCCGCTGGTCAAGCGCACCGCGGGCGCCGTGGTCAACGTTTATGCCGAACGTGCCGTGCAGCGGAACAATCTGTTTGCCGGCGATCCCTTCTTCGAGCAGTTCTTTGGCCAGCGCATGCCGAACCGCTCGGAAAAGCAGTCGTCGCTCGGCTCCGGCGTCATCCTCTCCGACAACGGTCTCGTGGTCACCAACAACCACGTCATCCAGGGCGCTGACGATATCAAGATCGCGCTGGCCGATGGCCGTGAGTTCCCCTGCGAGGTGATCCTCAAGGACGAGAGCATGGATCTGGCCGTGCTGCGCATCAAGGCGAAGGAAAGCTTTCCGGTTCTCGCCATCGCCAATTCCGATGCCGTCGAGGTCGGTGATCTCGTGCTCGCCATCGGCAATCCGTTCGGCGTCGGCCAGACCGTCACCAGCGGCATCGTTTCGGGCCTTGCCCGCAACCAGGTCACCAATGGCGATTTCGGCTTCTTCATCCAGACGGATGCGTCGATCAACCCCGGCAATTCCGGCGGTGCACTGATGAACACCAATGGCGAGCTGATCGGCATCAACACCGCGATCTTCTCGCGTGGTGGTGGTTCCAACGGCGTCGGTTTTGCCATTCCCGGCAATCTCGTAAAAGTGTTCCTGAAGGCTGCCGAAGAGGGCAAGACCACCTTCGAACGTCCTTATGTCGGCGCGACCTTCATGCCGGTGACTTCCGAGGTTGCTGAAGCGCTTGGCCTGAAAACCGCCCGCGGCGCGCTGGTAACGGCCGTTGTCGAAGGTGGGCCGGCGGACAAGGGTGGCCTGAAGCCGGGTGAAGTCATTACCGCCGTCAACGGCATCCCTGTCGAGCATCCCGATGCCTTGGGTTACCGCCTGACCACGGCCGGTCTCGGCAAGGCTGCGGACCTGACGGTCGCCCAATCGAGCGGTGAGCGCAAGCTGACGATCGCGCTCAACACCGCGCCGGAAACGACGCCACGTGACGAACGCCTGATCGAAGGCCGCAATCCGTTTGCCGGCCTGCGCGTCGCCAATCTGTCGCCGAAACTTGCCGGCGAACTGCAGCTGACCGCCGACAAGACCGGCGTCGTGGTGACCGATATCGCCCGCAACTCTCCTGCTGCCCGCGTCGGCTTCCGGCCGAAGGACATCATCATTTCGCTCAACGGCGATACGGTGAAGACCAGCAAGGAACTCGAAGGCATCCTGAAAGATGCCGATCCGGGTTTCTGGCGTCTTGAGATCGAGCGTGATGGCCAGCGCATCCGCCAGTTCTTCCGCTGATCGATCATGAGCAACGATCTTTTCGCACCGAAAATTCCGGAGGAGGTCGCCAATCGGCGGCCTCTTGCTGATCGGCTGAGACCGAAAACGATCGCTGACGTGACCGGCCAATCGCACCTGACCGGTGAAGACGGCGTGCTTCGCCGCATGATCGACAGCGGTTCGCTGGGTTCGATGATTTTCTGGGGACCTCCCGGCACCGGCAAGACCACTGTTGCAAGGCTTTTGTCCGGTGAGGCGGGTCTGGCCTTCGAGCAGATTTCGGCGATCTTTTCCGGCGTCGCCGATCTCAAGAAGGTTTTTGAGGGCGCCCGGCTGCGCCGCATGGATGGCCGCCAGACGCTGTTGTTCGTCGACGAGATCCATCGCTTCAATCGCGCCCAGCAGGACAGTTTTCTGCCGGTGATGGAAGACGGCACGATCGTGCTGGTCGGCGCCACCACGGAAAATCCGTCCTTCGAACTCAACGCCGCTCTTTTGTCGCGTGCCCGTGTTCTGACCTTCAAAAGCCATGACGAAGAAAGCCTGACCGAACTTTTGGCACGCGCCGAAAAGGTGGAAGACAAGCCGCTGCCGCTCGATGGCAGCGCGCGTGCGGCGCTGGTGCGCATGGCCGATGGCGACGGCCGTGCTGTGCTGACGCTGGCCGAAGAGGTTTGGCGTGCCGCGCGGGCAGGGGAGGTTTTTGACACAGAGAACCTGACCCGCATCGTGCAGCGTCGCGCGCCGGTCTATGACAAGGCGCAGGACGGCCATTACAATCTGATCTCTGCGCTGCATAAATCGGTGCGCGGATCGGACCCGGATGCGGCGCTCTATTATCTCGCCCGTATGTTCGATGCCGGTGAGGACCCGCTTTATCTCGGGCGCCGGCTGGTGCGCATGGCAGTGGAGGATATCGGCCTTGCCGATCCGCAGGCGCTGGTGGTGTGCAATGCCGCCAAGGATGCCTATGACTATCTCGGTTCGCCGGAGGGCGAACTGGCGCTGGCGCAGGCCTGCGTCTATCTCGCCACCGCGCCGAAATCCAACGCCGTCTATACCGCCTTCAAGGCCGCGACGCGGGCGGCGAAGGAAAACGGTTCGCTGCTGCCGCCCAAACATATTCTCAATGCGCCGACCAAGCTGATGAAGGCTGAAGGGTATAACGACGGCTATCGTTACGACCACGACGAGCCGGATGCGTTTTCAGGTCAGGATTATTTTCCGGAAAAGATGGGTCGCCAGACGTTTTACGAGCCGGTCGAGCGCGGCTTTGAGCGGGATATCCGCAAGCGGCTGGACTGGTGGCAAAAACTGCGGCGTGAGCGCGGCGAAGGCTGAGGCGTCAGGACGCCTTGGTCTGACGGCCGGGCGGTGCGACGACCTTGACGGAAGACCCCGCCAGCCCGCCATGACCTTCCTCATCGACAATCAGGTGCCAGTGACCGGCATCCGGAATGATGACCCGTGTCGGTGATTTTTTGGCGATGCCGCCGACATATTTGTAGTCGAGCTTTTCCTTGAAGCGTTGAAAATTCACCGCCGTCATCAGACGCACGTTGTTCACCGCATTCAGCGTCACATCCACGATCGTACCGGCACGCTGTTCACGCAGATCATAATGGGTGAAGCGGAAATTATGGGTCGACATCGTTGCCTCTGCTGCATGCGGTGGTTTAGAGCTATAACACTCGGCCGTTAAGGAAGCGTGGAACCAAATGGCCACTTATCGGTTATCTACACATCGAACACATCAGATAACAGGCGGCATTCCTCCCCTCGGTGTCGCACGATAACAAAAAACATTTTTGACCTCCAAGTCACCTGACCCTCCGCTGTTCCCCTGCCGCGGAGGGTTTTTCTTTGGGCCGCTGTTTGCACTCCATATCAGCGCCTTGTCGGGCTTTCCTGATTCTATCTCACAAGCCGTTGACTCGATTTATCAGGCCTGAACCTCACGGTTCTGCCGGTCGAGTTCGCCGACCAGTGCAAGGATGGTATCGAGCGCCGGCACCGGTGTTTCGGTCATCTGTCCGAGCCGCACCACCATTTCAACCAGCGGGACATATTCCAGCGGTTTCTTTGCAAGGAAATCCTGAAGCATGGAGGTGGGGTGGGGGCCGATCGTCATCGCTTCCTTCAATCGTTCCTCGACCGTCTGCGCCGGCTGGCTGCCGAGGGCGGAAGCGACGGCATACACCTCTTGCATGACGCGGCTCATCAACGCCAGAAGGGCTGGATCGGTAACGATGCGGTCGCTGAGGGCTTTTGTCAGTGCGCTGATCGGATTGAAGGACGCATTGCCCATCAGCTTGCTCCAGATTTCGCCACGGATATCGGCGGTCTGAATGATTTTGACATTGGCCTGCGTCAGGAGATCGGAGATGGCCTGCAGATCAGCCGAAATCTCGCCGGACGGTTCGCCGAGAATGAAACGGCCACGCGCCGGCAGCTGGATGATGCCCGGTTCGACCACTTCGGCGCCCTGATAGGCAACACAGCCGATTACACGTTGTGGACCGACGGCATTCCACAGGCGATCGCCGGGATCGAGTTCCGGCAGGCGATGTTCGGCATGGCCGCTCTTCTCGTCGCGGTGAAAATACCACCACGGAATGCCGTTCAGCACCATCACGACGCGGGTGTGATCGGCCAGCAGATGGGCGATGCCTTCCGCCGCTGCCGGTACCTGATGACCTTTCAGGCCGGTAATGACGAGATCCTGCTTGGGCAGCGTCCTCGGGTCGTCGGTTGCGGTGACGGGAACGATGGTCGGCTTGTCTTCACCGCTCACACGCACTTCCAGGCCGTTCTCACGGATTTTTTGGAGATGCGCACCGCGCGCGATGACGGAAACGGAAACCGTGTCGCCGAGCCCTTCCACAAGTCGTGCCGCCAGTGTGCCACCAAGCGCTCCGGCGCCATAGACGCAGATGTTTTTCAACTCGGTCATGCCTTCATTGCTCCTTCGCTTTCATCAAGCGCCAGATTAGGGGATGGAAACGATTCTACGAGCAAAACCACACTCCGATCCGCATTTTGTTTGGCATCATAAACTTGGCTCACGTTGCGTTGACGTGACGCGACAAAAAAGCCCCGCATCGCTGCGAGGCTTCGTTTTCGTCAGATCGGGTCGCGCTCAGAGGCGGGCGGCGATCAGGTCTTCTTCCTCGTCACGCTGGCGTCCGCCAAGAGCGGCGGCCGCGCAGGAGATGAAGGCACCGACCAGCAGCGAGATGGCGCCGACCAGTGCGGTGGTTGCCGCTGCCTTGCGGGCCTTGTCGGTCGCTTCCTGAGCGGCGACCTTGGCGGCTTCGATACGCTGCAGCACGGCATCGACGCGGCTACGTGCCTGTTCCGGTTCCAGCCCGGTGCGGGCCGAGACGATGGCGGCGAGATAGGCCTTGTCGTCTTCCGGCACGCCGCCGGCAACGGCGCCGTTGACGAGGATGCGGGAGACTTCGGCGGTTGCCGCGGTGTCATCACCCTGCGCATTGGACGAAACCCGTTCCGGGCGCAGCAATGCATCGGTGAAGTATGACGTTGCAGCCGACGTGTCTGCCGGGCCACCGGATGTCGAGGCGGCGGCCACCGTGGCTGTGGCGGCAGCGCTGCCGACTGCCTGCGCACCGGCACCGGCAAGCGAGGTCAGCGACGAGGTGAGGACCCCTGCCACGAAGAGGGTGGCTACGGCCCAGGACACGAGCCCGTGGGCGGTATCGCGAAAAAACACTTCGTCAGTATGGACGGCCGCCCATTTGGTGCGCAGGCGACCGGTCAGGTAACCGCCGAGCGCCGAGGACAGCCATTGCACGACGATCAGCCAGATCGCGGCGGTGATGCCGACCGTTGCCGCCGAGCTGCTTTCGCCCGCCCAGGGCGAGACCATGGTGAGGCCGAGGCCGGAGCCGAACATGATGAGGATGAGGCTGACGCCGGTGGCGGCGACCGCCCCGCCGATGATCGGTCCCCAGGCGACGGCCGATTTCGAGGATTCGACCGGCGTGAGCGCCGTGGCGTCTGTTGAGGTGAGGGGCATGTCAGCCTCCTCAGCGCAGGAACAGGACGAGAAGGATGACGATCGGCAGTGGAATACCCAGAAGCCAGAGAAGAATACCGCGTCCCATGATGAACCTCCTGAAATGATCACGGTCTATTGCTGCCGTGTGGCATTTCAACACGCGGTGAATGCTTTGGTTCCGCCGGTCATGCGTCATCTATGGGTGCGGATGTTTCAGGGGCCTCCGGGATTGTCGGCCAGTGGACGGCGGTCAGCGCGGGCACGCTTGAAACGGCGCTGCAAGGGTTCGTCGAACGCTACCGTCAGCCACCATGACAGGAGCACGCAAAGGCCGATGAAGGCGGTGCCGGCAACCGGCGCGAACGGCAGGTCGCCGATGCTGTTGCCGGTCCATGTCGCCCAGCCGAGCACAGCCCAATCGATGAAGGGCGAATGCAGCACGTAAAGCCCGTAGGAGGCCGTGCCGAGGAAGGTGGAGACGGCGGCGGTGCGGCGGTCGGGCAGGATGCCGCTTGCGGCATAGAGCATAGCCGGCCAGACGAGGAAGACGACGATCAGATCAAAGATCCATTTCACATCTTTTGGCGTCGGCGCGGCGAGCACGGCGGCCGTGACAGCGAGGCAGGCGAGGGCTGCGAGCGGCTGAAGTTTCTGCGTCCTGCGGCGATGGCGATAGATCAGCACGCCGGCGGAAAACGAAAAGAACACGCGGGCAAGGCCGGCATACATCTCGTTCCAGCGGAAGCCCGCATGCAGGCGCTCGAATTGCAGCGCGGCAATGACCAGCACGGCGGCGCTGATGGCGATGACGACGGCGATATGGCGGCTTTGCAGGCGCACGCCGCGCGCCGCATAGGCAAAGTTGGCGACCAGTTCATCGAACAGCGACCATGCGGGGTGGACGAGAAACAGCGCAGCGTTGAAGGAGATGGTGAAGGGCGTCGGCAGGAACAGAAGGCCGGTGACGATGGCGGCAGCAAGCTCGCCCGGTGCCACCACCTCGTCCGCCATCACCGGCAGGCCGGTCTGGTACATGCGCAGGTAATAACCGACGGTGAGCGCCAGCGCGACCAGATAGAGCGGGTAAAGCCGCAGCAGCCGCGCCTTCATGAAGGCGAGCGACGACGTGGCGCCGGAGGCCAGCGCCGACCCATAGGCATGCGCAAGCACGAAACCGCTCAGGGCAAAGAACAGGTCGACGCCGAGATAGCTGGAGGGCAGGGCGTCGCCCAGCATCGGCTCGGCATGGCGCTGCACGATGAACACGGCGGCGACACCACGCAAACCATCGAGCAGGACAAAACGTTCGCGGGTTTTTGGAGGCGTTTCGCTCATGGGCTTCCGGTCGCTCAGGGTGTGGGTTTCCCAAGATAGCGGAGGGCGCTGCCGTGACCAGACAAACCTTTTGGCAAAACTGCCGTTCTCCCATGGTTTCGGTACGGACCGGGATCATGTGGTTGCGGCCAAGGCTGGCTCACCCGCTGATGCTGGCTGTTTTTTCGGCCGTGATCACGAAAAAAATATCTGCAGGCGACCGCGAAAGGCGATCAAATGTCGGGATAATTGCAAGCACTTGATTCCGTTATCGGCTCTTTCGCTCCGCTCAGGCGTGAATGCGGAAAACCGGGGCTGTTGCGGTATCGGCGCGGGGGCGACGGCGCGGCGCGGTTAATGGACTGTTTATGATTTCGTGAAAGTTAAAGGCATACCGGTGCGGAAGTGCCAAGACGGTCAGGGGACCGGGCTGGACCGATTGGAAACTTCCGTGGCGCAAGCCGATGTATCGCCCGCGCATCCACCATCTGCGGGCTGTGTATGGAGTATAGTCATGATCAAGAAGTCGCTTGCTTTGGCGCTTGCCGCCACTTTCGTTTCCGGCCCGGTTTTCGCTGCCGATCTCACCAATGCTTATGAAGCCCCGTCCTACAACGAGCCTGTATCGCAGGATTCGGGCTGGACCGGCGGTTATGTCGGTATCCATGCCGGCACCTCTTCGGAGCGCAGCAACCCGTTTTCGGGCGACAAGGAATTCACCGGCGGCGTCCACGGCGGCTACAACATGGAAACCAACGGCGTTGTCGTCGGTGGCGAAGTCGAGTTCTCGCATCTGGGCGATGTCGAAGTAAACGTGCCTAATGGCAACCTGCAGGAACGCTACCGCCTGGCCGGCAAGGCCAAGGTCGGTATGCCGCTCGGCAATACGCTGATCTACGGCACAGGCGGCGTCGCCATGACCAGCATCCGCGACAGCGCTGGTGTTGAAGGTCCTGACGGCTGGAAGCCAGGCTGGCAGGTCGGCGCCGGCGTTGAGCACAAGTTCAACCAGCAGATTTCCGGCCGCGTGGAATATAACTACACCCGCACCGGCGACGTCCGCAGCTTCGACACCGCCAGCGGCACCGTTGCCGAAAGCGACGTCAAGGATCACACCATCAAGGCCGGCGTGAACTACCACTTCTAGGATTTGCGCCTGATATGATTGCGGCAGCGCCGTGTGCCCGGAAGGGTGCGCGGCGCTGTTTGCGTTTGTGGGGGCGCAGAAGGTTGCCCCTCACCAACAAAATCTATGACTTAGCTGAAGCTAAGATCATGATCTTGTATCCTCTCCCGCAGGGGGAGAGGTAAACACGCTGCCGCAACCATCTTGCCTTTCCCTTTCAGCCGGCGGTTAAATGCTTCCCGGCTGGGGGCATCACATGCATAGAAACATTCCAGACAAGCATCGCCGATATGCGAAAGCGATGCGGACGGATTCCACCAAGGCGGAAAACCTGATGTGGCAGGCGATGCGCAATCGGCAGCTTGAAGGTTTCAAGTTCAGGCGGCAGGTGCCGACCGGCGGTTACATTCTCGATTTCGTCTGTTTCGAGGCGCAACTGATTATCGAAGTGGATGGTGGCCAGCACTCCGAAAGCGCGTCAGATGCAGTGCGTGACGCCTATTTCAGGTCGCAAGGTTTTCGCGTGTTGCGCTTCTGGAACGACGAGGTGGAACGCAATCTGGATGGTGTGGTGATGAAAATTGTCGCCGAGTTGATGAATCGAGGTGAGTGATGGTGGAGGCGGCGTTTACCCCTCACTTGCGATTTCTAACACTTAGCCTTTGGCTAAGGTGTTGAAATCGCTTTCTCTCCCTCAAGGGGAGAGATAAGGGCCGCAGCGTCTTACCTCTCCCCTTGAGGGAGAGGATAGCAAGTCCGCGAGAGGCGAAGCCGAGCGCTGGACGCGCTTGGTGAGGGGGCATGTTTCTGCCAGCCGATACCAAAAAGCCCGGTCGTGAAACCGGGCTTTTCTCATTCATTCAACGCTGTCGCGTCAATCAGCTGCAGCCGCTCGTAGCACCGCACGTGTCGCACTTCTCGCACGTGCCGTTGCGCACCATCGTGAAGTTCTGGCACTCGGAGCACATGTTGCCCGTATACCCCTGCATGATCGACTTCATGCGGCGGTCGGCTTCCACCTTCTTGGCTTCGGCCTTTGCCGATGCGGCATCCGCTGCTGCCTTGTCGGAGAACAGCGCGGTTGCGGCCTGTTCACTTTCGCTGGCCAGCGGTGCTTCCTCGGCGATCTCTTCGGCCAGTTCCTTGGCGCGTTCCTCGTAATCGCGCTTGAAGGCGACGATTTCCGAGGTCGAGATGGCGACAGCCGGTTCCAGCTTGCGGGCAGCCGAGCCGGCAAACGCCGTCACATTGGCCGAGGCGCGGGCAGGGGCTGCCGTGGCTGCACCCTTCGGTTCGCCGGCAGCGCGGTCAATCTGGCCGCCCTGGATCAGGGTCGGCTTGTAACCGCGGGTCCAGCCGGTCGAAACGAGCTGGGTCTTGCCTTCCTGAATGCCCTTGCCGAGTGCGGTCTGCGAGAAGTCCGACGTATCGACATGCGCCAGATCGTGGCGGCCGAGATACGATACGGCGAGTTCGCGGAACACGTAGTCGAGGATCGACGTGGCGTTCTTGATCGCGTCATTGCCCGTCACGATGCCGGCCGGCTCGAACTTGGTGAAGGTGAATGCCTCCACATATTCTTCCAGCGGTACGCCGTATTGCAGACCCAGCGATATGGCGATCGCAAAGTTGTTCATCATCGCACGGAAGGCGGCGCCTTCCTTGTGCATGTCGATGAAGATTTCGCCGATGCGGCCATCGCCGAATTCGCCGGTGCGCAGGTAAACCTTGTGACCGCCGACATTGGCCTTCTGGGTGTAACCCTGACGGCGGTTCGGCAGCTTTTCACGTTCACGCGATACACGCTCGATGATGCGCTCGACGATCTTTTCGGTGACGGTGACCGCCTGCGCGGCTGCCGGTGCCTGGATCAGCTCTTCGAGAGCGTCGTCGGCATCGTCTTCGTCGATCAGCGAGGCGTTGAGGGGCTGCGAAAGCTTGGAGCCGTCACGGTAAAGGGCGTTGGCCTTGAGGGCCAGCTTCCAGGACAGCATGTAGGCTTCGCCGCACTCTTCGACAGTCGCGTCGTTCGGCATGTTGATCGTCTTGGAGATCGCACCCGAGATGAACGGCTGGGCAGCTGCCATCATGCGGATGTGCGATTCTACCGACAGATAACGCTTGCCGATCTTGCCGCAGGGGTTGGCGCAATCGAATACGGCCAGATGTTCGTCCTTCAGGAACGGCGCGCCTTCCAGCGTCATCGCACCGCAGACGTGGATGTTGGCGGCGTCGATGTCCTTGCGGGAGAAGCCGATATGCTCGAGCAGGTTGAAGCTCATGTCGGCCAGCTGCTCGTCGGAAACTTTCAAGGTTTCCTTGAGGAAGTCGGCGCCAAGCGTCCACTGGTTGAACACGAACTTGATGTCGAAGGCAGCCTTGAGAGCGCCGTTGACGGCTTCGATCTTGTCAGCCGGGAAACCCTTGGCGGCAAGCGTCGACGGGTTGATGGCCGGGGCCTGGTTGAGGTTGCCGTGACCGACAGCATAGGCTTCGATTTCGGCAAGCTGGCTTTCCGAGTAACCGAGTGTGCGAAGCGCTTCCGGAACGGCACCGTTGATGATCTTGAAGTAACCGCCACCGGCGAGCTTCTTGAACTTGACCAGTGCGAAGTCGGGCTCGATGCCGGTCGTGTCGCAATCCATCACGAGACCGATCGTGCCGGTCGGCGCGATAACAGATACCTGGGCATTGCGGTAGCCGTGCTGTTCGCCGAGTTCCAGCGCCTTGTCCCATGCGGCCATGGCATGCACTGCCAGATCCTGATCCGGGTTCTCTTCGTGGATGAGAGCGACCGGATCAACCGACAGGGCTTCATAGCCCGACGTTTCGCCGTGAGCGGCGCGGCGGTGGTTGCGGATGACGCGCAGCATGTTGTCGCGGTTCGGCGCAAAGCCCGGGAATGGGCCGTGTTCCGATGCCATTTCAGCCGACGTGGCGTAGGAAACGCCGGTCATGATGGCGGTCAGCGAGCCGGCAATGGCGCGGCCTTCCTTCGAGTCATACGGAATGCCGGTCGACATCAGCAGGCCGCCGATATTGGCGTAGCCGAGGCCAAGCGTGCGGTATTCGTAAGAGCGTTCGGCAATCTCGCGGGACGGGAACTGCGCCATCATCACGGAGATTTCGAGAACGACGGTCCACAAGCGAACGGCATGTTCGTAATCGGCGATGTCGATGCGCTTGGTGGCGGCCGACTTGAACTGCAACAGGTTCAGGGACGCCAGGTTGCAGGCGGTGTCGTCGAGGAACATGTATTCCGAGCACGGGTTCGAGGCGCGGATCGGGCCCGCGGCCGGCGAGGTGTGCCAGTCGTTCATGGTGGTGTTGTAATGCAGGCCCGGATCGGCCGACGCCCATGCGGCGTAGGAGATCTTTTCCCACAGGTCGCGTGCCTTCAGCGTCTTCATGACCTTGCCGTCCTTGCGGGCGGTCAGGTTCCAGTCACCGTCGTTTTCGACGGCGCGCAGAAAGTCGTCCTTCAAGGAGACGGAGTTGTTGGAGTTCTGGCCCGAAACCGTCAGGTAGGCTTCCGAATCCCAGTCGGTGTCATAGGTCTTGAAATCAAGATCCTTGTAACCCTGCTTTGCGAACTGGATGACGCGCTTGACGTAGTTTTCCGGAACCTGGTCCTTCTTGGCAGCGCGGATTTCGCGCTTCAGGGCCGGGTTCTTCAGCGGATCGAAGCAATCGTCGCCATCGGCCTCGCAGTTGACGCAGGCCTTCATGATCGACTTCAGGTGACGGGCAACGATCTTGGAACCGGTGACGAGAGCGGCAACCTTCTGCTCTTCCTTCACCTTCCAGTCGATATAGGCTTCGATATCCGGATGGTCGATGTCGACCACAACCATTTTCGCCGCACGGCGGGTGGTGCCGCCCGACTTGATGGCGCCGGCAGCGCGGTCACCGATCTTCAGGAAGGACATCAGGCCCGACGACTTGCCGCCGCCGGAAAGCTTCTCGCCTTCGCCACGCAGATAGGAGAAGTTGGAGCCGGTGCCGGAGCCATACTTGAACAGGCGGGCTTCACGCACCCACAGGTCCATGATGCCGCCCTCGTTGACGAGGTCGTCCTCGACGGACTGGATAAAGCAGGCATGCGGCTGCGGATGTTCGTAGGAAGACTTCGACTTCGTCAGCTTGCCCGTGAAGGGGTCGACATAGAAGTGGCCCTGACCGGGGCCATCGATGCCATAGGCCCAGTGCAGGCCGGTGTTGAACCACTGCGGGCTGTTCGGGGCGACGCGCTGCGTGGCGAGCATATAGGCAAGCTCGTCCTTGAAGGCGCTCGCATCTTCTTCAGACGAGAAATACTTGCCCTTCCAGCCCCAGTAGGTCCAGGTGCCAGCGAGACGATCAAACACCTGACGCGCATCGGTTTCCGAGCCGTAACGCTCGTTCTCCGGCAGGTCCTTCAGCGCCTTTTCATCGGCAACCGAACGCCACAGGAAGGAAGGAACGTCGTTTTCCTCGACCTTCTTCAGGAATTTTGGCACGCCGGCCTTGCGGAAATATTTCTGGGCCAGAACGTCGGTGGCGACCTGAGAAAACTGGGTCGGCACCTCGATATCGGCGAGACGGAAAACGATGGAGCCGTCCGGGTTGCGGATCTCGCTCACCGCCTTGCGGAAAGCGATCTCGCCATAAGCCCCGGTCTCGGGCTTGGTGAAACGACGTTCAATGCGCATGGTCTCGTCCTTAGTTCGTGGCGCCTCTCAAGGCGCAAATCTTCAGCGCCGGCCGCTCGCCATCATGGGCAGCCGGTCGGATTCGGTGATCCAGGTGAATCAGCAGTGATTGCTTAACCTGTATCTTGTGTCCGATGCTGGCTGCAAACGCTAAATATAGCATTAACAGAATATTTTTACCAGCCTTGGGCACCGCATTGGCAAGCATTCGAACGCGCACGAAAACCCGTTGCCAAGGCGACAGTCATGTCGGCCCGAGCCATGCAGGAAATCTACAAATCGAAGGAGGGCCGGTCTCGTATATCCGGTCCAGTCGCCGCCGCAACATGGGATCATTCATGCCGAGTCGCAGCCTTTGGGTCAAGGGCTGGTCTGCCACACTTTTTTAACCACAAGATATTGTGGTTGGGGCCTGTGGAAAACGGGGAGAAAAAATAGCCGTTAAATCTCAATTGCTTGCGAGAAAGTTTTTGGAGGTCAAGCAGTGATGAGCCGGAAAATGAACGGCCGTGCACCACAAAAGCGACGATAAATTGCCACATTTTCCGGTGGATTTCGGAAAGAGCTTGTCACCTCGCCACCGCCGTGTCCCCGGCATGCCAAGGCATCACCAGATATGGAAAGAGCGCGGCACCCAAAGTGGACCACGCTCTTTAATCGTTCCGAAATGGGACGCCGTGCGGATTTGGAAGACCAGCCCTGCATGCATGGGGCTGGCCAGAGATTTTTTGGCGAATCAGCGGCTGTCGGCCATCAGCCGCGATGGCCCTTGGCGATCGGCTCCTGATAGGTAAAGCCCATGTCCCATGGGAAATAGATCCACGTATCCTGCGAAACCTCTGTCACGAAGGTGTCGATGGTCGGCACGCCGGAGGGTTTTGCGTAGACGCAGGCGAAATGCGCTTTTGGCATCATAGCGCGCACTTCCAGTGCCGTCTTGCCGGTATCGGTGAGATCGTCAACTACGAGCACGCCTTCGCCGCCATTTTCCATCAGTTCCGGCGAAATGCCCTTGAGGAGAACGGTATCGCCCTGATTGACGTAATCATGGCGGGTGGCGATGCAGACGGTGTCGATCATGCGGATATTGAGTTCGCGCGAAATGATCGCCGCCGGCACGAGGCCGCCGCGGGTGATGCAGACGATGGCTTTGAATTCCTGGCCGAGGCCGGACAGCCGCCACGAGAGCGCACGGGTATCACGGTGGAACTGATCCCAGGAAACGGGAAAGGCTTTATCGGGAAGAGACATCCGACGGGCTCCGCAAGCATGGTGTGAAAGAAAACGGGCGGCCGCGCCGGTAGTGAGGGCGGAGACGCCGAAAGGCCGGTTTTCCGGCCCCTTGCAGGCTTTCATAACGGTATTGGCGGATCGATGGCAAGCGGGAGGGTGAGGGTGCTGTGGATGATCGGGGGAATTGTAGGTGGGCGAGTGGCGGACTGGACGGCATGTCTGCCACGAATGGATGAACGGTCATTGCGGCGATGGAAGATCAAGGCCGTTTGGCAATGATATCCAGATGACGGTCTGAGCCTCTGGTGAATGTCGCGAAAGATGGCCTTTCCCATGGGTGTCCATGACCAGCACGAAACTGCCAGCCGAAACCTGGCGCACCTCTCCGTCACTGGTTTCGTATTCTACGGATCCATCAAGCCTGACGGTCAGCACCGGCTCTGGTACCTTGTGCCACGCAACTTCCCGCATACCCTCCGGAATATGAGTGATCCGGACACGTGAGGCTGGGTAGCTGGCGGTAACGTCAAACGGAACCGCATCTGGATGTACTGACCGCTTCGTCGTTGGCAGTTCGATTTCATCGAAATGAGATTCACCATCCGGTGTGGCGTAGATGCGCAGGCACTTCATACAGATTTCCCTTCTGAGGAAAATGAGCTGGGCGACGAAGGACGGCTATCACGATAAAAGTGGAAACACGACCAATTCTAGCGCAAGGCCCTGTTCGTTCGAGTTGGGACGAAAACGCGCGGCGATGTACAGCCCACCGCATCCGACTTGATCTTGTCACGCGAGTCACGGCACTGCTCTTTTCCCCGCGACCAGCCCGAGGAGCCGACCATGGCCCGCCGTTTCCGTCTCGCTCTCGCCTGCAGCCTGTTGGCCTGTATTTCCCTGTCCAGCCCCCATGCGGCATTTGCGCAGGAGGGCGAGGAGATCATGGCGCTGCCCTCATCACGTGACGAACTGTCCGACCGTTTGACCGAGGCCGGCATGTCGGCGGCCGGTGTGGCGGCGATCGTCAAGGTGGCGCGCGATGGCATCGTGCTCGATACCAAACCCGCCGATGAAACGGCGCTGCCGCTCGGTTCGTCCAAGGTCGGTGGCCTGCCGGACCTGCCTAAGGGTGTCGCATGGCCGATGCGGCCGGTTTATGAGAATGCGGTGGAACTGGCCGAACAGTTCACCGCCGATGCCGCCAATTTCTATGCCGATGCCGGTGTCGTGCCGCCTTGGGTGCCGGAAGCCGAGGGCAGGGCTTTTGCCGATGAGCGCAAGCGCGCCAACGAGGAGGCAAGGGCTGCGGCGCTGAAAGTCATGAAGGATGCCGGCGCCGAGGTGAGTGAAGCCGATCTGGCCAATGCCACCGGTCTGCCGGCGGATGTGGCCGTCAAGGCGGCTGTCGAACAGAAACTGCTGGCCGAGACCGTGATAAAACCGTTTCCGCTGCCGTTTGTCGCGCAGGTGGATCTGGCGGCTCTGGCCGGCGAACCCGGTTTCGACAAGGCGCTGCCGACGACGGGCAGGCTGTTGTTCTTTTACGACATGCCGGTTCTGCCGGCGAGCTACGAGCCGCGCGGAAAAGCCGGCTGGAAGCTGGTTTATGACGACACGCCGAAAGCCGAACTCGAGCGCAAGCCTCTGCCGAAGGAACTCTCGGATTTTCCCGGTGCCGCCAGCCTGAAGGCCGCAGCCATTTCTCCGCGTTCTGTCGTGACCACGGTGCCGGTCGGCGACAGCGGCTGGGATACGGTCGGCGAAATCAGCGGCGACGATACGTCGATCTATTCGCAATGGCTGTTTTCGCTGGGCTGGCCGACGGCAGCCGAGGGCGGCAATCACCAGCTTGGTGGCTGGCCGCGTGCCATCCAGACCGGCATGCAGGCGATGAGCCAGCTGGCCGCAAACGGCCTTTATGCCGGCGATACTTCCGCATTCGAGACGGAGCAGGGCAAGCGCCTGCTGGCAGATGCCAAGGACTGGCGGCTGGTACTGCAGATCGGCACCGACGAGGCGACCGGTTATCCCTTTCCGGGCGCACTGTATGTGCTGATGAGCGAAGAAGATCTGGCTGCGCGCAATTTCGACAAGGCCTGGGTGGTTTACGAGCAGGATTGAGCGGCGAGGCCGCCCGCATGCGCCGGGAAAACTGACGATAGAGAAGCTGCGCTCAATTGTCCCTCTGGTGAGCGCTTCATTTACGGCATTGACGGTGCAATCATGCCGTCATGGTCATCATGCTGCGTTTCCTGTCGATGCTCGTCGCGACGCTGTTTCTGGCAGGCGGTGCGCTGTCGCTGGAAATGCCATCGGATGATGCGGGGCAGGCGGCGTCCCACATTCAAACGGCGTATCATCCCGGCAAGGCGCATGCCGCACGGGGCGGCAAATATTGCCAGGAGGCGGGATGCACGCCTGCCGCCTGTCCGATGCAATGCGTGGCATCGCCTGTGATCGTGCCTGACCTGCTGGTGGTTGCGCCCTTTGGCGTGCAGCCGTGTTTCTGCCCGCCTGCCGAGTGCGGCATTACCGTGCTGTTTTTAGCGCCGCCGGTGCCGCCACCCAAATCTCCTGTTCTCGAAACGATGGGCGCATTCGTCGCCTGACACCCTGACTGAAAATTCGAAGACGATGGAGATATCGTGATGAAACCGAGATTGATGATGGGCGCGCTGGCTTTCGCGCTAATGGCTTCCGTGACGGCGCAGGCGGCGGAAATGGTTGTCTACAAGGACCCGTATTGTGGCTGCTGCGAGGAATGGGCCAAGGCCGTGAAGGCGGCCGGTGTGCCTTTGCGTATGGAAATTGTGGACGATATGGATGCAGTCAAGGCCAAATGGGGCGTGCCCGAAGAGGCCTGGAGCTGCCACACCGCCGTGGCCGACGGCTATGTGTTCGAAGGCCATGTGCCGCTGGCGGCGCTCAAGCGCGTGCTGAAGGAAAGGCCCGATATGGCCGGTGTCGCCGTGCCGGGCATGCCGGCCGGTGCGCTTGGCATGGGCGACGATCCGGCTGCAGCCTATGATGTGGTTGCGATCGGCAGGGATGGCGGGCAGTCAGTTTATCTCGAGGTGCGGCCTTAAACGCGGTGCGTTCCCGTGAACGTCCTTCTCCCCGGCCTGCGGGGAGAAGGCAGCCCGGTCCTCTCAGCGCGACAGCAGCGTCAGCGCCGTCATCGAATCCAGCAGCGTGCGGGTGACGCCGCCAAACAGCACTTCCCACCAGCGGGCATGGCCATAACCACCCATCACCAGCAGATCGACGCTGGAATCGGCCAGCCGGTTCTCGATGGCTGCGGATGCCTTGATGCCGCTTGTGTGTTCGGTCCGCAGCGTCACGTTGACGCCGTGACGGGAAAGCGTGGCGGCGAGCTCGACGCCTGCCATGTCCGGCATCTGGCCGGATGTCTCCGGCGGATCGACGCAGAAGATTTCGACGCTCTCGGCATTTTTCAGGAAGGGCAGCGCATCGAATGTGGCACGCGTCGCCTCACGCGAGCCGTTCCAGGCGATCAGCACGCGGCGGATCGGCTGGGGCTGGGTGAGGGTGCGCGGCACCAGCAGCATGGGGCGGCCGCTTTCGAACAGGAATGCCTCGAGATCGGCCCGATTGACGGGGCCGCCTTCCGGTGCGTGCCCCTGGCTGGCGACGATCAGATCGACGGCACGCGCGCTTTCTATGACATTGCCGGAAGCATAACCGTTGGCGGAAACAAAACTGCGCCATTCGGAAGGCAGCCCCTGTGCTTCGATGCGTTCGCGAAAAATCTTCTCGACCGAGGCGGTTTCGCGCTGGGCAGCTTCCTGCAGAACCTGCACGGCGGCAGGATCGGGAATTTCCATCGGCGCGATCAGCGGCACGGCGGCCAGCGTTTCGGCATGCACACCGACGATATGGGCGGAGAACCGCTCGGAAAGGAAGGTGGCGAAATCGCTGATCTGCCGGGCGCTGGCCGGATCATCGAGTACGGCCATGATGGTCTTGTAACTCATTGCGGTGCCTCCTCATGCGCCGGGATTTTTTCCAGACCCGGCCTTGTATGGAAGGTGGGTCGCGGTGGCCTGCGGGTCAAGGATGGGGCGGCGATGGAGGAGGCTGGCCGCGATCAGGCGTCCGGCGAGGGGTTTGTGGCGGTTTTCTGCGCAGTGAGTTCCGCAATCATTGTTTCGACGGCGGCTGCGGCCGCATCGAGAACGTCGTTGTCGCGGGCGCGAACGATCAGCTCGGTGGAAAACCGCTGGCCGTCATATTTCGGATAGGAGCCGATGCTGGTGGCGGGATGCGCCTTCTGGATGGCGCCAAGCAGCGTGCCGATATCGCCTTCGCCATAGGGACAGGGGATGGCGCGCGACAGCATCTTTGCGCCGGTCTTCAGCGTCGGCAGGACGTTGTCGACCATGGCCTGAAACACCTGCGGCACGCCGGCCATCACATAGACGTTTTCCACGATGAAGCCGGGCGCGGTCGAGACCGGATTGGCGATGTGTTTTGCACCCTGCGGCATACGCGCCATGCGCTGGCGGGCTTCCGTAAATTCCATCTCGCGGCGCTTGTACATTTCCGAAAGCAGCGTCATCGCCGCCGCATCGTGGATGCAGGGCAGGCCAAAAGCCTTTGACACCGAATCGGCGGTGATATCGTCATGGGTGGGGCCGATGCCGCCTGACGTGAAGACGTAGGTGTAGTGGCTGCGCAGCGCATTCAGCGCCTCGACGATGGCATCCTCCTCGTCGGCAACGATGCGGACTTCCTTCAGATCAATGCCCGCCATCGTCAGAAGGTCGGCGAGATGGCCGATATTTTTATCCTTGGTGCGGCCGGAGAGAAGCTCGTCGCCGATGGCAAGCATGGCGGCGGTGACGGAGGAGGTCTGGCTCATGAAGGGTACTCGTGCGGTGTGCGGATGCTTTGACGTTAGCGCGCGGCAGAATGAATGCAAGCCGCAACATGCTGCGGGCTTGCCTTCCACAAAAGATGAACGAGATCTCTCGTCGTTGTTCATGAAAAGTGGACAGTGCGTGCTGAAACCATCGGCTGGCGGGGTTGGCTTGCCTCCGTTAGCTTCGCCCATACGATTGTTACAAGGCGGGCCGATGATCATCGAATTTCTCAAAAAGCTGATCGGCAGCGCGCCGGTCGAAGCGCCTACACCCACACAAACCAAGGAAACGAAGACAATGGCAAAAGTTCTGGTCCTCTATTATTCCTCCTACGGCCATATCGAGACGATGGCCTACGCGGTTGCCGAAGGCGCCAAGTCGGCCGGTGCCGAGGTAACGGTCAAGCGCGTGCCGGAACTGGTGTCGGAGGAGGTGGCAAAATCCTCGCATTTCAAGCTCGATCAGGCAGCGCCGATCGCCACCGTCGATGAGCTTGCCGAATACGACGCAATCATCGTCGGCGCCGGCACGCGCTTTGGTACGGTCGCCTCGCAGATGCGCAATTTCTGGGATCAGACGGGCGGCCTGTGGTTCAACGGCAAGCTGGTCGGCAAGGTCGGTTCGGTATTCACGTCGTCCGCCACCCAGCATGGTGGTCAGGAATCCACCATTCTCGGCTTCATCCCGACACTGCTTCACCACGGCCTGGTCGTTGTCGGCCTGCCTTATGCCTTCCAGGGCCAGATGGGCGTTGAAGCCGTCAAGGGCGGTTCTCCTTATGGCGCCTCGACCATCACCGATGGCGACGGCTCTCGTCAGCCGTCCGAAGTCGAGCTGGAAGCCGCCAAATTCCAGGGCGCCCATGTGGCAAAAATCGCCGCCAAGCTGGCCTGATCGGCTGTAAAGGTTTTGAGAAGGGCGCGGCAGGGATGTCGCGCTCTTTTGTTTTTGTGCCTGATGGGACGGACTACATCACGAGAGTATCGGCATATTCGATTTCAAACACAAAACGCATGCGACCCACCTTGCGGCGCTTGTCGTCGAGCACGGTGATCGAAACATTGTCGGGCGGCGGGAAATTGCGGCAGGCGAAGGTGCTGAGTGCGTTCAGCCCGTCATTCATCGCCGCGTGGGCATTGGCTGCGTCGATTTCCACTTCGGCTTCCTTGCCGTCGGAAATATGCAGATAGAATTTTGCCATGATCGCTCCTGCGCCAAAAGATCGACATAGGCTTTGGCGAGGTCGCATCAATGGTAGTTGCTAATATAAGCCGCGTGCTGAAATCCGCGTGATTTCAAAACCGGCTGTTGACTGCACGGCTTATGTGCCTGAAAAGACACGTCACGCGGACGTGGCGAAACTGGTAGACGCAAGAGACTTAAAATCTCTCGACTTCGGTCTTGCGGGTTCGATCCCCGCCGTCCGCACCAGTGCCAACTGTACTCATCAATTCCGATCATCTACCTCAACCGTACCGCTGGGTTCGGAAATATCCTTTTGTCTTCCGCGCCGCTGTGGCATAGCCGGTTCAACAGAGAGAACGGTCAGGGAGTGAAGGTCTTGGATAAAGTCGCGGTCGCGGATGCTCAGGTGGCCATGCGGGAAATTTTTCCCGAAACGCCGTTGCAGCTCAATGAACATTTGAGCCGCCGGTATGGCGCCGAAATCTGGCTGAAGCGCGAGGACCTGTCTCCCGTCCGTTCCTACAAGATTCGCGGTGCCTTCAATTTTCTGCGCAAGGCCGTAGAAGTGCATGGTCGTGACCGTGTTTTCGTCTGCGCCTCGGCCGGCAATCATGCGCAAGGTTTTGCCTTCGTCTGCCGCCATTTCGAGGTGCAGGGTGTGGTCTTCATGCCGGTGACGACGCCGCAGCAGAAGATCGACAAGACCCGCATGTTCGGCGGCCCGTTCATCCAGATCCGTCTCGTCGGCGACATTTTCGATCAATGTTATGCTGCTGCCCGCGAGCATGTGGAAACGACGGGTGCCATGATGGTGCCACCCTTCGACGATGCCGATATCATCGAAGGCCAGGCGACGGTTGCCGCAGAAATCATGGACCAGTTGCCAAGCGACGCGGTGCCGGATCTCGTTATCCTGCCGGTTGGCGGTGGCGGGCTGGCATCGGGTGCCACCGGTTTCCTGAAGGATGTCGTGGCGCGCGAAAACTTTCTGTTCGTCGAGCCGGAAGGCGCGCCGAGCCTGCAAAAGAGCCTTCTCGCCGGTGGGCCGGTGACGCTGTCCAAGGTCGATAATTTTGTCGATGGCGCAGCCGTTGCCCGTATCGGCAGCCTCAATTTCGAGCGCCTGAGCGGCTTTCCGCCCGAGCAGGTAAAACTGATCGCCGAAAACGCCATCTGCGTGACGATCACCGAAATGCTCAACCTTGAAGGCGTGGTGCTGGAGCCGGCCGGCGCCCTGTCGATCCGGGCGCTGGAGGAACTGGGGCCGGACAGGCTGGCTGGCAAGACGGTGGTCTGCGTGGTGTCGGGCGGCAATTTCGATTTCGAGCGTTTGCCGGACGTGAAGGAGCGCGCCATGCGCTTTGCCGGCCTGAAGAAATATTTCATCCTGCGCCTGCCGCAGCGTCCCGGTGCGCTGCGCGACTTTCTCGATATGCTCGGTCCCGACGATGATGTCGCCCGTTTCGAATATCTCAAGAAATCGGCCCGCAATTTCGGTTCGATCCTGATAGGCATCGAAACGACGGCGCCGGAAAACTTTGCCGGCCTGTTCCAGCGTTTTGAAGCCGCGGGTCTCGGTTACGAGGACATAACCGAAAACGAAATTCTCGCCAATCTGATCATCTGACGGGCATTTTGAACCGACGGAAGCTGCGTCAATGCGTGGCTTCCGGCAGCGGCATTGGTATGATAAGGCAAATCCCATGGCTTCATTCTTTTCCAGTTTCCTTTCGATGTTTTCCGCCGGTGATGCGCCCAAGGCTGCCGCAGGTCCGGCTGTCGAGCCGCAGGAGCATGCGGGCTGCATGATCCATCCCGCGCCGATCAAGGAAGGCAGCCAGTATCGGCTTGCAGGCCGTATCGAAAAGCAGGTCGGCGAGACCGTGCTTGTGCGCACCTTCATCCGGGCAGACATGTTCACCTCGATGGATGACGCAGTCGAAAGCACGTTCCGCAAGGCACGCCAGATCATTGATCAGAACGGCGCCTCGCTGTTTTCCGATGGTGCGCCGGAACGCTCGGCCTGACGGCTGTTGACGCAGAGTCGGTTACCGTAACGTAAGTCGTTCTCCGCTCTCACGGAAAAGTCAGCACGGTCTTGATCCTGTTGCTGAAATTGTCGTCGGCTGGCGTTTGCCGATCACCTAAAATTAAGGCCTTGCCGCTACCGTCCGCTCATCTTGTCATTTGAGTTGTCGGTCCGTTGATGCGAGCAGGTTGCATACATATCGGCTGGTTTGCGCTAAGCCCTCTCGTCTGCCTCGAGCCGCAGGCTGCGGCGGCTGCGACGAATGCGGTAGTGATGGCATCTGCCACAGCCACGATCACGACGGACCTGTATTGGGGACTGGGCGCAGGTGCGCTTGTTTTTGCCGGTCTCAGCTGGCTGATCCCTGGCCGAAAGGCTTGGTCGCTGGCCGCTTTCCATCGTAAGAAGGTGAAAAACGTTGTCGTTGGCGATGACGGCGAGCGTGTTGCGGCCCTGGCCAGTGCCACGTTCGAGGCGATCATGATCCACCGCGACGGCATCGTCGTCGATGGCAATCCGCAGCTGGCGAAGCTGCTGGGTCGGCCACTGAAAGACCTGCCGGGCACGAGCATCTTCGATTTCCTTCAGAACGGGCCGTCAATCGATGTGGCGACCGTGACCACCTTCAACGACGACACGATCCACGAACTGGTGCTGGTGGCGAGCGACGGCGAACGCATTCCGGTACAGGCGCGCGGACGCGACATCGTCTATCGTGGCGAGCGCGTGCGCGTCGGCTGCATCGTCGACCTGCGCGATCGCAAGGAAGCCGAACAGCGCATTCGCCATCTGGCGCAGCACGATTTCCTGACAGGCCTGCCGAACCGGGCACTGTTTGCCGAACGTGTGGGGGAGCTGACCGAACGCGGCGCGAGCTTTGCCATCGCCATGGTCGATATCGACCGCTTCAAGGACGTCAACGACATCCACGGCCATCAGGCTGGCGATGCTGTGATCCGCGAGACGGCTGCACGGCTGCAGCGCCTGCTCGGCCCGGATGATGTCGTGGCGCGGCTGGGCGGCGACGAATTTGCGGTGATCCTGACGAGCGCCCATCTGAATGCGCAGATCGAGGATTTTGGCCATCGCCTGTTGCGCAGCATGGCCGAGCCGATCGAACTCGTCAGCGGCGACATCGTGCTGGCCGATGTCAGCATCGGCGGGGCGCTCTGCCCGGAACATGCGGATGATCTCGACGGGCTGGTCGGCAGGGCGGATATCGCCCTTTTCCATGCCAAGCAGGAAGGGCGAGGCACCAGCCTGGTGTTCAAGCCCGGCATGAACGAACTGATCGAAAAACGGCGGGCGCTGGAGGCGGATCTCGATCTCGCCATCCTGCGCGGCGAATTCGAGCTTTATCTGCAGCCCCGCGTGGATGCAGCGACGGCCGAGATTGTCGCCTATGAGGCGCTGCTGCGCTGGCACCATCCGCAGCGCGGCCTTGTGCCTCCGGGCGAGTTCATTCCCGTGGCTGAAGCGTCGGGCCAGATCGTGGCGCTGGGCGAGTGGGTGATTGCCGAGGCATGCCGCCTGAGTGGTGGCCTGGAAGGCCGGCGCATCAGCATCAATCTTAGCCCGCTGCAGTTCCGCAACAGCCGTTTCGTCAGCCGTCTGGCGGAAACCTTGAAGGCAACCGGTGCCGAACCGTCGCAGATCGAGCTGGAGATCACCGAAAGCGTGCTGATCGATGACGACAAGCGCGCGCTGCAGGTGCTCGGCGATCTCAAGCAGATGGGCTTCGATGTGGCGCTGGATGATTTCGGCACCGGTTATTCGTCGCTCAGCTATCTCAGCCGCTATCCATTCGACACGATCAAGATCGACCGCAGTTTTGTCAGCAATCTCGGCGTCGTCGACAGCGCGCAAGTGATCGTCCGCTCCATCATTGCGCTTGGCAACGGGCTCGGCATGCGTATCGTCGCCGAAGGCGTCGAGACCATCGAGGAGGCGCTGTTCCTGACACAGGCGGGCTGTGATGAATTGCAGGGTTATCTACTTGGCCGGCCGGCACCGGTGAGCGAGCGGCTGACAGAGGTGCGCCCGGCGATTGCCATGCAGCTCAACGGCATGGCCGAGGCTACGCGCGGCAGCAAGAATGTGCGCAGCGGACAGATGCAGGAGCGCGAAGCGGTCTGACATCGCGTCTGCGCGGGCACGCACATCGAACAAAATGTCTTCCAACGAAATATGGCGACCGATCTGCATCGGTCGCCATATGTGTTTTCAGCGGTGGATCAGATGCGGATCAGGCAGCCTTGGCCAGTTCGTCCGTGCGGGCAGCAGCGGAGGCGATCGCCTTTTCAAAGGCTTCCGGGCCAAAGGCCGTGCCTTCGACATAGATGACTTCGACATCGGTCATGCCCAGGAAGGCCAGCACGGTCTTGAGGTAGGGAACGGCGTGGTTCATGGCGACAGCCGGGCCATCCGAATAAACGCCGGCAGCCGACAGGACGATGTAGACCTTCTTGTTCTTTGCCAGGCCTTCCGGGCCTTCAGCAGTGTAGCGGAAGGTCATGCCGGCGCGGGCGACCATGTCGATCCAGGACTTCAGCGAGGAGTAGATGTTGAAGTTGATCAGGCCGGTGGCGATGACGACTGTGTCGGCGGCCAGCAGTTCATTGGTCAGCGTGTCGGATTCGACGACGGCTGCGGCTTCTTCCGGCGTGCGGTCGGCCGGCTGCTTCTTGATGGCCGAGGTGGTGACCGGGTCGAGATGGGCGATCGGGTTCTTGCCGAGGTCGCGATGTGCGACGGTTGCGGCCGGATTGTTTGCCTTCAGCTTATCGACGAATTCGGTAGCCACTTTCGTCGACAGGGATTCGGCGCGCGGGCTTGAGGTGACGAGGAGAATGGACGACATGTCGGAATTCCTTGAACGGATTGCGGTTGTTTCTTCGGAGGTTGGGCTGGGAGGTCCCATCCTCGCTCGGCTTCACAAATAGGCATGGACACCTATCGAGAGAACCGGGATAATGTCGAAGCTAGTTATCTAGGAAATGGATAGGTCGAATGGACGCCAATCCCACGCTCGATCAGTTGCAGGTTTTTCTGTCGGTTGCCGAAACGGGAAGCTTTTCTGCTGCCGCCCGCAGGTTGAACCGTGCGCAGTCGGTGGTCAGCTACACGATCGCCAATCTCGAGGCGCAGCTGGAAATGCCGCTTTTCGAGCGCAGCGGCCGCCAGCCAAAATTGACGGAAGAGGGGCGGGCGATGCTGGCCGATGCGCGCCGCATCGTTGCCGACCTGCAATTGATGCGGGCGCGGGCAAAGAGCATCAAGCAGGGGTTGGAAGCTGAGCTGACCATGGCGATCTCCGTCATGGTGCCTGCCGATGCCGTCGTCGTCGAACTGCGCGAATTTCGCGCCCGTTTTCCCTCCGTGTCGCTCAATCTGCATGTCGGTGAACTCGGCATGGTGATGGACATGGTGTCTTCCGGTCGTGCCGATATCGGCCTTGGCGGGGCGCTGCTGAGCAAGGATGACACGCTGGTGGTGGAAAGGATCGGCCACTCGTTCATGCTGCCGGTGGCGGCAAGCGACCATCCGCTGGCGCAGATCGCCCGGCCGCTGACGCTGGCCGACGTGCGTGAAGAGGTGCAGATGGTGGTGACTGATGCATCGGGCCTGACCAATGGCCGCGATTTCAATGTGTTGTCGTTCAAGACATGGCGGGTGAGCGACATCGCCACCAAACACCAACTGATCAAGGGCGGGCTCGGCTGGGGTGGTCTGCCGGCCTCGCTGGTGCGGCATGATCTCGTCGAGGGCCGGCTGGTGGCGCTGAAGCTCGATGCCTATCAGCAGGGCGAATATCCGCTTTACGCCATGCACAAGGCCTCGCATCCGCTGGGACCTGCGGCATCCTGGCTGGTGGAGGCCTTCAAGGTGCGGCTTTCCAATTGCCCCAATCACAAGGATTTTTCCGAAATTCTCGGGCTGGACGATGTGCGGCCCATGCGGCAGGCGGCGGAATAGGGCGAGCAATTTCGGCTTGCCGTTTTGCGGTGAGATGCGGTTCAGGGAGGCCGCGAGCGGTGCTCCGCCTCACTCCGGTGGCACCGGCGTCGGTTTGCCGTTTTCATCCAGTGCCACCATGATGAATGTGCCGGCCGTGACTTTTTCCAGCGCCCGGTGACGGTCCCGTTTCGCCCAGGCTTCGATACTGAGCGTGATCGAAGTGCGGCCGACCCGTGTGATCTGCGTGTAGATATTCAGCGTATCGCCGATCTTCACCGGCAGTTCGAACGACATCTCCTTGACGGTGGCCGTCACCACGCGGCCATGGGCGCGCTCGGCGGCGCGGATGCCGCTTGCCAGGTCCATCTGTGCCATGACCCAGCCGCCAAAAATGTCGCCGGCCGGATTGGCATCGGCGGGCATGGCGAGCGTGCGGAGTGTCAGTTCGCCCGTTGGTACAGTCTTGGCGGTGTCGTTCATGGTGATCTGGTGGCCTTCGTTTGCGGTGCGGCGGACCATAAGCATGTCGCATAGCCTCGGCAAGGCGGCTTTCGCAGCAAGTCTGCCGCCCGGACGCATCGTTTCGCGGCACCTCTGTCCCGATATGACCTTGAAACGGCCTTGATCGCTCAAGCTTTCGTTTACCAAGCCAGCCTAGAATCCGGAAGAGTGGCGAATCTGTCACGAAGAACGGACGACCTCTTGGACAGGTAAGGCATTCTGGTATGGCGTATGCTCTTTTCTGGCGGCGGGTTACGGCTTCGCTGATGATCACGACGATGCTGACGGCATGTTCGGCGGACGGGCTTGTGCCGCCGGCCGGCATCGACAACGGCACGCGCGTCGGCGCCATTCGGCCGATGCCGCCGACAAACATGCCGGCCAGCCAGACCTATGGCGGAACCTCGACCGCCGGCCTTTCCGACCCCATGCCGCCGGCAGCCGTCGATAACGGCCAGTCTTCCTACGGATACCTGCGCGAGCCGGGCGTCAACGGCAATCCCGGTTCGGCCTATGGCGGTTATAGCGGACAGAACGGTGGCATTGCCCGCCAGCCGATGCCGCAGGCACCCGCCAACGAACAATGGGGCGGGCCGATGCCGCCCGAGCGATCAACAAGCCAGCCGATGCGGAACGCTCGCGTGCAGCAGGGGCGTCTTCCGGGTATCGACAGCGATGAAGGCGTCGCTGCCGTTTCCGGCGGCCAGAGCATGTCCGCACAAGGCGCCGAAGGTGGCGTCAACATGGATGCCGAACTTGGCGTCGGCGGCGATAACGGCGTCGTCGGTCTGGCGCAGGAGCAGCAGACGGATATCGCCGAAGGTGTCGGCAGCCAGCCGGTGGTTGATGGCATCGGCACCGACAGTCCACGCGCACTTGGCCGTCAGGGCAGGACGCAGCCGCAGAACCTGGGTGACGAGCCTGTCATCGTGCCGCCAAAGCGCTCGGGCAGCGGCCAGCGTGCCGATCTGGGCAATAACAACAACATGAGTGGCGAGCAGCCATGGCAGCGCCAGTCTACGCCTTTCGGGACCCGTCAGGTGGGCGGCGAGGCGCAGGCGCAGGAAGTGGCCATGCTGCGCACCCCGAACCCGATGGACGAACGCACGCCGATCGCACCGCGCGGCCCGGAAGCCATGCCGGCTTCGGAAGCGGCCTGCCGTGTCGAACTGCGCCGTCTCGGCGTCGAATATCGCAATGCCGAGCGCATCTCGGATGGCCCGAGCTGCGGCATCGATTACCCGATCGAGCTGACCGGCCTGTCCGGCAATATCGGCGTCAAGCCGTCGGTCAAGCTGAACTGCCAGACGACACTCGCCTTTGCCCGCTGGGTGAAATACGAACTCGCACCGTCTTCGCGCGCCCGCTACTGGAGCGGCGTCAAGACCATCGTGCCGCTTGGCGGCTATTCCTGCCGGCGCATGAACAACAGCCGCCAGAAATACAATCCGATCTCCGAACATGCGCGTGGCAATGCCATCGATGTCGGCAAGTTCGTGCTGAAGAACGGCCACGATATCGACGTGCGCAAGAAGGGCCTGTTCAAGTTCCGCGAAGGCGGGCTTCTGAAGGCCGTGCGCACCGACAGCTGCAAATATTTCAACACGGTGCTCGGCCCAGGCTCCAACAAGGAGCACTGGAACCATTTTCACTTCGATCTGCGGGAGCGCAAATCGGGCAGCCGTTATTGCGATTGAGTGGAGCTGGCGGGGATCAACCCGCCAGAGCTTCCTTTACCGCCAGATCGGCCATGGCGAGTGCTGCCTCGCGTGTTTTGGCAGCCGCGATGAAGCGGGCATTGTGGCAGAAGCTGGCGCCGATAACGCCGGAAACCTTTTCAAGTTCTCCGTTGTTCAAACCGGCCCAGGCAGCGGGCAGATCGGCGCGCTGTTCAAATCCGTCATCGCTGAGGCGAATACCGGTAACACACCAATCCTTGTCGCGCGGGTGCACCACGAACAGAAGATGCTCTGCGCCGGCTTTTACGATGGCCGGGCGAAAAGGCATGCCCATCGGCAGTTCCAGAACGCGGCTGTCGCCGGTGGTGGCGATCGCATCGAGAACGAGGCTTTCTGCGCGCAGTTTCGAGGCGCGCTGGGCGATGCCGGCCTCGACGAAGAGACGGGCAATGCCGAGTGCAACCTCAAAGGCGCGGTCGTCTGCGTCCGCATCCTTGGCGTCGAAGACGGGCTTCAAGGTTGCCAGCAGGCTCGGCAGCGTCAGGCTGGCCAGCGGTCCGGCGACGGAGGGATCGACCGCACCATTGTCGAGCAGATCAATCGGCAGCACGAATTTCTGATCGAAGGCAGCGTGCACGGCATCGGCATGCGCTTCCGGCACATCCAGCGCCAGAAGATAGGCGCGACCAAAATGTTTCCAGATCAGGCCGAAGGATGAGTAAGGCGCGCCATCTTCGCGCAGCGGCGCACCGCGCTGATGATGGTCGAAAATGCCTATGTCGGCATCATAGGCGCCGCCGACATCATAGATGATGCGGTCGGAACCCGGCGTGATCCATTCCGGCGCGCGGCTGCGTACCAATTTGGCGTTCGGGAAGAGACGCGTGAGGATGACGCTCGACAGCAGCTCATCGGCATGGAAGCCCCCGGAATGGGTGACGAGGAAATCTGGGATCATGCCGGGAGCTACCTTGCTGTGACGGAGGAGTTTTGTGGAGGCTCCAGATAGCCGGTGAGGGGCCAAGGCTCAAGGGTGAGAATGGCTTTCATACCCTCAGGCAAAAAAGAGGCCGGCACGGGGCCGGCCAAAGGGTGGAAAGCGGGCGCGGGATTGTGTGCCGGCTTTCGGTCACTACGACTGCATGCATCACGACAGGAAGCGCATGGGCGGCCATGCATTTCCGATAGGGACCATCAGGCGAACGGTGCCTCGGCGGCCCAACGAGGATGGGCGGGCAAGGCGGCCTGACGGTCATGCTTCGGGATCGGCGGCGTGTGCGGCGGTGCGGCCGGTCTCGACGACGGCAACATGGCGCGACAAGATTACGGCTCTGTGACGGTTGTGCAGATTTTGCCATTTGCGCGTTTTACGAATGATCTGGATGACACCCGAACGCACTTGTCCACAGGCGATCACGCTGGCACAACGGCAGGATCGGATGCGCAGGCGGTGAATTTCAAAAAAACTCCGCAATGCCGGTTTTCGCGTTGCAGGAGAGTTCATGCCCGAAATGACAGAAATGCTTTTCTTTGCCGCCGTGCTGGCGGCGAGCGGTGTCGTGTCCGGGTTGCTGGCCGGCATGTTCGGTATCGGCGGAGGCGCCATTCTGGTGCCGATCTTCTTTCATGTCTTCGGTCTGCTCGGCGTGCCCGAGGACGTTCGCATGCAATTGTCGCTCGGCACGTCGCTGGCCATCATCGTGCCGACCTCGATCCGCTCGTTTCTGGCGCATCGGGCGCGCGGTGCGGTCGATATGGAGCTTTTGCGCGGCTGGGTGATTGCCGTGCCGCTCGGCACGCTGATTGCGGCAATCGTTGCCGCCAAGGCGTCGAGCGTGACGCTACGGCTGATCTTTGCGGTGATCGCGCTCATTCTGGCGGCACGGATGATCTTTAACCGGGCGAGCTGGCGGCTGGGCGACGAGCTGCCGAAAAATCCGGCGCGGTTTCTGGTCGGCACCAGCTTTGGCATCCTGTCCGGCCTGATGGGTGTGGGCGGCGGTGTCGTCAACAACACGTTCATGACGCTCTATGGCCGTTCCATCCATCAGGCGGTGGCGACGTCGTCCGGCATGGGCGTGCTGATTTCGCTGCCGGGGCTGGTGGGTTATGTATTCGGCGGTTGGGGTGCAGCCGGCCTGCCGCCGCTTTCCACAGGTTACGTCAACTGGATCGCCGTCGCGCTGATCATCCCGATCACGCTCATCATGGCGCCCTATGGCGCGCGGGCCGCGCATGCGATGAGCCGACAGGCGCTGGAGCGGGCGTTCGGCGTGTTTCTCGTCTGCGTTTCGATCCAGTTCTTTGTCGGCGTGTTCTATTGATTGTCCGTCAAAACGGATAACTGCCGACGGGGGATGTTTTTCCGTTGGCATGGCACCTATATCCGGCGCCAAAGTATTCCAGCCAGAAGTCTCTCCATGTCGTCTATTCAGCCGAATTCCAGCAAACCTCCCATCGTTTCCATCCGTAATCTGACAAAAGTCTATGGCAACGGGTTCAAGGCGCTGAAAGGCGTCGATCTCGACATCCGCGAGGGCGAGATCCTTGCGCTGCTCGGGCCAAACGGCGCCGGCAAGACTACGATGATCTCTATCGTCTGCGGGCTGGTCAATCCGAGCGGTGGGCAGGTGACGGTCGGCGGTCATGACGTGGTGCGCGATTTCCGCGCCACCCGCTCGATGATCGGGCTGGTTCCGCAGGAACTGACCACCGACCAGTTCGAGACGGTGATCAACACCGTCACGTTTTCGCGCGGTCTGCACGGCAAGTCGAAAAATCCGGCCTTGATTGAGCAGGTTCTGAAGGACCTGTCCTTGTGGGACAAGCGCAACAACATGCTGCGCGAACTTTCCGGCGGCATGAAACGGCGTGTGCTGATCGCCAAGGCGCTGGCGCATGAACCGCGCATCCTCTTCCTCGACGAGCCGACGGCCGGTGTCGATGTGACGCTTCGGCGCGACATGTGGCAGGTGGTGGAAAAACTGCGCGAAACCGGCGTCACCATCATCCTCACCACCCATTATATTGAGGAGGCGGAGGAGATCGCCGATCGCGTCGGCGTCATCAATGCCGGCGAGCTGCTGCTGATCGAGGACAAGACCACGCTGATGAAAAAGCTCGGTGCCAAACAGCTGCGGCTGGAACTGACTCGGCCACTTGAAACGGTGCCGCCAGGGCTGGAGGCCTTCGATCTCAAACTGGTCGATGACGGTCGTGCGCTGGTGCATGATTATGCGGCGGATGAGACGCATGGGAACGGGCAGGGCAGTCGCATCGCGGCGCTGATGAAGGCGCTGGCGGCAGCCGATGTGCCGCTTGCCGATATTTCCACCCACCAGAGTTCGCTTGAGGACATATTTGTAAAGCTGATCGGAGAGCGGGCATGACCGGCACATTCAATTTCGAAGCGGTCAAGGCGATCTACTATTTCGAGATGGCCCGCATGCGCCGCACGCTTCTGCAAAGCGTCATCTCGCCGGTCATCACCACGTCGCTCTATTTCATCGTGTTCGGTACGGCGATCGGCTCGCGTATTCAGGAAGTCGGCGGCGTTTCCTACGGCTCGTTCATCACGCCGGGCCTGATCATGCTGACGCTATTGACCCAGTGCATCAGCAATGGCTCGATCGGCATCTATTTCCCGAAATTTACCGGAACGATCTACGAGCTTCTGTCGGCGCCGGTGGCGATGTCGGAAGTGCTGATCGGTTATGTGGGAGCGGCGGCCAGCAAAGGGCTGATCATCGGCCTGATCATTCTCGCCACGGCCTCCTTCTTCGTCGATATCCACATCGCCCATCCGTTCATGATGGTGCTGTTTCTGGTGCTGACGGCGATCACTTTCAGTCTGTTCGGTTTCATCATCGGCATCTGGGCCAAGAATTTCGAACAGTTGAACATCGTGCCGATGCTGATCGTGCCGCCGCTCACCTTCCTCGGCGGCAGTTTCTATTCGATCGACATGCTGCCGCCTTTCTGGCAGGCGGTCAGCCATTTCAATCCGGTGCTTTATCTCGTCAGCGGTTTCCGCTGGAGTTTTTACGAGATCGCCGACGTCAATCCGATCGTCAGCCTTGGCATGATCGGGCTGTTTCTGGTGATCTGCCTGTCGATCCTCGGCTGGATTTTCCGCACCGGTTACCGGCTGCGCAGCTAAGACTTGAAACTGGCAATCGTCAGGAAAATCGCGACCTAGCGACGCGGGGCAGCTTCGTCGTCTTGCGGGTGTCGTGGTCAGGGACTATCTGATCCGCACCCCAAGACCTTCGGAGACTACACCTACATGAAATCGCTGGAACTGCTCGTCGAGAAGATTATCCTGTCGAGCCGATGGATACTCATCATCTTCTACCTTGGCCTTGCTGCGGCTTTGGCGGTTTACGCACTGTCCTTCCTGTCAAAGTTCTGGAAGGTCGCGCAGAACGTCTTCACGCTGGGTGAAGGGGAAATGATCCTCGCCATGCTCGGCCTGATCGATGCTGCTCTGGTCGCCAGCCTGATCGTGATGGTGATGATTTCCGGCTACGAAAACTTTGTCAGCCGTTTCGACGAGACGGAAGCCGACGTGTCCTTCCTCGGCAAGCTCGATGCCGGCAGCCTGAAGATCAAGGTGGCCTCGTCGATCGTGGCGATCTCGTCGATCCATCTGCTGCAGATCTTTCTCAATGCCGCGCAATACACCGATGGTCAGCTGATGTGGTACACGATCATCCATCTTGCCTTTGTCGTATCGGCGGTGATGCTCGGCTGGCTGGAAAAGATCATGGCCTCGGCGAAGGCCGACAAGGACGATCTGAAGATCTGATTTCTTCGACTGCGAGTTATAATTGAGGACGGCGCCTTTCGGGGCGCCGTTTGTCATTTCAGGACCGTGCGCCGGGCGATATGCTCCGCCTCCACCTGCCGCATCAGGCGGATCAGGTCTTCCCGGTCGATGTCGAAGGTTTCGTCGAGATGGGCGAGCGCGGCATCGACATCTTCCTCTTCGAAATTCGGTATGGCCGATGGCACCGGTACATTCGGTGCGGTGACCGCCGGTGCCGGGCGGTGCGGGTAGGAGCGGCCACACAGGCGGTGGAAAATGATGCCGGCAATCGTCAGCACGATGGCGTTCAACAGCACCGGCATGACAGGAAAGAGCGGCCCCCAGGCATCAACGGCACCACCGCCGAGAACCGCCATCAGCGCCGCAGCGCCACCGGGCGGATGCAGGCAGCGGGTGATCGACATCACCAGAATGGCAAGCGAGACGGCGATACCCGTGGCCAGCACCGGTTCGGGCACGAAATGCGCGACCAGCAGGCCGACAGCCGCCGACAGCGTGTTGCCGCCGATCACCGACCATGGCTGCGCCAGCGGACTGGCGGGTACGGCAAACACCAGCACGGCGGATGCGCCCATCGGCGCGACCAGAAGCGGTGACAGGCCATGGCCGATCATCAGCCCGGCCAGCGCGCCGGTGAGCGCGATGCCGATCAGGGCGCCGAGACCGGCGACGAGGCGTTCGCGCAGGCTGGCGCCGGCAAGGATGGGGTTGAAAATGACGGAGGCAATTTTGCGAGGAGACATGGAGGCATCTTGCTGCGGTCGTTGATGCGCCGTGCTTGCGCCTAAACTTGATGATTGCCAAGAGCTAATAAAGGAAAATCCGGCCGACAGGTGTCGACCGGATTTTTTGGCAGGGATGGTCAGGAAACGTCTCAGCCCATCGACAGACGACGGCTCTCGCCACGGCTGGCCATGACCGAGGCGCCGAGAAGCGCGCCGGCGGCGAGGAAGGACACGACGGCGATCGGCCCCTGGGTCTCGATCAGGATGCCGCCGAGGACCGCACCGCTGGAAATGGCGATCTGGAACGTTGTGAGCATCAGCGCACCGGCACTTTCCGCCTCATCCGAACCGGCGCGGACGACAAAGCTCTGCAGGCTGACCGGGATGGCGCCGAAGGCAAGGCCCCAGACGGCAACAGCCGTAGCTGCAACGATTTCCGAGCTTCCGGCCACTGCCATGCTGACGGCTGCGGCTGCGACAAGGCTTGCAAAGATGGTGATCGACAGGCGCGGGCTGCGCTCCGATACGAAGCCGCCGAGCAGGTTGCCGAAGAAGCCGGCAACGCCATAGGCAAGCAGGATCAGCGAGATGGTTTCGACGCCGAGATGCGGCACACGTTCCAGGAACGGGCGAATATAGGTGAAGCCTGCAAAATGGCCGGTGATGACCAGAAGAATGGTGATGAGGCCGAGACGCATGGCCGGACGACGCAGCAGTGCCGCCATGGTGGCGAGACCGGCATGGCCGCTTGGCGGCATGGCGGGCAGGGTAAATGCCTGTACGAGAAGGGCGACAACGCCGATGCCGGCCGACAGGTGGAATGCAGCGCGCCATCCCATCGTGGCGCCGATCCATGCGCCGAGCGGGGCGGCACAGACGGTGGCGAGCGACACGCCGGCCATGATGATGGCCATGGCGCGGGGCATCAGGTGCGGCGGCACAAGGCGCATGGCAAGCGCTGCCGACATGGCCCAGAAACCGCCAAGCCCGATGCCGAGCAGGAAGCGGGCGGTGAGCAACGTATAGATGCTGCCGGCGAAAGCCGCGATCAGGCTTGAAATGATGAGCAGTGTCGTCAGCGCCAATACGGTCCAGCGGCGGTCATATTTGCGGGTGCCGATAACAACGGCAGGCCCTGCAATGGCAGCGACGATGGCGGTCATGGTGATCGACTGGCCGGCAACGCCGGAGGTGACGGCAAGGTCACCGGAAATCGGTGTCAGCAGGCTGACGGGCAGAAATTCCGCGGTGACAAGGCCAAAAACGCCCAATGTCATGGAGACGACAGCGCCCCAACGCGCATGTTCTGCCGTCCGGGCGTCGCCGCCCGGGGATGGGATATGGTCCAGCATGGTATTCTCCTGATTTGCGGTTGATCAAGGGATAGGCGTGACGAGCTGGAGTTTCCATGCTAGAAACTCCGTCATGCTTGATCATTCGTCCAATTCTCATTTTGAACTTCCCGCCGATCCGCTCAGCGAAATGCTGCGGGGGTTGCGTCTCGATGGCGTTGAATACGGTCGGTGCCGGCTTGCGGAGCCGTGGGCGACGGCATTTCCGGCGCAGGATGCGGCGCGGTTTCATTTTATCCAGTCCGGGTGCGCCGTATTGCAGCTGGCAGGCCACGACGAATGGCTGGAGCTGAAGGCCGGCGACGCCGTGCTTCTGCCGCGCGGCGATGCGCATGTGCTGGCCAGCCGTTCGGACGTGTCGCCGGTGCCGTTCGAACGGTACGGACGTACCAAAATATGCTCCGGCGTCTATGATGTTCAATGTCAGGAAATGCTGCGTGGCAGTACGCAGGTCTTCAACGGCTCCATGCGCTTCAATGTCGACCGGCTGCATCCGCTATTGCAGATGATGCCGGATGTGATGACGACGATCGATCTGGCCCGCAGCGAGCCCACCATTCCGCATCTGCTCGACGCCATGGCGCGTGAGGTGGATATGGACCGCGTTGGTGCCGGCGGCATTTTGGCACGGCTTGCGGATGTCTTGATGGCGACGATGATCCGCACCTGGGTGGAGCATGGTTGCGGCAAGACCAATGGCTGGATTGCGGCGGTGCGCAGCCCCGATGTCGGCCGGGTTCTGGCGGCGATCCATCTGGAGCCGGAGCGTGACTGGACGGTTGCCGAACTGGCGCGCCATATGGGGGCGTCGCGCTCGGGTTTTGCCGAACGATTTGCCAAGGTTGTGGGCGAAACGCCCGCGCGTTACGTGGCGCGGGTGCGCATGCATCAGGCGCGGCTCTGGCTGAAAGAGGGCATGCGGGTGGCGGTAATCGCCGAGCGGCTGGGATATGATGCCGAGGCTTCGTTCAGCCGTGCTTTCAAGCGCATCATCGGCGCTCCTCCGAGTCATTTTCGCGCGAAGGTGGATGAAGTGACGCCGGTTATGGAACTGATGGCGGCGGAATAGACGCCGCCCCACCGTCGTTCAGTCGCGCAGCCTCAGCTCATCCGTCTGGATTTGCAGGGAACCCAGCGTCGACAGAAACGTCATGCCGAGCAGACTTTCACTCAAGCGACCTTCCGAGGCGACCATGGCGCGCACATCGCGGCGCACGATCGGGCCGATCGCCATCTGATCGAGGCGGACGGGGGCTGCCATGGCGCGACCGTTCGCGGTCGAAACGGCGACGGTGAAGGACAGGTTTTCCGGATCTAGGCCAAGTGTCTGTGCATCTTCCCAAGTCAGCACCACGGCGCTGGCGCCGGTGTCGACCAGCATCGCAATGGTGCGACCGTTGACTTCCGTGCGAGCCTGAAAATGCCCGCCCATCGAGCGGTGGAGGATGACTTCCGAGCTACCGTCCGACGCGGTGGTGACGATGGCGCTGCCGGGCATGAGGCCGGCCATCAGCCGGTTGCCGACGGAAGCAAAATCATTGCGGTAGAGATAACCGACCATCAGGCCCATGATGATGACCAGCCAGATTGCGATCATCCGTGCCGTTTCGCCAAGCTTGCCATGACGGCCCGCCAGCACGCCCGCGGAAAGCACGGCGGCAATCGGCAAAAGATAGACGAGGCTGGCAAAATCGTCATTGGCCATGCCGAGCGTGCGGCCGCTCGAATCGTTGAAGATCAGGAGCGCCAGTCCGGCGCCGAGAATGAGCAGAACGACGGTCAATCCATTCACGGTGCGGTGGTCTCCATCAGTGTCGAGGCAACGGTGAGGCCGGCACGGTGCAGGCGGCCGGGCAGGGTGGCCATGATTTTTGCACGCGCATCATTATCCATATCGCGCCAGTTGCCGATTTCATCGAGCGAACGGCCGCAGCCGAGGCAATGGCCGGCAAGCGGGGCGTCTTCCGCAGCAATGGTGCAGACGCCGGTGCAGGGGGAGAGGATTTTCGATACGTGCATGGCCGACATATCGGGTGCTCACGTGGCGAGGGCAAGGGCGGTGAGCATGGCTGCCGCCGTGATCTGCTGGGTGGCGCCGATCGTATCGCCGGTATGGCCGCCGAGTTTTTTATCGGCCACGCGGGTGAAGGCGAAGGCGGCCAGAACCGCGAGTGCCAAAGCGAACAGGATGGAGCCGAGATGATAGCTTGGCAGAAGCAATAGGAAGGCAATCAATGTGGCCAGTGTCAGCGCCGTTGTGCGTGCTGCATCCTCCGGTTTTCCGACGGCGACAGCAACACCATTGGTGCGGGCTTGTGGCAGCAGCGACCAGTGCCAGACCATCAGCGCGCGGCTGACGGCAGCAGTGGAGAGAAGAGTGAGTGCCGCGCCGAAGGGAGAGAGGTCGTCGCCGAGTTGGGCCAGTGCCGCAGCGCGGATGCCGAAGGAAAGGATGAGGGCGACAACACCATAGGAACCGGTGCGGCTGTCCTTCATGATGGTGAGCGCATGCTCCTTGTCACGGCCGCCGCCAAGCCCATCGGCGGCATCGGCCAATCCATCCTCATGCAGCGCGCCGGTGGTGATTGCCAATGCGCCGAGACTGAGGATGGCGGCCAGGAACGGTTCGGCACCGAGAACGAGCGTGGCCCAGAACACGCACATGGCGGGAAGCGCAACGACCACACCTGCCAGCGGAAACGCCCGGACAGCACGCGAAATGCTGCCGTCATGGCCCTCGAAAAAGCGGGCGTGAACCGGCAGTCGGCTGAGAAAACCGACGGAGCGGGCGATGTCTGCGACGAATTCGCTGAGCATGTGACGTGCGTTTGGCAGTTGTTCCTCCGGCCGTGCCTGATAAACAGGGGGCCACAAAGCGGGATTCCCGAAGCAAACACAAGTCTCCCGCGCTTAAGACATGACAAGGATTGATGATATGAGCGTGAGCGGCATGCCTTTCGACGATTTTCGCGTTCTCCTGCGCGAATTGCCGGGACCTGACCAGCGGGCACTGGTGGCGGCGCGCGAACGCGACGCGCAACTGACCAAGCCACCGGGTTCGCTGGGGCGTCTGGAGGAGATCGCTTTCTGGCTGGCCGCATGGTCGGGCCGTTCGCCGGCCGTGAACCGTCCGCTTGTGGCGATATTTGCCGGCAATCACGGCGTCGTCAAACACGGCATCACGCCGTTTCCGCCTTCTGTAACGCAGCAGATGGTGGAAAACTTTGCCGCCGGTGGCGCTGCCATCAACCAGATCTGCGTAACGCACGATCTCGGACTGAAGATTTTTGACCTCGCGCTGGATTACCCGACCGGCGATATCACGGTCGAACCGGCTCTGTCCGAGCGTGACTGCGCCGCTACGATGGCATTCGGCATGGAAGCGATTGCCGGCGGTACCGATCTTCTGGTGATCGGCGAAATGGGCATCGGCAACACCACGGTGGCCGCCGCCATCAATCTGGCGCTTTACGGTGGCACGGCGGAGGAATGGGTCGGCCCCGGCACCGGTTCGCATGGCGATGTTCTGGCGCGCAAGGTGGCGGCGGTGAAGGCTGCTGTCGAGTTCCACAAGGATCATCTTGCCGATCCGCTGGAAGTGCTGCGTCGTCTCGGCGGCCGCGAAGTGGCGGCGATGGCCGGCGCTATTCTTGCGGCGCGCATGGAAAAGATCCCGGTGCTGATCGACGGTTACGTGGCAACCTCTGCTGCGGCCATCCTGAAGGCGATCAACCCGTCGGCGCTTGACCATTGCCTGATCGGTCATGTCTCCGGCGAGCCGGGTCATCTTGCCGCGATCGAAAAACTCGGCAAGACGCCGCTTCTGGCGCTCGGCATGCGGCTGGGTGAGGGCACCGGCGCCGCACTCGCCGCCGGCATCGTCAAATCCGCTGCCGCCTGCCATTCCGGCATGGCGACTTTTGCGCAGGCCGGCGTGACCAACAAGGCGTAAGCCGCTCGACGAGACATCACGACAGCAATTTTTGGGGCGGCGCTATGACTGTAGCGGCGCCCTTTTTATTTGCCTGGAAATATTTTCTGTCTGCGTGCTGATTCCATCGGCCTGGCAGGGCGTGCCGCTTTTGAGAGCAGAGCAACCTCACGTTTGTGTGATGTTTACTCATATCAAGCTGTTTGGGATATTTCCGAGTGATTGATTGCCTGATTTTCAGTCAGTCGCGAGAGCTTGCAGGTAGACTCTCTTTTCCTGAAAAGTTAGCGTTTGTCATGTTTTGGTGGGGTGATTGGGATTTGGCATATTGTCTGGCGACAGGGTGGAGATTTTCGAGCGTGACGACTGGTGGATCGTCCGGGTGTTTGAAAATGGTGAGGTCATGGAGCGCGTATTTCGTTTTGCAGAACATGCCGATTCCTGGGCGGCCGGTCAGAAAATTCGGTTGAGACAGGCGCAAGAGCACGACCGTGAGACCTGACGAGGCTGCTGTCTCTCGGCAGGTGCGGCTGGATTTACGACGACCGATTTCTCTGTGACCGAAAAATTGCGGATGGACTGCGAAACCTGCCCACGCCATAGAACCGTCCATGGCCGATGATCCTGCGGCTGCCGGAGAAGGTATGCCCCGCATGGAAAAGACACCACTCGACAGCAATATCGAAAAGGCGAGCGGCTTGCGTCGCGTCATCGCAGCGACACGTTATTCGCTGCAGGGGCTGACAAGGCTGTGGCAGGAAGAAGCCTTTCGCCACGAGGTGATCGCTTTCGTGATGGCCATTGTGGTGTTTGTTGCCATCGGCGCGCATCTTGCCGATTACCTGATCTATCTCGTGCTGATGCTGCTCCTGTTTGCCGTCGAGGCGCTCAATACGGCGATCGAGGAACTGGTCGATCGCATCTCGCCCGAAATTTCCACCGTCGGCCGGCATGCCAAGGATCTGGGGTCACTGGCAGTGTTCTGCCTGCTGTGCGCCAATGGGGTGTTTGTTGTCTATGTGGTGGTGGTGCGGCTGTGGGGGTAAGCGTCAACGGGCATCGGGCATGTCAGCTGGATTTTGCGCTGTGTGACGGACACCAAGAACCGTGACGAAATCATCCGTGGCGCTGTAGTAGATGGCATAAGGGTAGGGGTTAACCACCAGACGGCGCATACCAGCGCGATTGGCGTTCGTTCCGGCATATGGAAAAGCAGCGAGATATTTGAGTATCTGCTCGATACGCTGACTGATATGTTTGGCACCCGAAGGAGAAACTGCGGAAACCCTTTCCAGCACCTGCTCCAGCTCATCTGCCGCTTCAGGTGTGAAAAGGATATTCACTTCGAAAATCTCGTCCAGATTGCCTGCATGCGCTCTTCGGAAGCAAATTCACCGCGCGCCGCTTGCTCAAGCGATGTCTTGAACGATGCTTCCTCTTCGGCAGACATCATGTAGGGTTCTTGCCCACCGCTGACGAATTTCATCATCATGTAAGCGAGTTCATCCTGCAATTCCGCAGGAAGCTCCTTGCTGGCTTCGATGGCTTTGTCGAGAAGTTCGGTCATGGCCGGCATGATGCCTCAAAAAGCGCTGCCGTGGAAGATGGTGGCCTGAACCCGGATTACGCAAAACTCTTGCGGCGGCGCTCGATCGGCGGGGCGTCTTCAACGGCCGGCAGGCTTTGTAGCACGCGGGTGGAGGGCAGGATGGCAATCACCTCGGTGCCTTCGCGCAGCTTGGACTTCAGCATGAATTGGCCGTCATGCTTGGCAAGGATGGCCTGTACGATCGGCAGGCCGAGGCCGGTGCCCTGTTCGGCGCTCTTGATGGCGATCGAGCCCTGGCCGAAGGCGGAGAGCACGACCGGGATTTCCTCTTCCGGGATGCCGGGGCCATTGTCCTTGATAGAGACATACTGGCCGCCGCCGGCCGTCCAGCCGACCTTGACCATGACGTCGCCGCCCTGGCTGGTGAATTTTACCGCATTGGAGAGAAGATTGAGCAGCACCTGCCGCATCGATTTCTCATCGACCCAGACGAGCGGCATTTCCGGCTCGAACTGCTGCTGGATGGTGATGTTCTTGGCGCGCGCCCGCAACTGTACCATGCCGATGCAGTCCTCGGCGATTTCCAGCAGGGACAGCGCATCTTCGGCGAGATCGTAACGGCCGGCTTCGATGCGCGACAGATCAAGAATCTCGTTGATGAGGTTGAGCAGGTGCTCGCCGGAGCGGTGGATATCTCCGGCATATTCCTTGTAGGTCGGGTTGGACAGCGGCCCGAGCACTTCCGAATTCATCACCTCGGAGAAACCGAGAATGGCGTTGAGCGGTGTGCGCAGCTCATGCGACATCGAGGCGAGGAAGCGGGACTTTGCAAGGTTGGCTTCCTCGGCACGGCGCCGCGCTTCGTCCGACATCGAATTGGCAACCTCCAGCTCGGCGATCAGGTCGTCCTTTTCCGACTGATAGGACATCAGTGTAAGACTGGACTGATAAAGCCGGTTGGAGATGTAATAAAACAGCACGAGTGCTGTGGCGACCATCGCGGTCAGGCCATAATCCAGCGGGTTCTGGCTGCTGATGGCGGTCATCACCAGCATCAGTACGGTCGGGATAAAGCTGAACAATGCCGCCTGGCGCAGCATGAAATTGGTCATGGCCGTGATGGAGATGGCCACCAGAAGGGCTGCGACCTTGTAGAAATAGAAACCGTCGGTATTGCCGCAGGCATCGCAGCTCTGCATGGCAAAAAGCGCCCAGCAGAAACCAAGCGCGATCTGTCCAACCAGCAACCATCTGCGCCAGCGCAACGCCTCTTCGGTGGTGAATTCCTTGCGGGCGATCCGTTTGGCCAGAACCAGGTTCATGGCATGAACGGCCATGGTGAGCAGGCCCCAGGAGATGAGGCTGCTGTTCTGGTTGATGGCAAGGCCGACCATCGCAACGAGGAAGATGACGACGGGCGTGATCAGTGCGCTCTGAAGCACGGTGCGAACGTGCTGCGACAGCATTTCGCGATCAAAGCCATGGGCGCCCTGCGCAGTATATTGCAATCTTTCACGCGTCGCCCGCACGGCTTTGGACACAGGTTTGCTGCGGTGGGCGCGCGTGCGGTCCACGATGATCTTGTCCGTCGATGTGCTGACGCTGTTACTCATTGCCCATGGACTGCTGATCCGGATGGTGCGAGCCTAGTAGGAAATTATTAAGAAGGTCCTGATGCGAAAGAATTTGTTTTCCATTTTTCTGAAGCATCTGTTGGGATTTGAGGCGGAAACATGACGCGGGGTCGCATAGGCGCCTATCGAAGGCATAGAACGATCGGGCGCTTTAAGGATGTCGTGCTGACGCTGTGTTTCCTGTTCCTGCTGGCGCTGATCGCGGCACGGCTGCAGGGCGGCGCGAGCGATCCGGTGACAGGTCCGTTTCGTGTGGTTGACGGCGATACGCTGGCGGCGGGGTCGGAACGGCTAAGGCTCGCCGGTATCGATGCGCCCGAACTCGACCAGACCTGCGAGCGTGATGGGCAGGCTTGGGATTGCGGGCAGGATGCCAAGGCAGCGTTGCAGCGGGTAGTCGCAGGCGGCGAGGTCGAATGCCGCGGCGGTGAGCGGGATCGTTATGGGCGTCTTGTGGTCAACTGTTTTGTCGATGGCCGCACGGTCGGTGGCGCGATGGTGCGATCCGGCATGGCGGTGACGACGAGCCTGATCACTTATCGCCGGGAGCAGGTGGATGCGGAAAATGACAGGAAAGGGATATGGGCAGGTCCGTTCATCATGCCCGCCGACTGGCGGCGCGAGCGCAAGCTTGAGCAGGAAGGCCGCGGTTTCCTCTCCGGAATGAAGGATATATTGTCGCTGCAATGGTTGTGAGTTCTTTGCCCGTGTCCAACGCCATGTCTGTTTCCGTTACATCATCCGCAGAAACCGACACCGCCGATCGGCTGGAATTGCTGCGCCGATCGATCGCCGACTGTCGGCTCTGTCGTGACGTGCCGGTGCGGGGGCCGGAGGATCGGCTGCCGCACGAGCCGCGTCCGGTGGCCGTGTTGTCCTCGAAGGCAAAAATTCTGATTGCCGGGCAGGCGCCGGGCCTTCGCGTGCATGAAAGCGGCCTGCCGTTTGACGACGCGTCTGGCGACCGGCTGCGCGAATGGTTGGCCGTCAGTCGCGATGAGTTTTACGATCGCGACCGGTTTGCCATTGTGCCGATGGGCTTCTGTTTTCCCGGTTATGACGAAAAGGGCAGCGATCTGCCGCCGCGCCGGGAGTGCGCCCCGCTCTGGCGCCAGGCGGTGATCGATGCCATGCCGCAGATCGAACTCATTCTGGCGGTCGGTCAATATGCCCAGGTTTGGCATATGGGCACTATCAAGGCCAAGACGATGACGGACACGGTGAAGGAATGGCGCCGCAGCTACTTTGTCAATGACGGGCCGCGCATTCTGCCTCTGCCGCATCCGAGCTGGCGAAACAGCGCGTGGCTGAAGCGCAATTTGTGGTTTAGCAAAGATGTCTTGCCAACTCTGCGTCAGGATGTGGACAGTTTGTGTCGTTGAAAGAATTTTCGGTTACACATGCCAAAATTCGCGGTATGACGAAAAATAATTTCGAAGGGGAGATTTTATGGACCGTCTCGATCGCAAGATTCTGCGTATCCTGCAGGAGGATTCCACACTGGCCGTCGCCGACCTCGCCAAGAAGGTCGGCCTGTCGACGACGCCCTGCTGGCGCCGTATCCAGAAGATGGAAGAGGATGGTGTGATCCGCCGTCGTGTGGCGCTGCTCGATCCGGGCAAGGTCAATACCAAGGTCACGGTCTTCGTTTCGATCCGCACTGCCAGCCACTCGATCGAATGGTTGAAGCGCTTTTCGGAAGTCGTGGTCGATTTCCCGGAAGTGGTGGAATTCTACCGCATGAGCGGCGACGTCGATTATCTGCTGCGCGTCGTCGTACCGGATATCGCTGCCTATGATGCTTTCTACAAGCGCCTGATCGCCAAGATCGAGATCCGCGACGTGTCCTCGGTGTTTGCGATGGAGCAGATCAAGTACACGACGGAACTGCCGCTCGATTACATGACGCTCGATACCCAGAAGTCGCAGGTCGAGGAATAAGCGGCAGCGCTGCATTCAGCGCACCAAGCGAAAACGCATGAAGGCCATCGGCACGGAAATTCGTGCCGATGGCCTTGCTTTACGGTAAGCGTGACCGGACAAGCCGCCTCAAACTTGCGACTAAGGGCTTTAAAACGTCGTTTGGCTCGGATCGAAGTTGATGTCGATGTCCCGCCATGCTTCATAGGGCAGGCCCGACGCCGCGAGCGCGCTATACGGCCCGCATTTGAGAATGGCGCGAACGCCACTCGCTATCATCAGACGTTCGTAATCGGAGCTGGGCTCTTTCTGCGAAACGGGTCGCTCGCTGACCGAGCCGTCGAGACCAAGCTTGAAGCTTACGGAAAATGGCAGCGCTTTTTGCCCTTCCGGCGGCAGGGGCATCGTCCAGCACGATTTGATGGCCGGGGTCAGGATTTTTGCGATCCTCTCCCCGTCGGTTTCTGCCAGAGCCGCCGATGCCATCGCGACGGTCGCGGCGGCAAGTGCGACGATGCGCAAACGCCTGATCATTTCCGTTCCAGCCGCGCCAGCAGCGAGGATGTATCCCAGCGATTGCCACCAAGCGCCTGCACGTCGCCGTAAAACTGATCGACCAGCGCCGTCAGCGGCAGTTTTGCGCCGTTGTTGCGGGCCTCTTCCAGCACGATGCCAAGATCCTTGCGCATCCAGTCAACGGCGAAACCAAAGTCGTATTTGCCTTCGTTCATCGTCTTGTGGCGGGCTTCCATCTGCCAGGAACCGGCGGCGCCCTTCGAAATGACGTCCACCACCTTTTCGATATCGAGACCGGCCTGCTTGCCGAAATGGATGGATTCGGCCAAGCCCTGAACGATGCCGGCGATGCAAATCTGGTTCATCATCTTGGTGAGTTGGCCGGAGCCGACCGGCCCCATCAGGCCGACCATGCGGGCAAAGGCATCAATGACCGGTTTTGCCGTGTCGAAGGTCGACTGATCACCGCCGCACATGACCGTCAACACGCCGTTTTCTGCGCCGGCCTGTCCGCCGGAAACCGGAGCGTCGATAAAGCCGATACTTTTCGCAGCGGCTGCGTCTGCGAGTTCGCGCGCCACATCGGCGCTGGCCGTGGTGTTGTCGATCAGAATGGCGCCGGACTTCATGCCGGCAAGCACGCCGGTTTCACCCAGCGTGACCGAGCGCAGGTCATCGTCATTGCCGACGCAGATGAAAACAAAATCTGCATCTTTTGCGGCTTCGGCCGGTGTGGCGCCGGTTTTGCCACCGAACTTTTTGGCCCAGTCGTCGGCTTTTGCAGCGGTGCGGTTATAGACCGTGACCTCGTGGCCGCCTTTTTCCTTGAGGTGCCCCGCCATCGGAAAACCCATGACCCCAAGACCGATGAATGCCACTTTCGCCATGCCAACCTCCAATATGCGACTTCCTAAGGCTTAGAACAAAGCGAGAGCATCGGGAAGCGCGCAGCTGCAAAAAATCATTTTCCGCACTGCGGTGTATTTCGTGACTGTAGGAGTTTCGCATTCCGACATCGCTAAAATTGAGAAATGAAAACTCCTAAACCCCGCCTTTTTTGAAACATCGCAATGTCGACCAATCCACTGGAGTATGGGAGCCTTTCTTCATCGAGAGATCGCCGCCGGTGAGGGCACTGCGGGGTCTGCAAGAGAGGGATGGTTCTCATGGTTACGCGCAGGCAGACACTTGGACTGATTGGTGCCGCCGCAGTCTCGACGGTTCTTCCGATCGCCGGCAAGGCGCGGGCGGCGGCGAAGGAATTGCGCATCGGCTGGCAGAAGAACGGCGTGCTTGCGCTCGCCAAAAGCCAGGGTGCGTTGGAAAAGCGTTTTGCCGATCGCGGCATCAAGGTTTCATGGTCGGAATTCACCTCCGGTCCGCCGCTTCTGGAAGCGCTCGGCGCCGGTGCGCTGGACTTTGGCCCGACCGGCGATGTGCCGCCGCTGTTTGCGCAGGCGGCGCGCGGCAACCTGCTTTACGTCGGCACCTATCGCGGCAGCGGGCAGGGCTCTGCGATTCTCGTGCACAAGGATTCGCCGATCCAGTCGATCGCCGATCTCAAGGGCAAGAAGCTGGCCTTCAAGCGCGGCTCCAGTGCCCATAACGTGACCGTCAAGGTGTTGCGCAAGGGCGGGCTTACGCCGGGCGACGTGACGCAGCTCGATCTCGCGCCGCCGGATGCGGCGGCCGCCTTCAAGAACGGTTCGATCGATGCTTGGTCTATCTGGGATCCCTATACGGCGATTGCCGAGGCAGATCCGAACACGCGGGTGCTGACGACGGCGGAAGGCATCGTCGACTCATGGAGCTACTTTCTCGGCAACGGCGATTTCGTCGGCGAAAACGGCGATTTGGTCGTCGAGATCATCGATGAACTGAAGAAGGTCGGAACCGCCGCGCAGTCGAATTTCGACGAGACGGTGAAGGCGATCGCCTCGATCACCGGTGTGCCGGAAAACGTCACCAAGGTGGTTCTGTCACGTCGCGGCGCCGATCTCGGTGCCGTCTCAACGCTGCCGGACGCGGCGGTTCAATACCAGCAGGCGCTCGCCGACGAATTCTACGATCTGAAGATCATTCCCCGCAAACTCGACATCAGCGACATCGTCTGGCGTCCGAAAGCCAGCTGAGCAGGAATGAGAGGAGCACCGACATGACGGACACATCCAAACCGATCGACTTTTTATGGTTCATCCCGACCGGCGGCGACGGCACCTATCTCGGTGGTTCTGAACTGAACCGGCCGCCGGAAAACCGCTACCTGCGCGAACTGGCGCAGACGGTGGACCGGCTGGGTTATTCCGGTGTGCTGCTGCCGACCGGCGTCTCCTGCGAGGAATCGTTTGTAACGGCCGCTTCGCTGGCGCCGTTCACGGAAAAGCTGAAATTTCTAGTGGCGATCCGGCCGGGCACGGCGTCGCCTGCCTATTACGCGCGGCTGGCGGCGGCGCTCGACCGCGTGTCGAACGGGCGGTTGCTGCTGAACATCGTTGTCGGCGGCAATCCGTCCGAACTGGCCGGTGACGGCATCTTTCTCGAGCATGACGAGCGTTATGCGCATGCGGAAGAGTTCTTTCAGGTTTTCGAGGATCTGGTCACGACCGGCCATGCCGATCTCGATGGCAAGCACATCAAGGCCAAAGGCGCAAAACTCGGTTTCCCGACCATCCAGCAGCCGCGCCCGCCGCTTTATTTCGGTGGCTCGTCGGATGCCGGTATCGAATTTTTTGCAGGCCGCGCCGACAAATACCTGACCTGGGGCGAGCCGCCGGAGCAGGTGGAGCAGAAGATTAAGGCGGTGCGGGCGGCAGCCGAAAAGCAGGGCCGGGACGTCTCCTTCGGCATCCGCCTTCATTTCATCGTGCGCGAGACCGACGAGGAGGCTTGGGAAGCGGCCGACAAGCTGATTTCAAAGCTTTCCGACGAGACGATTGCCAAGGCACAGGCGCATTTCGCGACCGAGTCGGACTCGGTCGGGCAGCGGCGCATGGCGGCTCTGCACAATGGACGACGCGACAAGCTGGAAGTCTCGCCGAACCTGTGGGCCGGTATCGGCCTGGTGCGTTCGGGTGCCGGCACGGCGCTGGTCGGTTCGCCAAAAACGGTGGCGGCGCGGCTCAAGGAGTATCAGGAACTCGGCATCGAAACGGTGATCGGTTCCGGTTATCCACATCTGGAAGAAGCCTATCGCGTGGCTGAACTGCTTTTCCCCGAGCTTGGCATTACTCGCGAAGAACAGCGTGCCGGGTTCGGCAACGAGTTTGCAGCGGCAAAACCGATCTTTGGCGGCGGCGGGCACGCGACCGTGCGCGCCGTTGCGGCGTCCTGATAACCCATGGAGGCTTGGCCGATGACGACGATCGATACGTTTTCCGACGGACGAAAACTGCGGCGGGCGACCAGTGGAACGCCACGGACACTGACCGAAGACAGGCCCCAGGAAAAGTCCAAGGACTGGGCGCAGGCCTCACAAAACCCTCCCAAGGGCGCGGCGGACGGTGTGCAGGCAAAGGGCGGGAAACCGTCTGGCCTGCGCACCATCTCGCGCGCTGCTTGGTTGCCCTATCTCGTGCCGGTGGCATTGGTGATCGTGTGGCAGACCCTGTCGTCACTCGGGGTGATTTCCGATCGCATTATGCCGGCACCGGTGGCGGTGGTCGCGGCTTTCTGGGAACGGTTGCTGTCCGGTGAACTGGTGCGTGACATCGCTGTCAGCGGCGCACGCGCACTCAGCGGATTGTTGATCGGCGGCTCGATCGGATTTCTGCTCGGCATTGCCAACGGTGTGTCAAAATTGTCGGAACAACTTACCGACACGACCTTGCAGATGCTGCGCACCATTCCGCATCTGGCAATGATTCCGCTGGTCATCCTGTGGTTCGGCATCGGTGAGGAGGCAAAGCTGTTTCTGACCTCGCTCGGCGTGCTGTTTCCGATCTATCTCAACACCTATCACGGCGTGAAAAACGTTGATCGTGATCTGGTCGAGATGGGCAGGATTTACGGCATGAGCAGCTGGTCGCTGTTCCGCAAGGTGATCTTTCCGGGTGCGCTGCCATCGATCTTCGTGGGGCTTCGTTATGCGCTCGGCATCATGTGGCTGACGCTGATCGTGTCCGAATCGATCGCCGCCAATTCCGGCATCGGCTACATGGCCAATACCGCCCGCGAATTCATGATGACCGATGTCGTCGTGCTGGCGCTGGTCATCTATGCCGTGCTCGGCAAGCTCGCCGATGTTGTTGCCCGCGCTCTGGAGCGCTGGGCCCTGTCCTGGAACGCGGCCTATCAGGTTTGAGAAGAAGAGGTTATGCCAGTGAGTTCCTATCTGCTTCCTTCCGCCATGGTCTGGGACGCTTTCGAGCTTCAGGAAAGAGCTTACTTCCCCGACGGCACCGAGGTCCGGCCGAGTGCCGAGCCACCGGTCCTGCCCAAGGCTCCGGCCGGACTTCGCCTGCGTGGTGTCGAAAAGGCGTTTGGCGACAACCGTGTCCTGCGCGGCATCGACCTCGATGTTCCGGCCGGGCAGTTCGTGGCCATCGTCGGCAAAAGCGGTTGCGGCAAGAGCACGCTTTTGCGCCTGCTGGTCGGGCTGGATGAGCCGACCGGTGGCGAGATCGATTTCATCGACGATGGTGGTGATCGTGTTGCGCCGGATGCCCGGATCGTCTTTCAGGAGCCGCGATTGCTGCCGTGGTTTTCCGTGGCTGACAATGTTGCAGTGGGCCTTGGCGATGGCGTGCCAAAAGCCTATGCGCGCCGTGAGGCGGAACTGGTGCTGGAAGAGGTGCAGCTTTCCGAAAAGGCAAAGGAGTGGCCGGCAAAGCTTTCCGGTGGGCAGAGACAGCGGGTGGCACTGGCGCGTGCACTCGTCAGCCGGCCGGGGCTGCTGGCGCTGGATGAACCGCTTGGCGCACTCGATGCCTTGACGCGGATCAGCATGCAGCAATTGCTGACAAGGGTTTGGCGGGAACTGGGTTTTACCGCCGTACTGGTGACGCATGACGTAACGGAAGCCGTGCATCTGGCCGACCGCGTCATCGTACTGGATGAGGGCGAGATAAAGCTTGATCTCGCGGTGCCACAGGCGCATCCGCGTCGTCATGGAGATCCGGAGCTGGCACTGCTGGAGGGCCAGCTTCTGGCGGCGATCCTCGGCGAAAGCTGAGGATCGCTGTTTTCGAGATCAGAACGGTTTTAAGGCGGCCAGCGCCACGATGATCACCGTCGAGACCAGAATGATCGGCATGCCGGCGCGCACGAAAGCGGGCGGATCAAGCTTCGGATCCTTGGCCATGCGGCGCATCCAGCCCTGCTGCATGCCGTGCAGCGCCGACAGCAACACCACGAACAGCAGTTTCGCGTGCAGCCAGCCATTGCCGACAAAACCGGTATAGCCGAAGGCAAGCCACAGGCCAAAAATCCAGACACCGGCGAGAGCCGCGGTGTTGACGGTGCGGTCGTATTTGCGCAGCACCTCGATGACACCGGTGCGGATGGCCGGCGGCACCATGCCGATGGCAAAGGCGTTGACCAGTATGCCGGCAATCAGCACGAAGTCGGAAATCAGGTGCAGGGCCCTGAGACAGAGATAAAGATCAGGCATTGTCGTTTTCCCAGATAAGGGCTTCGGTGAAGCCGAGTTCGGCAAAATCCTGACGCCGGAGCGCCTGTTCTGCCGGATCGGCGGTAAAAAATTCGTCCAGCTGCGGCGGCGCAACCGATGCTCCCGATAACATGGCATGCACCTGACCGCGATGGTGGATCTGGTGCTGGAAGAGATGCAGAAGCGTGCGATCCGCTGTTTCCACCTGGATATGCGTGGCGCGCGGGATGTGGATCTCTGCGGCAAGGCCGATTTCGCCAAGATTTCGACAGTGGTCGATCAGGCGACGGTCGGCGGCGCGCTGCTCGCGGTCGAGATCGGCGAGGGCGGGAAACGGGATCTCCGGATCGAAGGCGGCACTGCCGATACAATCCCCTTCAAGCGCGCTGATATAGAGCCAATCGACGGTCAGGATGTGATTGAGCGTGTGGATGATCGACGGAAAGAAGTTTACTCGTTTCGCCGTAAGTTCTGCCGCAGACAATTGCCTGCATGCCTTCAGAACCCGGTGATTGGCCCAGGCATTGTTGTAGGCCTGGGTCGCAAAATAGTGCCGCGTCAGCATGCGTCCTCCTGCCGCTTGTCAGGTGACTATAGCGTCAGCGTGCCGGATATGCAGGTGGTCACATTGCCGCCCACCCAGATATCGTCACCCACCTTGTCGACATGCACGCGGCCGGCGCGGCCAAGCGCGGTACCCTGCACGGCGACATAATGGTCTGGCGCGACACCCGAAGCGATTAGCCACTGCGCAAGCCCCGCATTGAGACTGCCGGTGACCGGATCCTCATAGCCGTTGCGGGTGAAGGCACGCACTTCGAACCGGGCGTCCGCGCCATCGAGATCGGAATTGAACGGGCCGACAAGGCCGACGCGGGCGCCGGCCAGGATGGAATAATCCGGCTTGGCGGCCAGCACATCGGTGCGCGAGGGCAGAAGCACGCCGATCCAGTCGGGGCCGTTTTCCACCCAGTTGGCGTCCTTTATCAGCGCATCCGGCAGATTGAGGCCGCGGGCGATCCGCTCGACGATGGCGGCATCGACCGGGCCGGAGCGGACCAAAGGTCGGGCGGCAAAGGCAAGCCGCTCGCCATCCCGGCGGATGCGCACGAGGCCGGCTCCGCATTCCTGCACGACTTCACCCTCAGGTGCGTTCACCGCCTGGCTGAGCCAGACATGGGCGCTGCCGAGCGTCGGGTGGCCGGCAAAGGGCAATTCCTGTGTGGGTGTAAAAATGCGGACGCGGTAATGCGCATCGGGAGTGGTAGGTTGGAGTAGAAAAGTGGTTTCGGACAGGTTGGTCCAGTTGGCAAAGGCCTGCATGTCGGCATCGGAAAACCCATCGGCGCCGATGACGACGGCCAGCGGATTGCCGCGCATGGCTTGGGTTGAAAAGACGTCGACCTGCTGGAAGGAGAATGTGGGCATGGGGATCACGGGAGTTGTTTCGGATAAACGGTGCGGCCGTCATCCTCGGGCTTGTCCCGAGGATCTGCAACTGCCTGTGATTATTGACGTGATTAGATCCTCGGGACAAGCCCGAGGATGACGTCAGGGTTGATGATGCCGGAGGGTATCAAAGCACCAGACGGAATTTTGCAAAACCGTTCTCGCCGTCACCGGCTTCCTCGATCTTGGCACCCTTGACCGAAGCGGCATACTGGCGGCCTTTCGGACCGCTCTCGAATACCGCGCTGGTGCCCGGTAACGGCTTGAACGACCAGTTGGCATCGGCCGACGGATTGATCGTGCCCTGATCGACGATGTAGCGGACGATGACGTCGCGGTTGGTGTCGGGGGCAACGAAGATCAGCTTGTCGGAAGCGATCTCCGGGAATTTGCCACCACCGCCGGCGCGATAGTTATTGGTGACCACCACGAATTTCTGGGCCGGATCGATCGGTTTGCCGTCGAATGCCAAATCGACGATGCGGTTGGCATCCTGATTGATCAGCTTGCCGTCCTTGTCGAAACGTACCGGTTGGGACAGGTCGATCTGGTAGGTGACGCCGTCGATGACATCGTAATTGTAGGACGGAAAACCGTCATTCAGCAGGACGGCATCCTTCGAGCCGGCCTTGACCTGATTGAACATGCCGGCCGACATTTCCAGCCAGTTTTTCACCTGCGCGCCGGTGATCAGTACGGCCTGCACGGTGTTCGGATAGAGATAGAGGTCGGCGACGTTCTTGATGGCGATGTCACCCTCGGCAACGTCGGTGTAATATTCGGAGCCGCCACGGCCGCCGGCCTTGAAGGGCGCTGCGGCGGAGAGGACGGGAAAGTCCTTGTATTCGCCATCCTTCAGCATCTGCTTGATGTACCAGGTCTGGGCGTTGGAGACGATCTGTACGGAGGGATCGTCTGCCACCAGCGCGAAATACGAATAGAGCGGCGCGGATGTCTTGCCGACGGCGCGGCGGACATAGGCGAGCGTCGCCTCATGATCGGCCTTGGCGGCCGCCAGAACTTCGGGCTTGTCCTTCACGTCAGCGACGATCTTCCGGTTGTCGTCACGATGGTAGATCGGCCGCGCTTCGGAGGTGGAGGAAATGATCTTCCAGCTGTTACCGTCCTTTTCCAGAAGCAGGTCGATCAGGCCCATATGCGAGCCCCAGAAGCCGCCCATCACGGCGGGCTTGCCCATCAGCGTGCCCTTCTTGGCGTCTGCGCCGGCAATGCCGTCGAAATCCTTGGGGCCGGGGAAGACCAGATGCTGGTGGCCGGTGAAGATCGCATCGATGCCCTCGACGCCGGCAAGATAAAGCGAGGCGTTTTCCATGCGCTCACTCTGGCCGGAACCATCAATGCCGGAGTGGGAAAGGGCGATGACGATATCGGCGCCTTCCTCCTTCATCACCGGCACCCAGGCCTTGGCGGCATCGACGATATCGCGGGTCTGCGCCTTGCCTTCGAGGTTCTTGGCATCCCAGGTCATGATCTGCGGCGGTACAAAACCGATGAAACCGACCTTGATGGTAGACGTGGCGCCGGAGCCGTCGCGGATCTGTTTTTCGATGATCACGTATGGCTTGAGGATCAGTTCATCCTTTTTGGCATCGGATGCCAGCATGCCCTTGGTAAGATTCGCACAGACATGCGGGAATTTGGAGCCGGCCAGAACCTTCGAGAGGAAGTCCAGGCCATAGTTGAATTCGTGATTGCCAAGCGTGCCGACGTCGTAACCGAGGACGTTCATGGCATCCATTACCGGATGTGTGTCGCCATCCTTCATGCCACGCTCATAGGCGATGTAATCGCCGAGCGGGTTGCCCTGCAGGAAGTCGCCATTGTCGATCAGCATGGAATTGCCGGCTTCGGCGCGGATGCCGTCGATCAGCGAGGCGGTTCGGGCAAGGCCCAGCGTGTCGTTCGGCTTGTCGGCGTAATAGTCATAGGGGAAGACGTGGACGTGAATGTCCGTGGTTTCCATGATGCGCAGATGCGCCTGATTATTGGCAGCGCGTGCCGCAAATGGGTGAAGGACAACGAGGGCCGAAGAAGCGGCAAAGCCGCCGAGCAGGGCGCGGCGGCTGATAGGATGAAGAGCGGACAATTGCGACATGAAAATCTCCCCTGTGCTTATCGAGGCAACCTAGGCGCAATTGCATGGGGTTGCATCAGTAAAATGACAGAGGGTTGGATATCTTCCGATGCCGCTTTTTATCGTGTCAGAACCGGGCGGATTTCCTGATGGAAGAAGCGGAAATACGACTGTACCTGCGCCGACGCATTCGAATTGGGGCGAAAATGGATGCCCAGGCGGCCACGGTGCGACCACTTGACAGTGCCCTCGAGAATGCCGAGTTCCTCGGTTTCGATCTTGACCGCGCTGCCGGTCGCGGCGTGGAACGGGCTGCCGAGATCGAGCGCCAGGCCGGTGTCGGACAGATCAACGATACGGCCCTTGGCGGCCTGATTGTAATATTTCACGGTCCCGATAATGCGGGTCTTGCGGCGCTGGGCGCTGCGGGTCTTCATTCCAATGACTGCCATGCGTCTCTCCATCGTTCGAATGGAGAAATACAGGTAAGCCGTTGAATTATATTTCATTGCATCTGTAAAATTCGAGCAATTCGAATATAATCCCAGAACGGGACGGTCAAATGGCTTCAAACCTTGTCGATCCGGCACTGGAAGCAGTTGTTGCGTGCTGAACGCACATGCAGATAGGCGATATCCTCGCGCGCCAGAAGAATTTCCGCACGATTGGCAATATCGGATGTGGATGTCACCGCGCCGCTACCATAAACGATGCGATCATTGCTGCCATAACCGCGGACAATATAGTCGGGGCTCTCAAGCATAGGCGGCATGATTTCCGTTGCCTCGTAACGCTTGCAGCGTTTCGCGTGCAGGAAGATCGGTCCTGTTTCGGCGTAAGGCTGCAGCGACGGGAAAGGGCGGTAGGCGACGATGAGATAGTCTTCGCCCGCATCGATGTTTTCAAGGCAGTGACGGCACGGATGTCCGGGGCCGTCCGACACGGCGGTTTCGGGCGTGTTGCCGTAGGCGTCCGGGCCGCTGTTGCGCAGGTGCTCGGCGTGTTCGGTCGGCATGGCGGTGAAGGTGATCATGGTGCTGCTCCCGTTGTGTTCGGGAGAAATGAACTGGATGGCTCAGAGCCGCCACCCGTTTCTTGCGTCAGCGTCGAAGAGAACTGTTTGCGGCAGGACTGAGAATGCGATCATCTTCTGCGATGCTGCCGCTTGACCAGTCGGTGATAACCAACGGCATCAGACGGGAGGCCTCGATCGCAATTCTGTCGCCCGGTCGTGCCTCGAAATTCTGGTCGTTGTGGCGACGGCGTAGCGTTCCAACATGTGGGCGTCCGTCCGCCGGAGAAACATAGGAAAAAGACAGAAAGACGCCGCTCCGCAACGTGTCCCGTCGACCGCCGAACCGCGTCTTGAACAATTGTTTCTGCCCCGCGCAGTCCTCTGTCCACGGCGTTTCCTCATTGAAAAGAAACACATGATGCCGTGAACGGATCGAACACAGGATTTCAATTTTAGAGATCGTGACTGTCTGGGGTACGTAAAGCGCAGCCCGGATCGCAGACCATGAGCCGTAGGCAAGGATGGCGAGAACGGGCAGGAGCCCCAAGGCCCACAGAGTAGCCTTGGGGGGAAATTGCGGCATCAGCGATCGAGCGCCATCAGCAGTTCGGCATCCGACATGGGTGGCACCCAGGCCTCGCCGGTGCTGACCGGTGAGAAACCCATCATCTGGTAGAGCTGCAGGGCGCGCGGATGATCGAGCGTGTTGGTGGTGACGGTGACCTTTTTCGGATTGTTCTGCCAGGCGGCGTACAGCGCCTGCAACAGGAACCACTTGCCGATGCCCATGCCGAGCGCATGTTCGAACAGGCCAAAGTAGGAAAGTTCGACGAGGTCGTCATTGAGCTTGTTGAGTTCGAAGAAACCGGCTGGCGCGCCGTTCACATACAGAACAGTGACGCTGACTTTTGGATCTTTCAGAACCTCCGACAGTTCTGCGTCGCTCATCCGCAGCCGCTCGTACCAGTGCCAGCGCTTGCCGACCTGATGGTAGAGATAACGGTAATAGCTAAGGGGAACGTCCTGCACGCTCATCAGCGCCGTGTGGATATTGGCCGGGATCGGCAGGCTGTTTTTCGGCACGGCTGTCATTTCGAGGCGGGTGATATGCGCCTTCATCGGCTGCACGTCCTCACGCGAAATCGGCTCAGCGGGGCCGGTGACAACGGCTGTGTCGCTGCGCGAACCCCATTCCGACCACGAGCCGTCATAAAGCGAATTGTCGGTATGGCCGAGCGATTCCAGCGCCAGCGTGATGACGGCGGCGGTGACGCCGGACCCGCAGCTGGTGACGACCGGTTGCGAAAGATCGATGCCGGCATCGTCCATCAGGCGTTTCAGCGTGGCGAGATCGTGAAAACGGCCATTCGCAGAAAGGCTGGTGGCGGGCAGGCTGCGGGCACCGGGCATATGGCCGGAGCGCATGCCGGCACGCGGCTCGGCTTCGTCGCCGGTAAAACGGCCGGCACCTCGGGCATCCACCACCTGCCGCACGGCGGTATCGACGACGGCGCGCATTTCCGAAAATCCGGTGACGCGACGCGGGCGGTAATGCGGGGTGAAGGTGGTGGGCACCGGTTCTGAAAGGTTGGTTTCAAGCGGGCGGTTTTCCGCCTTCCAGCCATCGAGGCCGCCGTCGAGAACATAGACGTTTTCGGCACCCATGGTGCGCAGCATCCACCACACGCGCGGTGCGGAGAAAAAGCCGGGGCCGTCGTAGACGACGATCGTATCGTGTTCGGAAATGCCGAGCTTGCCGATTTCCTCGGCAAAATAGTCCGGCGAGGGCAGGCTGTGCGGCAGGCCCGTCGTGTGGTCGGCGATCACGTCCTGATCGAAGAACACGGCGCCGGGAATGTGGCCGCCGGCATATTCGGCAGCGCCATTGCGGTTATGCGCCGGCAGATACCAGGCCGCGTCGATGACACGAAAACCTCTCGTCCCCAGCTGCTTTTCCACCCAGTCAGCGGATACGATAAAACGGCTTCTTGCTCCGCTCATGGCACTCTCCCTTGCATGGCAATAGATGACAATATCAGAAAGCGGTCAGGCGGTCTCTTCGGGCGTGCCGAAGCGAATGCGGAACCGGCGGTTCTCCTTGCCCTTCTTTTCGATTTTGGAAATGTAGACCGCACCGACTTCCTGCGTTTCAGACACATGGGTGCCGCCGCAGGGCTGGCTGTCGATGCTGGAATTCTCGCCGATGCAGACAAGGCTGACGCGGCCGAGGCCGACCGGCGGGCGCACGTTCTTGGATTTGACCAGTTCCGGATTGGCGGCCAGTTCCTCGTCGGTGATCCACTGCAGATAGACCGGGTGGTTTTGCGTGACGAGCGCCATCATCCGTTCGGTGGCTGACGCCTTGTCGAGCGGATCGGGAATGTCGCTCATGTCGAAATCGATGCGCGACTCATCCTCGCCGACAGCCGCTCCGGTGACAGGGTAGGGGCACACGACCGACAGGATATGGCAGGCGGTGTGCATGCGCATCAGCTTGTAGCGGCGTGGCCAGTCGATATGGATGGTCAGTTTTTCGCCCACCAGCGGCTGCGGCTGACCTTCGGCCGGCACGTGGAGAATGATCTCCTTGGTGGCGCCGTTGCGGGTCGTGGCAATCTCGATCCGGCTACCATCGGCACGTTCGAAAAAGCCGATATCGCCGGGTTGGCCGCCCGAGGTGGCGTAAAAGCAGGTCTGGTCGAGTTCGATCGCGCCATCCTCGTGCAGCACGGTAACCGTGCCTTCGGCCGTGGACAGATAGAAGTCGTCGCGGAAAAGCAGCTTCGTGGTCATGCGTGTACTTTCAGGGGCATCAGGCAGCTTCGAACGGTGCCGTAATCTTGTTGGTCGAGGTCAACCATTTCGGCAGCGGCAGGCCCTTGGATTTCAGGAATTCCGGATTGAACATCTTTGACTGGTAGCGATTGCCATAATCGCAGAGGATCGTGACGATCGTGTGCCCGGGGCCGAGATCACGCGCAAGCCGAATGGCGCCGGCGACATTGATTCCAGTGGAGCCGCCGAGGCACAGGCCTTCCTGCTCGACCATGTCGAAGACGACGGGAAGGGCTTCCGCATCGCCGATCTTGTAGCTGAAGTCGGGCGTAAAACCTTCGAGATTGGCGGTGATGCGGCCCTGGCCGATGCCTTCGGTGATCGAGCTGCCTTCGGCCTTCAACTCACCATTGACGTAATAGTCATAGAGCGCGGCGCCATCGGGATCGGCAAGCCCGATCTTGATGGCCGCGTTATGGGCGCGAAGTCCTTCCGCAGTGCCCGCAAGCGTGCCGCCGGAGCCGACCGCGCAGATGAAGCCATCGATCTTGCCATCCGTCTGCTGCCAGATTTCTTGCGCGGTGGTTTCCACATGCGACTGGCGATTGGCGACATTGTCGAACTGGTTTGCCCAGATGGCGCCGTTCGGCTCGGTCTTTGCCAACTGCTCAGCGAGGCGGCCGGAGATTTTGACGTAATTGTTGGGGTTCTTGTAAGGAACAGCCGGCACTTCCACGAGTTCGGCACCCATGAGTTTCAGGGCGTCTTTCTTTTCCTGGCTCTGGGTTTCGGGAATGACGATGACCGTGCGATACCCGAGCGCCTTGGCGACCAGCGTCAGGCCAATGCCGGTATTGCCGGCCGTGCCTTCGACGATGACCCCGCCCGGACGCAACAGGCCTTTCTTTTCCGCATCGCGAATGATGTAGAGCGCTGCCCGGTCCTTGACCGACTGTCCCGGATTGAGAAATTCTGCCTTGCCGAGAATTTCGCAGCCTGTCTGATCGGACGCGCCTTTGAGGCGGATCAGAGGGGTGTTGCCGATCACGCTGAGCACCGAGGAATGCGGGGTCATGGAAAAGCCTTTTCTGTCATTTAACAAGCGCATCGTGTCTCGACGCATGGACGCGAGAGTACACGACCTAGTAACCGTCTTGTCTACGGACAATGGCGCCGACGCAAGAAATTCTGTTTCTGGGAAGCGGGACAGCCTTAATTTCTTATCTACCCCTATTTTTCAGGAGTGGCGGCTTTTCGCCATTACCCCCACATTATGGGAAATCTACCCTGTTGCGGAGGCAGGAACACTGGAAGGTTGTGAATTGATGCGGCCAATGGTCTGGCAGTATTGGAAAGGTTGCAGAGTAGGAAGCCTGCTCTCATGCGCGCTTACAATCTGCTGTGCAGCAGAGGCGGGCATATGACGGTTGCAATGCTGGATGCGCTGATTTCCGAATACGTGGCAGGTGACCTGCCGGAACCTGCGCGGGTACTGATAGCGTCCCATATCGAGATGAAACCGTCTTCTGCGCTGATGGCGCGAACGCTGGAAGCGTTTGCCGGTCAATCTCTGGAAAAGGGAGAAACGCGGTCATTGGTGAATGGCGATCGACGGATGGAAACCATCATGCGGTCCGCATCGCCGCAGCTGCGATTGGTGCAGCCGCGCGAAAAACACCACGTCCTGCCGCGCGCTTTGCGTGATTATCTCGGCTTCGATCTGGCCGATGTGCCCTGGAAGGGCAAGCTGCCGGGTCTGAAGCAGCATATGATCGAGCACAACAAGGAAGACGGTTCGGAAGCGAGCCTGTTATGGGCGCGGCCGGGCAGGGCACTGCCCAATCATACCCACGAGGGGCTGGAACTGACGCTGGTTCTCGACGGCGATTTCCACGATCATCGCGGCACATTTGCGCGGGGCGACGTTTCTGTCGCTGACGAGAGCCTCGACCACCGGCCGGTGGCGGGGCAGACAAAACCCTGCCTGTGCCTGTCGGTCCTGTTTGCGCCGATCGTGCTGTCAGGCTCGAAGATGGGCCTGCTCGGCGACATTCTCGGCCTTTAAAAACCTTCACTCCCTGAAATGCAAAACACCCCGCCGGCGAAACCGGGCGGGGTGTTTTTTGCCTTGGGAGGCTGTGTCTTGATCAATCTTCAGCGCCGGCAACCTGCGACAGCACGTCGCCACGACCACGGGCACGCATGATCAGCGGCACGATCAGTGCGAGCACGGCCAGCACCAGCAGCGTTGCTGCAATCGGCGAGCTGACCAGCACGGTCGGATCGCCCTGGCTGATCGACAACGCGCGGCGCAGCTGCTGTTCCGCCATCGGGCCGAGGATGAGGCCGACGACAACCGGTGCGATCGGATAACCCATGACGCGCATGAAATAACCGAGCAGGCCGAATGCGAGCAGCATGCCGAGTTCGAACACCGACGGGTTGGCGCCGATCGTGCCAAGTGTCGCGAACATCAGGATGCCGGCGTAAAGCCACGGTTTTGGAATGGTCAGCAGACGCACCCACAGGCCGATCAGCGGCAGGTTCAAAACCAGCAGCATGAAGTTGGCGATCAGCAGCGAGGCGATTAAGCCCCAGACGAGCTGCGGATTGGTGGCGAACAGCAGGGGGCCCGGCTGAAGGCCGAACTGCTGGAAACCGGCCAGCATGATGGCGGCGGTCGCCGTGGTCGGCAGGCCGAGCGTCAGAAGCGGAACCAGCGTTCCGGCAGCCGAGGCGTTGTTGGCGGCTTCCGGGCCGGCGACACCTTCGATGGCGCCCTTGCCGAATTCTTCCGGGTGTTTCGAAAACTGCTTTTCCGCCGAATAGGAGAGGAAGCTCGATACGTCGGCACCACCAGCCGGCATGGCGCCGATCGGAAAGCCGATCGCCGTGCCGCGCAGCCAAGGCTTCCACGAACGGCCCCAGTCCGATTTCGTCATCCACAACGAACCCTTGACCGCCTCGACCTTTTCGGGTGCGCGGCTGCCCTGTGCGGCAACGTAGAGCGTTTCGCCGATGGCAAACATCGCAACGGCAAGCGTCGTCACTTCGATACCGTCGAGCAGATCGGGAATGCCAAAGCTCATGCGGGTCTGGCCGGTCAGCTGGTCGATGCCGATAATGGCAAGCGCAAGACCGATGAAAAGAGAGGTAAGGCCGCGCAAGGTCGAATCGCCGAAGGCGGCTGACACGGTGACGAAGGCCAGAACCATCAGCGCGAAATATTCGCGGGGGCCGAAAGCGAGCGCGAATTTGACGACGAAGGGAGCGATGAAGGCCAGCGCCACGGTGGCGATGAGGCCGGCGACGAACGAGCCGATCGCAGCCGTTGCAAGTGCCGGACCACCGCGGCCTGCGCGGGCCATCTTGTTGCCCTCAAGCGCGGTGACGATCGAGGCGCTTTCACCGGGGGTGTTGAGAAGGATCGAGGTGGTCGAACCGCCATACATGCCACCGTAATAGATGCCGGCGAACATGATCAGCGAACCGGCCGGATCGAGCTGGTAGGTCACGGGCAGGAGCAGCGCCACGGTCAGCGCCGGGCCGATGCCGGGCAGAACGCCGACCAGCGTGCCGAGCGTGACACCGATCAGCGCATAGAACAGGTTGATCGGTTGTGCTGCGATCGACAGGCCCTGAAGCAGGAAATCGAAGGTATTCATCGGGGCTTACTTCCTAGAGCATGCCGCGCAAAAGCGTGCTGCGGTAACGACATGCGAGAAAACAGAGACTAAGGCGCGACGAGGCGATCCGGGGGATTGCAACGCGCCTCAGAAGAACAGTCGTTCGAGCGGGCCGGCCGGCAGCGACAGCTGCAGAAGCTGCGCGAAGGCGATCCAGACGACGAAGGCAAAGGCGATGCCGGCAGGGATGGAGAACCAAAGCTTGCGCTTGCCGAAACCGGCGGCGGTCATGGCGAACAGGATGCCTGTCGCGATCGAGAAGCCTGCGGTCGTCAGAAGCAGCATCTGGGCAGCAAGGCCACCGACGATCCAGATGACGGGCGAAACTTCCTGTTGTTCGCGTTCGGGAAAATCGCCCCGGAAGGCCGCAACGACTGTCCAGATCGCCAGGCCGACAAGACAGAAGGCGATGACTTCGGGAACCGTTGCCGGGCCGATGCCGGAATAGCCACCGCTGCTTTCCAACCGGTTGACATCGAAGAAGATGACGGCGGCGATGCCGGCGAGAACGGGGGCGACGGCAAGCGCCGCCCAATCAGGGCGGCGCGCGTGGGTGTGGTTGTGATTGCCAGTGGTCATTTAACCAGTCCGATGTCCTTGAGAATGGTTTCGGTCGCGGCAATGTCCTTGGCGAGCTGGTCTTCGAACGGCTTGCCGGCGAGGAACGTGTCCTGCCACTTCTTGGTCTTCAGCGTTGCCTGCCAGGTGGCGGACTTCACCAGCTTTTCGACGTCTGCGGTGATGGCAGCCTTCTGCTCGGCGGAAATGCCGGGAGCTGCGGCAACCATGCGCCAGTTTTCCAGAACGACGTCGAGGCCGGATTCCTTCAGCGTCGGAGCGTCTGCGCCTTCGATGCGCTCGGCGCTGGAGACGGCGAGAAGGCGCAGCGTGCCGGCCTTAATCTGCGGCTCGAATTCGCCATAGCTGGAAATGCCGGCGGTGACCTGGTTGCCGAGGATGGCAGCAAGCGCTTCACCGCCGCCCGAATAGGCGATGTAGTTGATCTTGGTCGGATCGACGCCGGCTGCCTTGGCAATCAGGCCCGCACCGATATGGTCGGTGCCGCCGGCCGAGCCGCCAGCCCAGGATACCGCACCCGGATCAGCCTTCAGCTTCTCGATCAGCTGGCCGATGTTCTGGATGTCGGAAGAGGCCGGAACGACGACGGCTTCATATTCACCGGTGAGGCGGGCAATCGGGGTGATGGCGTCGAGCGTCACCGGGGCCTTGTTGGTGAGGATGGCGCCGACCATGACGTAACCGCCGACGAGCAGCGAGTTCGGGTTGCCCTTCTGCTGGCTGGCGAACTGGGCAAGACCGATCGTGCCACCGGCGCCCGGTACGTTCACGACCTGAACCTTGCCGGAGATCTTTTCCTTCTGCAGGTCGGCCTGCAATGAGCGGGCCGTCTGGTCCCAGCCGCCACCCGGCGCTGCCGGAGCGACGATGGTGTAATCGGCGGCATAAGCGGGCAGTGCCATGGCACCAGCCAACAACGAAGCGATGAAAAAGTGTTTCAAGTGTCTTCCTCCAAAGGCGCCTTTGAGGCGCGGTGTCTCTGCTGGAGACAGGAGGAGCTGTGCCGGGTTGGCCCAGCTTGAAATCTCTCTCCCATCACCACCGGTTTCCGCCTCCACGCGGTCACCGATCATTTGTTAAGCCAACATATGAAGCTGACATCTACCTGACACTTCACCCGCGCCTGGCATTTGACAAGGGGAAACAGCGATTATTGTCGCCTCAGAACGTCGTTCCAGTGCGAAATCAGCCGGGCGCGCTTGACCTGATCGAGATAGACCATGAGGCCGGGGCTGACGGGAACGGGTTTCAACTGGCCGCCGAGAATCTTCTGCAGGGCCGTTTCGGTATTGGCGCCGGCGACATCCGGGCTGACCGCGGGGATCTGCACATCGCGGGCGAGAATGGTCTGGCCTTCCTTCGACATGAAGAATTCCAGATAGAGCCGGCCAAGATCGGCGTTCGCCGCAGCCTGCGGAACAAGACCGATGCGTGACATCACCACGGTATAATCCTTGGGCAGCAGGATGCCGATATTGGGATGGCGGCTCGCCCAGTTGGAGGCATAGGAGCCGACAATATTATAACCCAGCACAAACCGGCCGTCGGCGACGCGTTCGAGGATCGCCTCGCTGGTGGAATAGAGCTTGACGCCGGCAGCCCCCATCGCCTTCACCACCGACCAGATGTCGCCGAACTGTTCCTGATCGCGCGACATGAACAGAAAGCCGACGCCCGAACGCTCGATGTCATAGGTGCCGATGCGGCCATGAACGGCGTCGCCCTGGCTTTCCAGATAATCGACCAGTTCGGCGCGGGTGGATGGCGGCGGCGACGTTTCGAAACTCGGCTTGTGGTAGACGAACACGGCCGGCTCGAACGTCAGGGCATAAACGGCATCGCGCCAGTTGGCCCATGTCGGCCAGCGCTCCTTCATCGGCATTTCGCTGACCTGCGCGTAACCGTCATTGGCGAGTTTGACCTGCAGATCCATGGCCGAGGAGAAGGCGAAATCCGCGGTCTTCTGGCCGGCATCGGTTTCGTGCACGATGCGATCGTAGATCTCGCCGGTCAGCATTTCCTCATAACGAATGGCGATATCGGGATTGGCCTTCTGAAAGCCGGTGATCATCGGTGTGGCGAGTGGCCGGTCGAGCGACGAATAGACTTTCAGTTCGCGCGCGTCCCTGGCGCCGGAAAGGGCAGGGAACAGCGTTTCCTCCGCCGCCGACGCGGCGATGGGACAGAGAAGCGCGATAATAAACGGGAGCGTAAAAGCCTTCATCGGCGAAGCATGCCCGACTGCCTGACAAACGACAAGCATGGGCACTGCCAGCGCAAACACAACGGCTGGAAAAACAATTTTTGTCCCGCTTGTTTGACGGAACGCCATGCCTACCTGTTGGCGATCATTCCCCGGCCGTTCCGGCCAAATACACAGGACGCATCCATGTCGCTCTCGCTTTACGACATCACTCTCCCGGCCTTCATCCGCGCCTTCGAAAACCTTTCCGCCATTCTGAAGAAAGGCGAGGCCTTTGCTGATGAAAAGGGGCTGGATCACAAGACCCTTCTTGAAGCACGGCTGATCGAGGACATGGCGCCGCTCACCTCGCAGATCCAGCGTGCCAGCGATACCGCCAAATTCGTGGCCGTGCGCGTCGCCGGAATCGACGACGTGCCGATGGCGGACGAAGAAGTGACGTTTGCCGACCTGCACGCCCGTATCGAAAAGACCGTCGAGATCCTGAAGGCCGTCGAGGCATCAGCGATGGAGGGCAAGGACGACATTGAAGTGGTGCTGAAAACCGGCAGCGGTTCGACTACCTTCACGGCGCGCGATTACGTGCTCGGTTTCGCCATTCCGAACTTCTATTTCCACGTCACGACCGCTTACGCCATCCTGCGCCACAAAGGCGTTCCGATCGGCAAGATGGATTATCTCGGCCCGCGCTCCTAGCGTTTAAACGAGGCAGTTCGCCTTCTCCCGCGACGTTTTGGCCAAAGGCCTTGAGCAGTTCGTCAACGACCATGAGTTGAAATCATGCGCAGTCGGGCGCATCTTTACCGCAACCTGGGGGGACCTATGAATCGACTTCTTGTTGCGCTGCTAAATGGCCTGAACGGAATCTATGCTATCCTGATCGTTGCGGGCTTTACTCTCGCCAGCATGGCTTACTCACCCGCCATGGCTGGAGCGGGGTGGGTTGGCTTTTTCATCGGCATCGTTGTGGCGACTTTTACGTGTGGAATCATCGCTGTTGGGCTGCTCATCAGCGGCAACATCGCTAAGATTGAGAAACACATGAACTTTCTCGTAAAATCTGCCGAGTACCAGAACGACATTGCAAAGATGTCTCTGGCGCGCCAGCTAAACGCCGCTCCAGCGTCTGCACCTGCTCAGCCATCGCAGACTTAAGCAGTAACGCCGCCTCCCTGTTCGCGAGCCGCCTAATGCCGGTGACAATTCGTCGCATTGCCGCTATTCTCGGCCTTGCGAAGAGGGAGGTGTCGCCGGTGCGTATCTTGCTGGTGGAGGACAATGTCGCGCTGGCCGACGGGCTGGCGGCGATTCTGCGGGGCAGCGGTTATGTGGTCGATGTCGTCCGCGACGGTGCGTCTGCGGAAGCCGTGGCAGCCGCCCAGAATTTCGATCTCGTCATACTCGATCTCAACCTGCCGGAAATGGATGGGCTTGACGTTCTGCGCGCCATGCGTTCGCGGCAGAACCGTGCCGCCGTTATGATCCTCACTGCACGGGGAGCGCCCGAGGAGCGGGTGAAGGGGCTTGATCTCGGCGCCGACGATTATCTCACCAAGCCATTTGATATCTCCGAGCTGGAAGCGCGCATCCGCGTGCTCCTGCGTCGGCAGGCGGGCATGCGCTCGTCGCAGATCGGGTATGGCGGCGTCACCTTCGATCTGACCTCGCGCAGCTTTTCCAGCGAAGGCCGGCCGCTCGATATTCCCGCCCGCGAACTCGGATTGTTGGAGCTGCTGTTCATGCGCGCCGGCAAGGTCGTCTCCAAGGAGGCGATCATCGGCTCGATGACGGGTTTCGACGAGGACCTGTCGGCCAATGCGATCGAACAATATGTCAGCCGCCTGCGCCGCCGCCTGCAGCCGCATGGGCTGACGGTGAAGAGTGCGCGCGGCATCGGTTATTACCTCGAAGGCGCGGCGGCGAGCCGGTGAGTTTTGATGCTCGCCTTTTCCAGAACCAGACGATCGTGACCGCATGAGGCTGGTGCTTTATTCCATCCGCCGGCGCCTGCTGGCATGGTTGCTCGCCTCGACCGGCGTGCTGGGCCTGCTGGCTCTGTCCGACACATGGCGGGAGGCGCGCGAAACCGCCAACGAGGTGTCGGATCGTGTGCTGGCCGGCTCGGCGCTGGCCATTGCCGAGCGGGTCGTGGTTGCCGAAGACGGCAGTCTTGAAGTCGATATTCCCTATGTGGCGCTGGAAATGCTGACCTCGGCGGCGCAGGACCGGGTTTTCTACCGGGTTGATGGCCCACCCGGTACCTTCATCACCGGCTACAAGAACCTGCCGTTTCTGGCGCGTTACGAAGGCCAGCCAACGGCATTTTTCGATTCGACATTTCGCGGTGAACCGATCCGGGTGGCGACGCTGGCGCGCTCCGCCTCGACCGGTATCAATTCCATGCCCTTCATGGTGACGGTGGCGGAAACCACGATCGCGCGCCGGCAACTGACCAATTCGATCCTGCTGCATTCGGCGCTGCGGCTGCTTTTCTTGATCGTCGGTGCGACGCTGATCGTGTGGATTGCCGTGACCGTGTCGCTGCGGCCGCTCAGCCGGCTGGGCGGCGCGATTGCCCATCGCAGCCCGGACGATCTGGCGCCGATTGCCGACCGGGTGCCGAAGGAAGTGCAGGAACTGGTCGATACGGTCAATTCCTTCATGGTGCGGCTGCAATCGGCGCTCGATGCGTTGCGTCACTTCACCGGCAATGCCAGCCACCAGTTGCGCACACCGCTCGCCGTCATCCGCACCCAGTTGGCGCTGGCGACTCGGGCGACCGATCTCGACGAGGCGCGGCGGGCGGCGTTGAAGGCCGATGAGGCGGTGGCCGATGCCGAGCGCATGCTGGCGCAACTGCTGCTGATGGCGCGGATCGATGCAACGGCGCGCGCACGTCGCGACGGTTTTGCGTCGATCGATCTGACGGAACTGGCGCGTGCCACGACAGCCGAGCATGTGGTGCGGGCGGCAGAGGCCGGCATCGATCTCGGTTTCGAGGGCGAGGCGCCTGTTATGGTCAAGGCCGAACCCTTGCTGCTGACCGAGTTGATGAAGAACCTGATCTCAAATGCCGTTCTTTATGCGGGCGAGGGCGCCGTCGTCACCCTGCGGACATCGCAGACGGAAAACGAGGTGATTCTCGAGGTGGAGGATGACGGTCCGGGCATTCCACCAGGTCGCAGGACGCAGGCGCTGACCCGTTTCGAGCGTGGCGGATGGCAGGATCGGCCGGGAAGCGGACTTGGGTTGCCGATTGTCGAGGAAGTCGCCGCGCTGCACGGCGGCAGTGTCGAGCTTGCGGACGGACCCGGCGGCAGAGGGCTGACGGTACGCGTCCGGTTCCCATCCGAAACTTAAGTGTGTGCGTTTATTCAGACAATGCTAATTCGCGCGCCGGTTACAGGTTAATGCGAGCTTGACTAATGATTTCGATAAAGCTGGGCATTTTAGGCAGTTGGCGCGTTTCCGTCCCGATTTGATGATCAAAGTGATGGATGGATATGAGCAGACAGAAGCGCGATTGGCAGGAGATCGCCGCGGAAATCGCCAGCTATAGACAGATGTACAATTTCGCCTGCCAGATTGTCGAAAACGCGCCGGTTGGAACCGGCGAGAATGAAGCGGCCACCCGGCTGATGGAATCCCTCGAGGATATCGTTCATCTGCCGATCGCCGAGGCGAAGCGACTGGCGCGCGCACGTCGGCGTTTCGAAAAGCTCAAGGCGTTGCTGGCGGCCTGAGCCGGTTGGTTGGCCGGCTCGTCACCCTATCAAGTCTCAGTGGAAGGTTTCGGTGCGGATATCCTGTTCCATGATGCGGAAGGCCTCATCGAGCGCCGCGACCAGGATGTCCGTCAACTGATCAGGATCATTGTCCTGCAGGAAAAGCGCAATGGCCGAATCGCTCGGCTCGTGGCGGTTATGGTCCGTTTCATTTGACATATCATTGTCCTCGTTGGGGCCGGACTCATTCCGGTGACGAGACCCTAGAATTCAGGGCTTGCGTAAAACTGGATCAACACCGCCGCGAAATCCGCGAAATACACACATGATCAAAACTGACACAGGTGCCGATAGCCCCTGCATATAGAGGGGGAATCCGCTTTTCTAGAGGCTGGTGTCATGTTTGGCGGCACGTCTGCGCACCCATGCGCCCGGACCCCTTGTATTTCAGGCTTGTGGATGACGAAAAAAATCTGCGCCGAAACGGTACGCTCAATCGTCTCATGCCAACCATTCGGAAAGATTTATTAACGATACTCCGTCGCAAACGGCGTGAAGGAAAAGGCAATGGCAAAGGCAGCCACGAGCAGGGCGCGCAAGACGCGCCGTTCAAGCAAGGCAAAGGGCGGGGGCGGCATGACGCCCTGGTACGGTGCAGCGGCTCTCGTGGTCGTCGGTATCATCGCCTATGATAACCGCGAGGATCTCGCGCGATATCTGCCCCCGACAAAACCGCCGGCGACCGCGGCCAGCCGGCATGAGGCTGCAAAGCCGCAGCCGTCGCCACGCCCCACTTCGCCGCCAGCCGTGTCGAGCAGCAAGGCGGCCTCGAACCTGCCCGCCAATGTGCCGGTCCCGCCGGCATCCATTCCGTCACGATCCGTACCGGCAACCGCACCGCAGCCGATCGCCAAGCCGATGCTGGCCTCGCTGCCGCCGCCGGCCATTCCAACGGCAGCAGGTGCGAAAGCACTTGCGCCCGATGGTGGTGCCAAGATGGTCGGTGCTGGCTTCAAGGGACAGTTCTATTATTGCGGCCGGTCGGGATTGAACGACTGCATTGCCGAGGCGGGTGTGTTCTGGCACGACAAGACGGCGGTGCGCCTGGCCGATGTCGACGTGCCCGGAGCCGAGTCTGCAAAGTGTGATGCCGAACGCCAGCGCGGTTTTCGCGCCAAGGTTCGTCTGCGGGAGCTTCTAGGCGCTGGCCCGTTCGACCTTGTCCTTTCGGATAGCGGTGATCGAGAACAGGCCGGAGCCAAGCTGCGGGTGGCGATGCGGAATGGTAAGTCGATAGGTGATCAGCTTGTGCGCGAAGGTTTGGCGCAACCAAAGGGTGGTGCTTTTACCAATTGGTGTTCATGACAACATGAGCTTTTGCTCTAAAAGCTTCTTTCCGCTCGCAATTTTACTTCCACTATAATCGCTTGGTAACAGGTTGCCTCCTACAAAAGAGGAAATTTGGGGTGACTGTTATTGCGGTGGGGTAAATGGCAGGCAGAAAAGACGCGCGACACGTGAGTGTTGCGACCATAAAAGACGACCACAATAGAATACTGCTGATCGAAGATTCTCCGGCCATGACGATGTTGCTGCGGCAGCGAATGGAAGAAGAAACCGGTGCGGATGTCGTATGTTGTGACAGCTTGGCAAGCGCTCGTGTTTGTCTTCAGACGCAGCAGTTTACGCTGGCGCTGACCGGACTTAATCTGCCGGATGCGCCGCGCGGCGAAATTGTGGGCCTGCTCGGGGATTTCGGAGTTCCGACGATTGTTTTTACGGCGATCTTCGATCCGGAAGCACGCGAGCGTTACGCCGAAAAGAAAATCATCGACTACATCGTCAAGGACGGCAAGCGGACAATCGAGACCGTGCTGCAGACAGTGTCGCGCATCCTCTCCAACCGTGCCTTCACGATCCTCGTCGTTGACGATGCAAGATCAGCACGTTCCGGCCTCGTTGAAATACTGGCGCGCCAGAATTTTCGCGTTCTCGAAGCGCATTCCGGCAAACAGGCTCTCGAGATCCTGGAGGCTGAAGAGATCATCGATCTCGTCGTGACCGATTATCACATGCCCGACATGGATGGTTACGAGTTGACGCGGCGCATCCGCGAGACCCGTTCCTCGGAGGAAATGCGCATCGTCGGCGTGTCTTCCTCGAATGACCGGTGGCTTTCGGCCAGTTTTCTCAAGGCCGGCGCCTGCGACTTCATCTATCGGCCGTTTGTGCCGGAAGAATTGCAGTGTCGCATCGACAATAATATCGAGACGCTGAAGCAGATCCAGCGGCTGCGTTATCTGGCCGACCGCGATTACCTGACCGGACTTTCCAACCGTCGGTGCTTTTTCGAGAAAACCAAACAGATGGAGGAGGCGAGGCTGCCCGGCCAGTGCAGCAGCGTTGCCATTCTCGATATCGACCATTTCAAGCGTATCAATGACACTTACGGTCACGAGGCAGGTGACCGGGTGCTGAAGATGGTGGCCGATACGCTGACAGAGATCTGCGCACCGGCAAAGCATTTTGCCGCGCGATTGGGTGGCGAGGAATTCGCGCTTTACCTGCGCAATACGGATGCTTTCCAGGCGCATTCTTTCTGCGAGCTGATCCGCCAGCAGATCGAGGAACTGGTGATGGAGGTCAACAAGCACGAGATCGCGGTGACTATCTCGATCGGCGTGGTGGAGACCGAAACCGGCGAGAGTTTTGACAACAATCTCAATGCTGCCGATCAGTTGCTTTATCTGGCCAAGAGCAATGGCCGTAACCGCGTCTATTCGACCCTGACGCTGCCGGAAGCCATGGCGGCCGCCAAGTCGTCGGCTGTTGCCGAGCTCTTCTAAACAAAAAAGCCGCCCGGCGAGGGCGGCTTTCAATTTTGAACGCAATGCCGCCGCGATTACGCGGCGGTTTGCGTTTGTGCCCGCTTGCGGCGGAAGAGCCATACGGCGGCACCCAGCACGATCAACGCCGCAGCAGCGCCGGCACCCATGCCGATACGTGCAAACAGCACCAGCTGCGAGCTGGGGCCGCCCTGACGGATCACCTGCACGTCCTCCGGCGTCACGGTCAGCTTCGCATTGCCATAGTCCTTGAGGAGGAAGTTCGACAGCGAGGCGACCTCGACATTGCTGAGCGCATTGACGGTGTTCGGCTGGTCGCCGAAAGGCGGCATGAACACGTGGCCGCCCTTGGTGTGGCGATCGACGCCGTAGAGGATGGCGGCGATGACGTTCGTCGGGTTGTCGCCGGCCGTCGCCGCATTGTGGAACAGGCTCGGATAATAACCGTCCGTCGTGCCTTGCGCATTGTAGCCGTGGCAGGAGGCGCAGTTGGCGGTGTAGAGTGCGGCACCTGCCTGATCGCCCTTGATGCCTTCGGCATAGTTCCTGCCACGGAAGGCGGCGAGTTCGTTGCCGGCCTTGCCCTGATCGAAGCGTGTCGGTGCGGATGCCTGGGTGGCATTGGCGGAGGGCACGCTGCGCACATAGGTGGCGATAGCGTTGAGATCGGGATCAGTGAGGTGCTGGAACGAATAGCTGATGGCTTCCGCCATGCTGCCGGCCGCCTGAGCGCGGTGATCGAGCCGTCCAGTCTTCAGGTAGGTGACCAGTTCTTCCTGTGTCCATGTGCCGATGCCGTGCACCTTGTCATTGGTGATGTCAGGCGCGAACCACGGGCCGATCTGGCTGCCCGTGAGGTTCAGGTCTTTCTGCTCCTGCATGAGGGCGCCACGCGGCGTGTGGCAGGTGCTGCAATGGGCGGCACCTTCCGCAAGGTAGCGCCCGCGGTTCCACTCGGCCGACTGCGCCGGATCATCCTTGTGCATCTCGTTCGGACGGAACAGCATGTTCCAGCCCATCATCGAGGCGCGGATGTTCATCGGAAATGGCAGACTGGTTTCCGGCGCCTTTTCGTCCACCGGCTGCACGCCCTGCATGAAATAGGCGTAGAGCGCGTGGATATCCTCATCCGTCATGTTGGAATAGGAGACATAGGGCATGGCCGGATAGAGGTTGGCGCCATCGCCGCGAACACCCTTGCGCACCGCGTCGGCGAACTGGGCTTCGGTATAGTTGCCGATGCCGAACTGCTTCGACGGCGTGATGTTGGTCGACATGATCGTGCCGACCGGCGACGACATCGGCAGGCCACCGGCCATCGGCTTGCCGCCGGCATGGTTGGTGTGACAGGCGACGCAGTCCGACGCGGTCGCCAGATAGCGGCCCTTGTCGATCAATTCCTTGGAAAATTCCTGGGCGGAAGCCGTGACCGGAGCAAGGGCAACCAGCGCCAGCGGTGCGGCGAGGGCAAAGGACGTGATGGTCTTCATGATCATGCACCCCGCATCTGGTCGACAATGGCGTCGCCGGCCTTGAGGGCGAGGGCGACCATGGTGATGGTGCTGTTGCCGCATGCGCCGGCTGCCATTGCGCCGCCGCCCGGAATGAACAGGTTTTCGTGGTCATGCGACCGGCAATCCACGTCAACGACCGAGTTCGAGGCGTCCTTGCCCATGATGGTTCCGCCCATGATGTGCTTGCTGTTGTTGAATTTGGGGCTGATCTTGATGTCGACGGCACCCATGGCCTCGGCGATCTGCTTGCCGATCGGCTGCGAATAGGCTTCCCAGGATTTACGAACGTAATCACCGACGTCGTAGTGGATCGATGGCTTGGGCAGGCCGAGCCAGTCCTTCTTGTCGGAGAGTGTCAGGCGGTTGTTCGGGTCCGCAAGGATTTCGTGCGCGGCGACGATATCCGCCGTGCAGGCGGTCATGCGGCGGATTTCCTCATCAAGTGCCTTGCCGACGAGGCCCTTTTTCAGCGCCGCGAAGGTGACGAAGCGGTTGCGGGCAAAGTTATTATAGCGGAAATAGGCGCCGGCATGCTCCGAGCGGAACGAGCCTTGCGACGTTTGCATGATGCCGGAATTGACGACCGGGCCGACGCCGGACCAGTACGGATCCTTGGTGGTGACCGTAAACGAGCGGGCCGGATGGTCCATCATGTTGCGGCCGACCTGATCGGACGAATTGGCAACACCGTTCGGGTTGCGGTCGTCCTTCGACATCAGCAGCAGTTTCGGGTTTTCAAGGCCGTTGCAGGCGAGCACGAACAGTTTGCCGGTGATCCGGTGGCTCTGCTTGTGCTGGTCGTAATAGCTGACGGCTTCGATCTTGTTCTGGGCGTTCGTTTCGACCTGGTAGACGACCGAATCGACGAGAAGGGTGACGCCTTTCTTTTCCAGGCGGTGCAGCGCCGTTTCGGCATCGTATTTTGCCGCGACCGGACAGACCGGTACGCAGTTGTTGTTGGCACAGCAGGCCGGGCGGCCATCATAGGGCATGCCGCTATTGCGCGCCTGCGAGACGGGGATGTTGTTGTAGCCGAGCGTCTTCACGACGTCGGTGAAACGCACCTCGCCCGGAGAAAATGGCAGGGCCGGCATCGGATAGTCAGCCGAGCGGGCACCGGTCTGCGGCCATTGCTGCGCCCTGTCGGAGGGGCCGCAGATGCCGAGCTTGTGTTCGGTGCGGACGTAATAGGGCTCGAGCGTGTCGTAGTCGAAAGCCCAGTCGCGGCCAACGCCGTAAAGCGAGTTCAGGCGCATATCTTCCGGCGTCAGGCGCCAGGACGTGCCTGCCCAGTGCCAGGTCGAGCCACCCGCATATCGGATGAAGGTCTGGTCGTAGGCATCGGGGCCGGTGAATTGCAGATAGGCATTTTCCGGCTTTTCCGCGCCAGTCGGATGCGGCGCCCAGGGGCGGGGCGGATAGGCGACGGATGTATCGCCCTTGACGCCGAGCGGCGCGTTGCGCCAGTTCTCGACGACTTCGGCGCGCGAGACGCGCGGGCCGGCCTCGATCATCAGCACGGAATGGCCTGCATCGAGCAGCTGTTCGGCGATCACGACGCCGACCACGCCCGTTCCGACGATAACGACGTCGGCACTGTTCTTGGTAACCATGGGAAAACTTCTTTTAAATGGGGTTCGTCAGAAGCGCGGCATCGGGGCCGACAGCGGCACGTTGGGGCGTGTCCACAGGTTCGGGCCGGAAATGCCGTAGGAGGGGATGGTGACCACGTCGCTGGTGGTCTTGAAGGTCAGCGCCTCTTCATAGGTGAAAACCTTGGCATCGCGCTTTTCCGACGAACAGCCGCTGTACCAGGCAAAAATCACCCAGTGGGCAAAGTCCTTCAGCTCGCCTTCGGGGATGTCACCAAAAAACTCTTCGACCGTCTTTGCCTGCTTCTTTTCGGCAATGGCGATGATGGCATCAAGCATGCCGGCAAAATTCGTGTATTGGCCTGTCGCCGTCTCGGCGATGCGGGCGCCGACATCGGGGTTAAGCCGATGGTCGATCAGCAGATTGGAGAGCTGCATGAAGCGGCTCTGCGCGCCGGCATCGACCGCCGCCAGCGCCATGCCGGGACAGAGCGAAGCCGCCATGCTGCCGGCAAGAAGGGTGGCGCCGCTGAGCAGCATGCCGCGGCGCGACATCATCAGCTTGCCGTTGGGATCGTTCGACTGTCTCGTCATCGTTTTCCTGTCCATGAAGAAAGCGAGGCTGTTGCCTGCGGGAAAAGGGTTTTCGGCACGGCCGGTGCGTTGCATCGGCGAAAAATGTCGGGCAAGGTCGCGCTCTTCACCGTGGCGCTGAGCGCCTGGCGTCCGGAGACTGGAAAATGCTGACGGATTTCGGGCATGCGGAAGTCACGAAAAAAAGCGCGAGCGGACCTGTTGACGCTGTCGCGAGACAGCGCAGTCCTCCACCGCGCCAAATTAGTTGGATAGCTGATGATCAGTTACGCCACCAGTTGACGTATGTCAATCTGTCGCAGGGAGACGTTTTCCGTGATCGTGACCGCCGAGCATATGCTGAATACCCATGGGATACTCTTGCGGCGCTGCCAGCAGGTGGCGCTTGCTCTGTTTACGGAAGAGGCGTCGGAATTCGGGTTTTCCCCAACCCAATATAGCGCGCTGGCATTCACCTATATCGAACCGGGCATTCAGCAGAACATGCTTGGTGAACGCATCGCACTCGACCGCTCGTCGGTGACAAAATGCGTCGAGATTCTCGAAAACGAGGGTTTGATCCGGCGCGAAGTCGACAGCAAGGACAGGCGCGCGCGCCTGCTGTTCATCACGCCCGAGGGCGAACAGGTGTTGCAGACGGTGCATGAGGCGGCGCTCAAGGCCAGAAGCCGTATCCATTCGGCCATGGGAAAAGAGCGGTTTCAGAATTTTCTGGAAGACATGAAGGCCTTCAGTGCGATTCTGGAGGAGAAAGCCTGACGTGTTCCGTGTCGGGCTGATGCCGACGAAGGTCATTCAAACCGTCGAACTGTGCTGACGTTTCAGCCTTCGTGTTTTTCGAATCAGGAACAAAATGATTCCGCTGCCGTTATGCGCAAACAATGACGCGTGAGCGCGCGGAGATCAGTTATGCTTTCCAATAGAGTTTCGTCGACCGTATTGTCTTCCGATGATCTGGAAGAGATCGATCGCTTCCATACCGCATGGTGCGAAGAGAACGGCGTCGACAAGACCGATGCCGAGGCGCTCGATGTGGCGTCAGGGCTGATCGATTGGTATGCTTCCGACACGAAGTACCGTTCGCGCACAAAACTCGATCAGGCGCCGGCTCTGCCCGAATCTGAACGGATCAAATCCCTCCTCATGCGGATCACCTGAAACATTCGGACGAATGTCTGTGCAGACGATTCGATTTCGATGGCAGGAAGACGTGACCTTGCCGTCTCTCGAAACAGCCTGATCGCTGAGGGCGGACTGAAAACGCTCGGTTCTGATTAACGGGGATAAATGCCTGCACACGGCGATAGTCCGTATAGCAGAAAAGAAAACGCCCGCTTTCGGATTTCTCAACGAAAGCAGGCGTTTGTCTTTTAATTTGGCTCCCCGGGCCGGATTCGAACCGGCGACCTGTCGATTAACAGTCGAATGCTCTACCGCTGAGCTACCAGGGAAAAACCGCGTCGCCGCGGCGGTGAGCGGGGTAATACAAACGCTTGAGCCATTTGCCAAGCGCTTTTTTGCAAAAAAATGAAGGAACTTGTTTTATCCACTGCGACTTCCCACTTCGCGCCTGAAAATATCGACCAAAATGGAGGCCAGATGGCTGCGACTGACGAGGAAAAAAGGTCCGGGTTCGGGATCGATCCAAAGGACGGAAAGCTGATGCTTGGGCGCTTTCGCCTTCCTATGCCGCGTTCTCGCTACGGTCGCATGGCATTGGGCATCCTGCTGGTCATCTGCGGCTGCCTCGGTTTTCTGCCCATACTCGGATTCTGGATGGTGCCGCTCGGCCTTCTCGTTCTTTCCGCCGATATTGCCTTCGTCAGACGCAAGCGGAGGCGTTTTGCCGTCTGGTGGGCGCGTCGGCGTGCCCGCGATGCCCGATAAACAGAATCGCCCGCGAAAATTCTGAGATTTTCGCGGGCGATTTGATTCTGCGTTTTGCGTCCGGACTTTTGTCCTTACGAACTGAAGACCGACATCAATCCCTGGCCGGCGCTGAAGGCGGCATAGGCGAGCGCGGCGAAATAGATTTTCGTGCCGACGAGAAATGCATAGCCGCCAAGCACGACCAGACCATCACGCTGGATCATGCCCACCGCCAGAAGCAGGATGGCGACTGCCGGCAGCGTGTTGGAAAATGGAATGAGGCCGAGCGGGAACATCAGAAGAATGCCGCCGACCGTGATGGCCAGCGCATTGATGCGGTTGGCAATGGTGCTGCCGGTCAGCTGCGTCATGCGCGGTTTGACGAAACGGTCGAACTTCCCGACGATGCCGATACCGCGTTCCAGCGCCGGCACCAGTTTGGCTGTGTCGAGCTTGCGGTCGAGAATGCGTCTTGGCAGCCAGGGCAGGCGGTTCATGCACACGGCGATGCCGACCAAGATGATGGCGGCGCCGAACACGGTGCTGACGCCCGGAATGGAGACGGGAATGAGGAAGGGCAGGGAGGCGATGGCGCACAGCAGCAAAAGCCCCTGCTCGCCGACGGCATCCATCAGCTCACGCAGCGTGATCGACTGACCACGTATGCCGCTGACAAGCGCCTGCAAAGTCTCCGTCAGGGAGCGCGAGGTATCTTCGAATTCGACCGATTGCTGCACATTCACCTCCGTGTTGATGCGGTTGTGATGTGTCTAGCAGCTTTGATGCCAAGCGAAAACCGACCTCGCGGCTCGCCGGCGGGCGAACCGTCATTCAGGCTGGCCGGTAGAGCGCCGAGCGGAAGTCTTATTTATGCGCCACGAAATGATCGTACATGCCGACACAAATGACCAGCGCAAGCACGCCGAGTACAAACGGATTAATGGCGGTGACAAATTCAAGATAGTGCATGACGGTTTCTCCTCTTACCGCATGACAAGCTTACCTCAGGGAGGGGGTGCGGCATTGATCCGCCGCAAATGCTCCTCCCGGTCCACGCATCGCAGGGCGCAATGCGGTGCCGTCGGTCTCCTCAGCCCTTCAGCACACGGTTATGTTAGCAGATTTGATGACTGCCTGCCAGAGCGCGTGTTCGTGTGATTTTTCTTCGATGGTTTTCGACAGTGCCGATGGTCAGGATCGCTCAAGAAAGCGGGTCCACACTTGTTTTTCATCAAGGGCGCCAGACTGGAAAGGCGGCAGGCATGGTGAAATTTATGGTGATCGAGGGCGGCAAGGGCAGATTTGCTGCGAATGAAGCGGGCAGGGCCGGTCGGCCAACATCCGAGGATGTGCGCAAGGAGGCGGAACGGCGCATCCATGCCAGCGGTTACGACGACTGGCGGGTACGGGAACTGGCGACTGGTACGCCGATGCCAATCGAAATCCGCTATCTGCGCATGCAGATCGAGTATGCCGCACAGGCGATCGCGCGTTTTGTAAAGATCCCGGCCGATTTCGCCTCGGACAATTACTGGCCGGCGTGATCGAATGTCGAAGGAGAATTTAGAACGGCCTGCGTGATCTCGCGGCAGCAACGTGACGTCAATCGGTCGCCCGACCCCGTTCTAAAGCTAACGGCAGTCGCGTTCTGCGGCGCTTTTGCCAGAAGCGGCCGTATGCGTCCAGTGGCATTTCGAATCGCGATGCCTGCCGCATGTCTGAAAGGACAGGGGAAACCGCAGGATCACTGGAAGGCCCGCCTCGATGCGGTGATCGGTTCTTTCGGTGAGAGGTGGGTTTTACCACATGCAGCCGTTCTGTCCGCAAATCTTCACTTCGGCGGCTCTGTTATGCTCGAATGTGTGTCGATCTCACCGGTCCTGCCGGTCATCCATCGTTCGGTCGCAAAGACGGACACGAAGATGGCGAGGGTGATGAGCACAAGGATGGCGGCGGCGCGCGCGTGGTTGATTTCCATTCATCCTATATGGGATGCGCATGCGCGGTAACGAAGCGCCAATCGCAATTCTTTAAAATACGACGGCAGCGACTTCTTGTGAACACATTGAGCGTCTATGTGTTTGTATCGGCATTGCTGATGAGCACCGAAACTTTCGGAGTTCGCAATTGCCGCTGTCGCTTTTAGCCTTTGACCACGGATGTACTGGCACCGGTGTTCGAAGCGACGATGAGGAAGGTCGGTGCGGTTTCGCCCGGCCTTTTTTCATTTCCGGCGACCCGAAAGAAAATCATGAAAAAGACCGATGCGGCCCTGCTTCTCAAGAGAGCACAGCGACAGATCGCCAATACCAGCGCGGGCGGCCAGCTTGGCGGAACGAATAACGGCCAGGGCTACGACGCCAAGACCACAGGCGCGAACAACAACCGCGGCAGCAAAACGCGGCCAGCCGGCGGCAAGAAATAAGCACCCGTATGTGCCTGCAATGAAAGCCGCCTTCGGGCGGTTTTTTTATGGGCAGCAGGGCAGGTTCTTTTAATAGGGCGACTGTCGTCGGGAATGAATCCGGCTTGCAGCACGCCTGTAACGCACGATGTCTCGCATCGAGAGCCCCGAGAGGGGTATCTATTTGATTTTTATTGAGAAAATGTTGGAGGCCTCGCCGAGAATCGAACTCGGGTGCAAGGATTTGCAGTCCTCTGCGTCACCACTCCGCCACGAGGCCATCCGGTAGATAAAAGCGTGCGGTGAGGGGCGTTTAGAACGAATCTATGGGGCGCGCAAGCCCCTTCATTCTGAACATCCATCCTTTTTTCATGTTGCAGTCACGCGCGCCACCGGTTCGGCTTTGACGCAGGATTTTCGATATCTGCACCATTATGACACGCATCCCGGATTACTTTGCCTGTCAGCTGGTTCGCGTTGTGCGGTTGGCGGCCCGCACCGAAAACCGGTGGCGGCCCCGTGTTCGCATGTCCGCCCTCACGGGGTCATGGCGGCAATAGGTAGAATGTGAGTAAAAGAAAGAATAGTCTGCAGCGCCGGATAGGGCCGTGGCTTAGGTCTTCCCTTCGGTCCGCAGCATTTCGGCAATCATCGTGCCGAGCATGGTGTGCAGGTTTCTCGCGGTGCCGAGATCGAACCGCAGGCGGCTGGCAACCTCCACGATTGGCGATCCATTCAGGTCCATGATCGCCGAGCCAAGCGAAATATAGGCAATATTGTTGTGATGCCGACACTCGGTGATCATGTCGACGAACTTGACCGGTGAGCCATCATCACGCACCGACCAGAAATTATTGAGATGCGCTACTGTGTCTAAACTTTCGCGAAGGGCTGCGGCGTCTGGCATTTCTATCTCCTGAAAACATGACATCCTATCGCCATAAAGTTGAGTGGCCGTCCAGCGCATAGTGAATTTTACGTTAATGCCGACGGGGCGTGCCATCGCCGGGCTTTGTTACGGCGTGGCATATGCTTTTGCGCGCGACCGTCGGATCGAGGGTGGCGGTGGTGTTCAGGCACATTGGGCGAGTTTTTCTGCTCCGCCACGCACCATTGGCTTGAAAGCCGTCTGCACCGTCAGTAATACGGGGATCAGTTGGACCGCTTTTATGAGGCGCAGAAGCATGACCGATTACGAAAAAGCGCGGATCACCATGGTGGATAACCAGATCCGTACGACCGATGTGACGTCCCACTCGGTTCTCAAGGCGTTTCTCGCCGTTCCGCGTGAAGCTTTCGTGCCGGATGCCGTCAAGCCGATCTCCTATATCGACAATGACATTGAAGTGGCGTCGGGCCGTTATGTGCTGGCCGCTTCGCCTCTTGCCAAGCTTTTGCAGATGGCAGCCATCACCCGCGAAGATGCCGTGCTCGAGATCGGCTGTTGCACCGGCTACACGGCGGCCCTGCTTTCGCACCTGGCCGGCAGTGTAGTCACCATCGATAGCGACGCGGTGCTGGTAGAGCAGGCCAAGGCTTCGCTTGCCGGTTATGACAATGTCGAAGTGGCGGCCGGCGACATGGCAAAGGGCCATCATGCCGAAAGCCCCTATGACATGATCTTCATCAGCGGCGCTGTCGAAGAAGTGCCGGCGGCGCTGTTTGAACAGTTGCGCGATGGCGGTCGCCTGATCGCCGTTGTCGGCCACGGCAATTCTGCCTTCGCCACCCTGTTCACCAAGGAAAGCGGCGGTGTTTCTGCAACCCCGCAGTTCAACTCCTCCATCCGTCCGCTGCCGGGTTTCCTGAAGGCGAAAGAGTTCGTTTTCTGATCAATTGTCGGCGCGCAAGCGCTGAACAAATCTGTGCACGCGCAGCATGACTTGCCCGCCTTCGATTGTTTCGAGGCGGGCTTTCCCGTTAAAATGCCGGTGATTCGTCCTCGCGTAATCTGAGGCTCGGGATCGTGAACCGTCAGATCGGGGAAGAGTATGGCTCAGCCAAGCGTAGCGCGTGAACCCTCCATGGAAGAGATCCTGGCGTCCATTCGCCGGATCATCGAAAGCAACGAGCCTGTGGCCGAGGGTGCCACACCGCGCGACTTCGCCGATTATCGCGATGATGATCGCGTGACGGACGATGCCGGCGATATCGCTTTCGTGCCGGAAATGGCTGCGAACGATCCGGGTATCCCTGCTCACGAGACTGTGTCCGCCAGGCCCGCGCCGCAGGCCCTCGATTTCTCCGCCGAACCTTCCGCGCCTGCTCAACCGGTGCCGGAACGGTCGCTTTCGCTGGCCGACGTTGCCGCGCGCGTTCGCGCCGCGTCCGGTCGTGCGCCGGAAGTGCCGACTGAAACCCCTCGGGAAACCGTGAAGTCGGACGACCAGCCCGCCGCGCATGCACCGGTACAGACGGTTGCCTCGTCGGCACCGCGGCCTTTGCCGCGTCCCGTTCTGCCGCCCATTCCGGAACTCGGTGTTGCCGGTTTCAACCCGAATGAAGCTTCCGCCGAACCTGAAAGGATGCCTCGCATCGTGGAGTCTGCTGTCGAACCGACCATGCCGGAAATCACCTTTGCCGAGCCTGCGCCCGCATCCGAGCCCAAGGCGGAAAAGCCGTTTATCGAGCCGAAGGCCGAAAGCCTGCCGGCAAAGATCGAGGCAGCCGCCAACCTGATGTCGGCGGAAGCAGGCGCCCAGGTTGCCCGCTCGTTTGGCGAACTGGCCGACATGCTTGACGGTTTCAATCAGCAGTCTGTCGAGGAAATCGCGCAGGACATGCTGCGTCCGATGCTGCAGGAATGGCTGGACGACAATCTGCCGACGCTGGTCGAGCGTCTTGTGCGCGAGGAAATCGAGCGCGTGGCCCGCGGCCCGCGTCGTTAATCCGCCGCACCTGCCATTCAATATGGCCGCTCCGGTGACGGGGCGGCTTTTTTATTGACTATCGGTACCCCATCTCTTTAGAGCGGTTCATTGTTAAATGGAACCGGTTCTGCCGGAGCAGGTTTTCGTCGGGGCAGAGGCGATTGGCGAAGGGCATACCACCGGGTACGTGCGAGCCGATCGCCGCTGATCCCGGCGGAAAGATGCCCGGCCCTTACGGGTTGGCTGAAACGGGCCGGCTGATCGCATGGCCGGCTTGGCCGTATGCTTTGGCTACGACGCGCGCCGGCCATGCGACCATCCAACTCCGTTTGAGCCAACAGAACCGATTCCATTTAACAATGAACCGCTCTAACACCGCACCATCTCATTCATAAAAGAAAAACGGGTCAGGAAATGCTCGATAAAACCTTCGATTCCGCCGCCGTCGAACCAAAGATCGCAACCGCCTGGGACGAGGCGAATGCCTTTCGTGCCGGTGCCAATGCCAAGCCGGGCGCGGAAACCTTCACCATCGTCATCCCGCCGCCGAATGTCACCGGTTCGCTGCACATGGGCCATGCGCTCAACAACACGCTGCAGGACATCATGGTCCGCTTCGAGCGCATGCGCGGCAAGGACGTGTTGTGGCAGCCGGGTATGGACCATGCCGGCATCGCCACGCAGATGGTTGTCGAGCGCCAGTTGATGGAGCGCCAGCTGCCGGGGCGTCGCGAGATGGGCCGCGAGGCCTTTGTCGACAAGGTCTGGGAATGGAAGGAAGAATCAGGCGGCCTGATCTTCAACCAGCTGAAGCGTCTTGGCGCTTCCTGTGACTGGTCGCGCGAACGTTTCACCATGGATGAGGGGCTTTCCAAGGCCGTTCTCGAGGTTTTCGTCACGCTCTACAAACAGGGCCTGATCTATCGCGGCAAGCGTCTGGTCAACTGGGACCCGAAATTCGAGACGGCGATTTCCGATCTTGAAGTCGAATCCAAGGATGTCGACGGCCATATGTGGCACTTCAAATACCCGCTGGCCGGCGGCGAGACCTATACCTATGTCGAGAAGGACGCCGACGGTAATGTAACCCTGTCCGAGGAGCGCAATTATATCTCGATCGCCACCACGCGCCCGGAAACCATGCTGGGCGATGGCGCGGTTGCCGTTCATCCGTCCGACGAGCGTTATGCGCCGATCGTTGGAAAGTTCTGCGAAATCCCGGTTGGCCCGAAAGAACATCGCCGCCTGATCCCGATTATTGCTGACGAATATCCCGAGCCGGATTTCGGTTCGGGTGCGGTCAAGATCACCGGCGCGCATGATTTCAACGACTATCAGGTCGCCAAGCGCAACAGGATCCCGCTCTATCGTCTGATGGACACGACCGCATCCATGCGTGACGATGGCGAGGCTTATGCCGTTTACGCGGCCAAGGCGCTCGAAATCGCCAAGTCCGGCGAACTGCCAAGCGAAAGCGATGTCGACGAGATCAATCTCGTTCCGGAAGAATATCGCGGTCTCGACCGCATGGTCGCGCGTGCGAAAATCATCGAGGCTATCAATGCCGAAGGCCTTGCCGTCACGGTCAAGGATGCCGAAGACAACGATATTCCCTACGTCGAGAAGAAGAAGATCACGCAGCCGTTCGGCGACCGCTCCGGCGTCGTCATCGAGCCGATGCTGACCGACCAGTGGTTTGCCGACGCCAAGACGCTGGCCGAGCCGGCGATCGCCTCTGTTCGCGAAGGCCGCACCAACTTTGTCCCGAAGAACTGGGAAAAGACCTACTTTGAATGGATGGAAAACATCGAGCCGTGGTGCATCTCGCGCCAGCTCTGGTGGGGCCATCAGATCCCGGCCTGGTATGGCCCGGATGGCCAGTGCTTCGTCGAAAAATCAGAGGAAGAGGCGCTCGACGCCGCCGTTCAGCATTATCTGGCGCATGAAGGTCCGTGGAAGGCCTGGGTTCAGGAAAAGCTCGAAAACTACGAGCCGGGTTCGATCCTGACGCGCGACGAAGATGTTCTCGATACATGGTTCTCGTCGGCGCTTTGGCCGTTCTCGACGCTCGGCTGGCCGGATAACACGCCGGAACTGGCGCGTTATTACCCGACCAACACGCTCGTAACCGGTTTCGACATTATCTTCTTCTGGGTTGCCCGCATGATGATGATGGGCCTGCACTTCATGAAGGATGAAGAAGGCAATGCGGTCGAGCCGTTCAACACGGTTTATGTTCACGCGCTGGTTCGCGACAAGAACGGCCAGAAGATGTCTAAGTCCAAGGGCAACGTCATCGATCCGCTGGAACTGATCGACGAATACGGTGCCGATGCACTGCGCTTCACGCTGGCCATCATGGCGGCGCAGGGTCGTGACGTGAAACTGGACCCGGCCCGTATCGCTGGTTACCGCAATTTTGGCACCAAGCTGTGGAACGCGACGCGTTTTGCCGAGATGAACGGCGTCAAGCGCGATCCGCATTTCATTCCGGACGCCACGACGTTGACGATCAACCGCTGGATCCTGACCGAACTCGGCATCACCATCCGTGACGTCACCGAGGCGATCGAATCGCACCGCTTCAACGAGGCAGCATCTTCGCTCTACCGTTTTGTCTGGAACCAGTTCTGCGACTGGTATCTCGAGCTTCTGAAGCCCATTTTCATGGGCGAAGACGAAGCCGCCAAGAAGGAAGCGCAGGGTTGCGCCGCTTATGTTCTCGAAGAGATCTACAAGCTGCTGCACCCGTTCATGCCGTTCATGACGGAAGAGCTGTGGGCGCATACCGACAGCCGCGACAACTTGCTGTGCCACACGGACTGGCCGGCGCCGGAATTTGCCGATGCAACTGCGGCCGCCGAAATCAACTGGCTGGTCGATCTCGTTACCGGTCTGCGCTCGGCCCGTTCGGAAATGAACGTGCCGCCGTCGGCAACCGCTCCGCTGATCATGGTCGGTGCGAGCGAGCTGACACAGGGCCGCCTGCAGCGCCATGATGCCGCGATCCGTCGTCTGGCGCGTGTTGATGCCATTTCGCTGGCGGACGCGGCGCCGAAGGGCGCTGCACAGGTCGTGATCGGCGAGGCGACCGCCTGCCTGCCGCTTGGCAGCCTGATCGACTTTGCTGCGGAACGCGCACGGATCGAAAAGACGCTTGGCAAGGTCGATGCAGATATCGCCCGCGCCAAGGGCAAGCTGTCCAACGAGAAGTTTGTCGCCAATGCAGATCCGGAAGTGGTTGCAGCGGAACGCGAGCGTCTGGCCGAGCTTGAGATGCAGCGTGCGAGCCTGCTGACGGCGTTGCAGCGTTTGAACGAGGCTGACTGAGTCGGTTCAGCAACCCCTTGGTTTTGAGTGAAAAAAGGCGCGCTGCCAGGCAGCGCGCCTTTTGCGTTCCATGGAAGGCGTGAAATGAGCATTCTGTTGCCGCAATGACACGTCCACCTTTGGTTGCGTGAAATCATTCTAACGTAACAGGTGAAATTTGCTGAATGTTAAAACTAAATTCCGCAGAATGTGTCGATATGGCGCTCTGTTGAAAAGCTTACGTCAATTTTTGGGCGTAAGCGGCGATATTCCTAATGTCACGGAAAGTTGTTATTTGGCAGAGACTGCATCACACTGATTCCCATCACTTGCTGGGAGGAGCGGGTTCTCATGACGTTCAATAAAAAAACTGCCACGATCGTTCTTGCTGCCAGCGGTTTGCTGGCCGTGCAGGCACCTGCTTTTGCGAGCGGCCTTGAACGAGGTGGTTATAATATCGATTTGCTTTTCGATCCGTCTTCAGTGGCTGCGGAGACAACGGCTACCTTCGTTATGCCAAATCGTAAGGTTAAAAATGTCCGCGATACGGTCGCCGGCGATGGTCCGCTGAATACGCTCGGTTATTCCAACTCAGCCGATGAAACGGACGATTATTGGTCGCCGCGCATCGGTATCAAGGCTGGCATCGGCGATGCTGCTGACTGCATGTTCGATTACTCGCAGCCATTTGGTGCCCATACAAATCCGGGGGCACGTTGGGCTGGTGCCAACCAGAATATCGAAACGAAGGTCAATAGCCATAGTTACGCGCTGACCTGTTCCTATCGTTTTGATATGGGACCCGGACAGTTTCGCGTTATCGGCGGCGGCAACTATCTGAAGATGGACGGGTTCAAAGAGCGTCTCGTTGTCGCTCCGGAATTGTTCAGTCTGCCTCCTCTTTCGACGTTGGGCCTCTCTGGTTCAGGTGTTGGACGCCTCGACCTCGAGGGCGACGGCTGGGGTTGGCGGGCCGGTGTTGCCTACGAAATTCCCGAATACGCGTTGCGCGCGAGCTTGATGTATTACAGCGAAGTAAAGCTGGATGACATCACGGGAGCCGTAGACTTGAGGGGAGTGCCGGCTGCACTCGGAAGCCCCCTGCTTGGCAGCATTGTGCCCGGTGCTGGAACTGTCATCCCTGTGACCGGATCGACGGCGATGCCCGATTCGGTCGAATTGAAGGTTCAGTCTGGCATCGCGCCGGACTGGCTTGCCTTCGGTTCGGTCAAATGGGTCGACTGGAGCCAGCTCCAGACAATCCCGTTTTATGCCGCCAATGGCGCGCGGGTGACATCGCTTGATCTGGGGTACCAGGATGGCTGGACGATTACGGGAGGTATTGGCCACAAGTTCAACGATCAGTGGAGTGGCGCTGTCAGCCTGACTTGGGATCGCGGCACCTCGACCGGCTATATGGCTCAGACCGACACTTGGCTAGTCGGTGCAGGCGTATCCTACGCGCCGACAGAGCATGTCGAAATCAAGCTCGGTGGTGTGCTGGGTATCATGACCAGCGGCAGTTCCGGTCCCATTCAGATCAACGGCGCGACCTATGGCAACGAAGCAATCTATGACTTCGACAACGATCTTGTTGCCGCTGTTTCGACCTCGCTTAAAGTAAAGTTCTAAAACTGGGACTTATCGGTCTGAAAAGAATGAAAGGCTCGGCGCGTTGCCGGGCCTTTTTTATGTGAAAAAAATGCTGACAGATAATCGCGATCACTCGTATAAATGTGACGATTTGGCAACATCTGTCTGCGACGATCATCGTCAGCATCTTTGTGGTGGAATTTGTCCATTTCCCGCCACAAACAGAGCGCAGCGATAGTTGCAACGGAATTCACGGACCTCGGGGGCGGGGCTCGTAGTCGGGGAAACATGGGCGGTTATTCGAAAGAAATGCCATTGAATCAAGGCTTGCAGGCATCTGCGCGCCGTGGGGGCATTTTATGCTTGCTAATGCGGTTCAGGGCCGCAGTCTTGCCGAAAACCATGATTATTGTTTTGCCGATCGAACAGCATTGCAGCTCCCCTGGAAGGTGCCGGTTGATGAAGACCGTAGCTATCCCGGGCAAAGGGGCCAGAGTGTGTATTGGAGTATCGGCATGAGCATGGGATGGGACTGTGGACCCGCTTTGGGTGCAGCCGCCGCTTTAAAGCAGCGCGGAATTTCGCTGCGTGCGAAAATCAGCACGGTGGAAGAAGTCTGACCCATGCTGAAGACTGATACACGCTCTCTGAGGGCTCTTTTCATCGGGCTCGTTCTTGCGTCGACGGCGGCAGTGCCGGCCTTCGCGTTCGACATCAATGCCGGCGTCAACAAGGAATCAGGTCCTTTCGATCTCTTCAAGTTCGGCTTCAAGGCCTACAAGAACGGTCAGAAGAAGGATGCTGTCGAAGCCTATCGTTATGCCGCCGAAAAGGGCCATACCGGCTCGCGCTGGGCGCTGGCCAACATGTATGCCTATGGCGACGGCGTGGTGCAGAACGATTTCGAGGCTTTCAAGATCTATAGCGATATCGCCAGCCAGGGCGTAGAGCCAGGCTCGGAAGATACCGGTTTCTTCGTCAATGCTCTGCTTTCGCTGGCCGGCTATTATCGCGAAGGGATTGCTGGAACGCCTGTGAAGGCCGACCTCTATCAGGCCCGCCAATTGTATTTCCAAGCCGCATCCGCATTCGGTGTGGCCGAGGCGCAGTTCCGGCTTGCCCGTATGATGCTGGCAGGCGAGGGCGGCCGTGCCGACGTGCAGCAGGCCAAGAAGTGGCTCAATCAGGCCCGCAAGAGCGGCCATGCCGGTGCCATGGCAGTGTTCGGCAATGTCCTCTTCGATGAAGGCCAGACACTGCGCGGCCTCGCTTTCATGACGGCAGCGCTTGATCGCTGCAGCAAGAAGGATTGCCCGTGGATGCAGCAGTTGCAGGAAGACGCGTTCTCCCTGTCCACGGAAAACGACCGCCGCAATGCCGTCGCCCTGGCTCAAAATCTTGAGCGCAGCGGCGACTGAGGCCTCTATTTTTCAGGAAATCCGTCCGCTTTTGCCTTTAATGGCCTATCAGCCGAAATCGAATTCGGCTGATACCGGCACGTGGTCGGAAGGTTTTTCCCAGGCGCGCGTGCTCTTCTCGATCGTTGTCGATTTCAGGCAGTCGCTGGCTTCCGGCGACAGAAGCAGATGGTCGATGCGGATGCCGTTATTCTTCTGCCAGGCGCCGGCCTGATAATCCCAGAACGTATAGAGTTTCACGGCATCGGTGGTAGCGCGCACGGCGTCTGTCAGGCCGAGCGCTTCGAGGCGTCGGAAAGCAGCGCGGGTCTGCGGCAGGAACAACGCGTCGGTGGCCCAGGCGGCCGGATCAAAACAGTCGTGCGGTTCGGGGATGACATTGTAGTCACCGGCCAGAATCAACGGCTCTTCCAGCTTCAGCAGATCGGCAGCGTGCAGACGCAGGCGCTCCATCCAGGCGAGCTTGTAAGGATATTTGACCGGATCGTCGGACGCGTTGCCGTTCGGCAGATAGATCGACGCGACGCGGATGGCCCCCGTTGGAACCGAAAACACCGCCTCGATGTAACGCGACTGCTCGTCGCCATCATCGCCGGGCAGGCCACGGATGACTTCGTCAGGCTTGATCTTGGACAGGATCGCGACGCCGTTGAAACCCTTCTGGCCATGGGTTTCGACGTGATAACCGAGCGCCTCGATTTCCAGACGCGGAAACCCTTCATCGACGGATTTGATTTCCTGAAGGCAGGCGATGTCAGGAGCAGATTCGGTCAGCCATGCGCGCAGGTTGTCGATACGTGCCTTGACTCCGTTGATGTTCCAGGTCGCGATTTTCATGGGCCAGATCTTCCTTCCGTTCGGGCCTTTTTATCGCAAGGCCCGCGCATTGGAAGGGAAAAGACTTTCAGAAGCCAGTCAGATGGCGAAACTCGTGCCGCATCCACAGCTTGCGACGGCATTCGGATTCTTGATCTGAAATGACTGGCCGAGCAGGTTGTCGACGAAATCGATCTCCGAACCGGCCATGTAGACGAGCGAAAGGCTGTCGACCAGCACCTTGGCGTCGCCCTTGGCGATCACGAAGTCGTCGTCCAGCTGATCTTCGACCAGATCGAACTTGTAGGAAAAGCCGGAACAGCCGCCGCCTTCCACGGAAACGCGCAGCGCCTGCTTGCCGGCATCGGCGCTGACGATCTGGGCGATGCGCTTGGCGGCTGCATCGGAAAGGGTGACATCGTTCTGCATTTCGGGCTCCTTCCGGATTAAAGGTCCGGCGAGATTGTCATCATCAGCATTACAGCTTGTTGCACTATAGGTATGAAGGGTTAAATGACACGTCAATGCTTCGTTGATGCGTTTACTGCTTCGTGCCGTGTTGGAAGGCTTTTGAATGACGATCGATACACGCAGTCTGGGGTTTGGAAGCGGGGAGAGGGCGATTTTCGCCGCCGATCCGTGGACATCCCGTGGCCGGCTTTTTCCCGAAACCGGCAGCCTGACGCGCTCGGAATTTCAGCGCGACCGCGACCGCATCGTCCATACCACGGCGTTTCGTCGACTCAAACACAAGACACAGGTCTTCATCGGCGTCGACGGTGATCATTATCGCACCCGGCTGACCCATACGATAGAGGTGGCGCAGATTGCCCGCGCCTTGGCGCGTGCCCTGAAAGTGGATGAGGATCTCGCGGAAGGTGTGGCGCTTGTTCACGACTTCGGCCACACACCTTTCGGTCATACCGGCGAAGATGCGCTCGACGAGATGCTGAAACCCTATGGCGGTTTCGACCACAATGCCCAGTCGCTGCGCATCGTCACCAAGCTGGAGCGTCGTTATGCGGATTTCGACGGGCTGAACCTGACCTGGGAGAGCCTTGAGGGACTGGTCAAGCACAATGGCCCGATGATGACCAAGGCGGGCGAGGGTATCAAGGGCCCGGTGCCGCAACCGATCCTTGATTATTGCGAGATCCACGATTTGGAAATCGCCAGCTTTGCCAGTCTTGAGGCGCAGGTGGCGGCGATTGCCGACGATATCGCCTACAATACTCATGACATCGATGACGGCTTGCGGTCCGGCTTCCTGACGTTGGACATGCTGGAGGACGTGCCGTTTCTGGCTGCCATGATGCGCGAGGTGCGCGACCGTTACCCGAACCTCGAGACGAGCCGGTTCGCTCACGAGATCATGCGCCGGCAGATCACCCACATGGTCGAGGACGTCATCGGCGTGGCGCAGGAGCGGCTGGCAAATCTGCAGCCGCAGAGTGCGGCGGATATTCGCAGCGCCGATCTTGCGATCGCCACCTTTTCCACAGAGATGGCCGAGACCGACCGGCAGATCAAGAAACTGTTGTTCAGCCGTATCTATCGCCACCCGGATATCATGCGCATCCGCGCCGGTGCCGCCGAGATCGTCTGCGACCTTTTTCGCGCCTATATGGCGGCGCCGCAGGAGATGCAGAGCCATTACTGGGTCAGTCAGATGCCCAACCTCAGCGAGGCGGCGAGGGCGCGCCATGTCGGCGATTATCTGGCCGGCATGACCGACACCTATGCCGTCAAAGCCCACCAGCGCCTGTTTGACCGCACTCCCGAATTGCGTTAGGCACCCCGCCACATGAACCACTATCGCGGGGGCGGTTTTGCCTGCCGCGCGGATTGTTAGCCATGAACCTTTTTGCCGATTTCGACCTGCGGATCAAAGCCGCCCTGGAAACGCTGGATATCGTGAAGGAAAAGCGCGCCGAGCTCGATTTCGGCCGCATCACCATCGAGCCGCCGCGAGACCAGAGCCATGGCGATGTCGCGACCAATGCCGCCATGGTGCTGGCAAAGCCGCTCGGCACCAACCCGCGGGCGCTGGCCGATATCATTGCCGAGGCGATGCGCGGTGATGCCGATGTCAGCGAAGTGTCGGTTGCCGGTCCCGGCTTCATCAACATTCGCCTGTCGACCGGTTATTGGCAGCGTGTGCTGGCGGTGATGATCGCTGATGGCACCTATTACGGCCGCTCGCAGTTTGGCGCGTCCAAGAAGGTCAACGTCGAATTCGTTTCGGCCAACCCGACGGGCCCGATGCATGTCGGCCATTGCCGTGGCGCCGTCGTCGGCGACGCGCTGGCCAACCTGATGGGTTTTGCCGGTTACGACGTCACCAAGGAATATTACATCAACGACGCCGGCGGCCAGATCGATGTTCTGGCGAAGTCGGTGTTCCTGCGCTACCGCGAGGCTCTCGGCGAAACCATCGGTGCGATCCCGGAAGGTCTTTATCCGGGTGACTATCTCGTGCCGGTCGGCCAGGAACTGGCCAAGGAATACGGCACGCGCCTGCACAACATGCCGCAGGACGAGTGGATGCCGATCGTCAAGGACAAGGCGGTCGATGCGATGATGGCGATGATCCGCGAGGATCTGGCCGCACTCAATGTGCATCACGATCTCTTCTTCTCTGAGCGGACCTTGCACGCAGATGGCGCCCAGAAGATCCGCACCGCCATCAACGACCTGACCTTTAAGGGCCACGTTTACCGTGGTGCGCTGCCGCCACCGAAGGGTCAGTTGCCGGAAGATTGGGAAGACCGTGAGCAGACGCTGTTCCGCTCCACCGAAGTGGGTGACGATATCGACCGTCCGCTGATCAAGTCCGATGGAAGCTACACCTATTTTGCCGCCGATGTTGCCTACTTCAAGGATAAGTTCGATCGCGGCTTCGAAGAGATGATCTATGTGCTCGGCGCCGACCATGGCGGTTACGTGAAGCGGCTGGAAGCCGTGGCGCGGGCCGTGTCGGAAGGCAAGTCCAAGCTGACCGTTCTGCTGTGCCAGCTGGTGAAGCTGCTGCGCGATGGCGAGCCGGTAAAGATGTCGAAGCGTTCCGGCGATTTCGTGACGCTGCGTGAAGTGGTCGATGAAGTCGGCTCCGATAGCGTGCGCTTCATGATGCTCTATCGCAAGAATTCCGAGCCGCTCGACTTCGACTTCGCCAAGGTGACGGAACAGTCGAAGGACAACCCGGTTTTCTACGTGCAGTATGCACATGCCCGTTGTATGTCGGTGTTCCGGCAGGCGCGCGAAGCGTTCCCGGACCTCGATATCGATTCGCTCAATCTGGCCGATTCGGTTGCCGGAATCACCGATCCGAGCGAGTTGCAGCTCGTTGCAAAGCTGTCGGAATACCCGCGGATGATCGAAGCCGCAGCGCAGGCGCAGGAGCCGCATCGCGTTGTTTTCTATCTGTATGACCTCGCCAGCGCCTTCCACGGACACTGGGCGAAAGGCAATCAGAATGCGGACTTACGATTTATTAACGACAAAAATAGAGAATCGAGTATAGCCAGACTTGGGTTGGTGCATGCCGTCGCTTCTGTTTTGAAGTCAGGTCTCGCCATTGCGGGCACTGACGCTCCGGTAGAAATGCGGTAGTATTGCCACCATTTCCCCATATTGCGCTGGCATATGCAATTGTTACGCGTAGGTAAGTGGACGAGGGAATGGCAGACAACAACCTTGCACTCGGCCGGCACGATGGTCCGGATATCTTTGCGGAAGACGATCCGCTGGCGGAACTCGCCCGTATCGTCGGTTACGAAGATAGCCCGGCACGCCCATCGGCTCAGGCTGCGGCACCGCGCCGTGAACCCGAGTTTAATCTCGAAGATGAATTGATGCGCGAATTCGAGCGTTACGACGCTCCGCGCCTCGATCCCGCCAACGATATCGGTGCAGTCGCCGAGCCTGCGCAGGTGCGCCAGCCGGTTGAAGCGCCGGTTATGGATGAGCCGCGCACGGTTTCCGTCGAGCGTGCTGAACCGGCCTTCGAGCCGCCGGCTGTTGCTCAGCCGTTGCCGGACGGCAATCCGCCGCTGCAGCACCTTCCATTCGATCTGGCTGCCACGGCGCCATCCATGCCGATCCAGCAGGCTGTTCCGCAGAGAGCACCTTTCTCTCATGCGGATCTGGTCGCAGAGCTTGAATCGTCGCTCGCACCGGTGCCTCAGCCCCAATACGAGCAGCCGCGCTATCAGCCGCAGCCTGTCGAGCCGGTCCAGGTCGAGCCGGCTGCAATAGCGGCCCCGGCGCCTGCAGAACTGTCTCTGACCGAACGGTCGGTGGATAAGGGCTACAAGCCCGGTTTCCGCATGCCGATCGCCAATTTCCAGCGCACCGACATTGCGCCGCGCGAAGCCTATCGGCCGTCGCCGGTCGAGCCGGCACAGGTTGCCGTGGACGTTGCCCCCGTCACTGTGGCGGCTCCGGTGGAGCCTGCAAGGGAAGCGCCTGTCGAGACCAACGAATCGATCTGGAGCAGCCTTGAGCGCGAACTGACCGGCGAGGCTGCTGCCCAGCAGACGGAAAGCAAGCCGGCTATCATTCCGGTTGTCGAAAAGCCCGTCGAGCTTTCGGTGTTTGAAATGCCGAAGCCGGTGGCAGCGCAAGCGCCTGTCGAGCCGATTCGCGCCGAACCTTCCTTCCAGGCGAAGCCGGCTCCATCGGAGACGTTCTCGCAACTGGAAGAAATGGTCTACGACGTCGATCATTTCTTGTCGCAAAAGCCGGTTACAGCACCCGTTGCACCGCAGCCGGTGGCTGTGAAGCCGACGGCGACGGATGCCGATCTGATCGACGATGATTTCGAGCTCGCGCTTGACGATCTGGATCTCGATCTTTCCGACATCTCGCTTGGCGATGACGACAAGCCGGCGGCTACCCTTGCTGTTGTCCAGCCTGTCGCGGCGCCAGTGCCGGCAGAGCCCGTTTATGCGGCCCGCCAGCCTGAGCCAGCTTACAGGCCGGCCCCGGTCACGACCTCGCAGCCTTCCTATGTGCCGACCGCAGCGTATGCGCCGGCGACGACTTTGAGTGCAGCACCCGCATTCGCCCCGGCACCTCCTGCCGTGCCTGTCGAAGCTGCTGCACCGGAATTCGATGCCGACAGTTTCGACCCCACGCTGATCGCCGATGGCGAAGAGCATGTGGAAAGCATGGCCGAAGTCGATGTTCCGGAACTTCTGGTCGACGAGCCTGTCGCACCTGCCAAACACGATCCGGATTTCGATATCGATCTGGACGCGGAACTGGCGAACCTGCTTCAGGCCTCTGCTCCTGCCGCTCCGTCTTTGGTGCGCGGCAGTGCCGCAGCTGCCCAGATGCAGAACGCACAGGCTCGCCAGCCGATGTCGCGTGCCACGCCAACGCAGGCCCCGGTCGCTGTCGCACAGCCCGCCGCCGCGCCCGCACCGGCCAAATCCGCTTACGATGCCGATCTCGACGATTTCGAGCGCGCTCTGGAAGAAGATTTCCGTCGCAGCCTGTCGAACCCGCTGCCGGATGGCGGCCGCATGAGCGATGAGGATGATGACGGTTACGCGGCACCTGTCGCGCGTCGTCAGGTTCGCTGGGGTGCGCCGGTTGCTGTCGTCGGCTTTCTGTTGATGGGCGGGCTTTCGGCCTATGCCTATTATGCCAGCGGTCTGCCGGGCAAGGCTGAGAGCGGCAAGCCGCTTGTCATCGCCGCCGACAAGGAGCCGGTCAAGATTGCTCCGGAAAATCCGGGCGGCAAGACGGTGCCGAACCAGGACAAGGCTGTTTACGAGCGTGTTGCCGGCGGCGCTAACGATGCGCCTCGCCAGGAAACGCTGATTTCCAGCAATGAAGAGCCGATGGACGTTGTCCAGCGCACGCTGACCTCCGACAGCCTGCCTCTGCAGGGTGAGGAAGAGGCGATGACCGAAGGCCTCGATACGCAGGATCCGCGCCTTCTGCCGCAGCAGGCGAACGGCGCCCCGCAGGGTGAGCAGCCCGTCAGCGTGATGCCCCGCAAGGTGCGCACCATGGTCGTCCGCCCTGATGGTACGCTGGTCGAACAGGAAGTCACGGCGCCGGCAGCCCCAGTGCAGCAGGCCGCCGCTCCGGTACAGCCTGCCGCTTCGGAAAAGGTTCCGGCCCAGCCGGCGCTTGCCGAGCCGACTGTCGCACCGAAGACCGCCCATGTTGCTCCGGTCCAGCCCGCGCCGATGAGCGCTCCGGCGGCACCTGCAGCACCGGCCCAGCTGGTCACTGCAAGTGCGCCTGCAAGGCCGGTTCCGGCATCGCGTCCGGCTGACCAGCCGGTCAACGTGGTGGCTTCTGTTTCCGATCGCGGCAATGTTCAGCAGACGTCGGCTGCTCCTCAGCAGGTCGCCTCCGTCGGTCCGGGTGGGTACTTCATCCAGGTTGCATCGTTGCCTTCGCAGGCCGAAGCCCAGAAGTCCTACCAGAGCCTGTCGTCGAAATTCGGCAATGTCATCGGCGGTCGAGGCGTCGATATCAAGGCCGCAGAGATCGCCGGCAAGGGTACTTTCTACCGCGTCCGCATTCCGGCCGGCAGCAAGGATCAGGCCGTGCAGCTTTGCGAAAACTATCGTTCGGCCGGTGGCAGCTGCCTCGTGGCACGCTGAGTTTTCCAACGACGAAAATCCAATCTGGAACGGGGCCGAAAGGCCCCGTTTCTCGTTGTGCTTCCCGCGGGATCACGATCAGCAGCTATCGCTATTCCAGTCGCGCGTTTTATGATGCCGGGCATGAGCGAATCAAAAGCAATGATTCTCGGCTGTGCCGGGACCGTCCTCACCGAAGAAGAGATTGCCCTTTACAGGGGCGAGCGCCCCTGGGGTTTCATCCTCTTTGCCCGCAATTTGCAGGATACTGAGCAGATCAGTGATCTGGTTGCGGCCATGCGTGACACGGTTGGCAGGCCGGACGCACCGGTGCTGATCGATCAGGAGGGCGGCCGTGTGCAACGCATACGCCCGCCGATGATCGAGCGTTATCCCTCGGCACAGGTCCTCGGCGATCTCTATCGCGCCGACAAGCAGCAGGGTCTGCGCGCCGCATGGCTGATGTCGCGCCTGCACGCTTTCGACCTGATGAAGCTCGGCATCAATGTCGATTGCCTGCCTGTGCTGGATGTGCCGGTGGAAGGCGCGAGCAATGTCATCGGCGACCGCGCCTATGGATTTGATCCGGTGACGGTGGCGGACATGGGCAAGGCGGCGGCGGAAGGTTTGAAGGCCGGCGGCATGCTGCCGGTGATGAAACATATTCCCGGCCATGGCCGCGGCATGGCCGATTCGCACCACGAATTGCCGGTTGTCACCGTTTCGCGCGAGGAGCTGGAAGCGCATGATTTCCGTCCCTTCATGGCCATGAAGGACGAGTTGATGGCGATGAGCGCGCATATCGTTTTCACGGCGCTTGACGCCGAACGGCCGGCGACGACGTCGAAGAAGGTCATCGACGAGATCATTCGTGGGACGATCGGTTTCGACGGACTGCTGCTCTCCGACGACAGTTCCATGAACGCGTTGAAGGGCACGCTCAGTCAGCGCGCCGCCAACATTGTCGCTGGTGGCTGCGATATTGTCTTGCATTGCAATGGCCTGATGGAGGAAATGAAGCAGGTCGTGGCCGAGGTGCCGTCTCTGGCTGGCGAAGCCTTGCGGCGCGCCGAACTGGTCGAGGCCGGATTCACGCAGCCTGATGGCGCCGACGAGGCGACAATACGGGCTGAATTCTGGTCGCTGCTGCCGACCTCGTAAAGACGCAGCATAGGAGAGGCGCATGGCGACGGACACATCGAAGAGCGCCACGCCGATGGAGAAGCTCTGGCAGGATGCCGACGACCGCGCGGTGACCGATCCCGCGCTGGTGATCGATGTCAGCGGCTTCGAAGGCCCGCTCGACCTGCTTCTGCATCTTGCCCGCACCCAGAAGGTCGATCTGCAACGTATTTCCGTGCTGGCGCTGGCCGAGCAATATCTGCTCTTCATCGATAGTGCGCGAAAGGTGCGCATCGAACTGGCTGCCGATTATCTGGTCATGGCGGCGTGGCTTGCCTTTCTCAAATCCAAGCTGCTGATCCCGCAGCAGGTCCGTGGGGATGACGGCCCTAGCGGCGAGGAAATGGCGGCGATCCTCGCTTTCCGCCTGAAACGTCTGGAAGCCATGCGTGAGCAGGCGACCATGCTGGTCAACCGCAACCGCATCGGCCGTGACATTTTCGTGCGCGGTGCGCCGGAGCATATTCCGCAGAGCAGCCAGTCTGCCTTCGATGCAAGCCTCTACGATCTGTTGTCGGCCTACGCCAATCTGCGCCAGCGGCAGGCGATCACGCAGGTGACGATCGAGCGGCGAAAAGTGTGGTCGCTGGTCGAGGCGCGCCAATTGCTCACCGATATGCTCGGTGAAATCGGTGACTGGACGGCGCTGCAGGATTATCTGCTGCAATACATGCCCGCCGAAGAACGGGTGACGGCGACGGCAAGCGCCTTTGCCGCCTCGCTGGAACTGGTGCGGGAAGGCAAGCTGGAAATGCGCCAGGATGGTGCGTTCCAGCCGATCTATATGCGGCAGGGCCAGAAGCGGCCGGTGGCGGTAAAGTTGACCGAACAGGAGAACGACAGTGCAGGCGGTTGACGACGAATTCCTGACGCCGGAGCCGGACGATGAGGCCGGGGAGGGCGAACCCGCTCGCTTCACCTTGTCGGATATCGATATCCAGCGCACGATCGAGGCCTTGGTGTTTGCTTCGTCCGAACCTGTGTCCGAAGCATATCTTGCAGATCGCCTGCCGCGGGGCACCGATGTTGCCGCGGCGATGCACCAGCTGGCAGCTTTTTATGCCGGTCGAGGCGTCAATCTTCTGCGCGTCGAGGATCGCTGGGCATTTCGCACGGCCGCGGACCTGTCCTTCATGATTCGCCGCGACGAGACGGAAGTGAAAAAGCTTTCGCGCGCCGCGCTCGAAGTGCTGGCGATCATTGCCTATCACCAGCCGGTAACACGCGCCGAGATCGAGGAAATCCGCGGTGTGCAGACGTCGAAGGGCACGCTCGATGTTTTGATGGAAGCCGGCTGGGTGCGCTTTCGCGGTCGCCGCCGTTCTCCCGGTCGCCCGGTCACGCTGGGCACCACGATCAGTTTCCTCGACCATTTCGGCCTCGAGGAACTGCGCGATCTGCCGGGGCTGGAAGAGTTGAAGGGGGCAGGGCTGTTGTCTGGCCGTATTCCGCCGAATTTCAATATTCCTATCCCCTCGTTGGGTGATGATTTGACCGAGGACGAGGATCCGATCACCCAGCTCGATCTTGAGGAACTGGGGCTGCTGGCGCCAAGTGGCGGCGACGAATAGGCAATGGCAGGGCAGCGGAACGGCCTGCCGATGACGCAGTCGTTATCGACTTGCTCATATAGAGACCCGATCCGCGGTGTATGTCGCGATTTGGTGTTTGAAAAATCATGGCAATAAGCTTACATCGGGCCTAATGCGCGACAGACGCGCAATCTATGGAGTCAAGTGATGGGTTCTTTTAGTGTATGGCATTGGCTGATCGTTCTGGTCATCGTGCTTATCTTCTTTGGTCGCGGCAAGATTCCGGACCTGATGGGCGACGTTGCCAAGGGCATCAAGAGCTTCAAGAAGGGCATGGCTGACGACGAGGCTCCTGCAGACAACGACAAGACCGTTGATGCCCGCACCGTCGACCATAAGGCCGAAGAGACAAAGACCAGATAATTGAACGCGTCTCCTTGTAGACGCGATTCGGCGGGAGCCGCGTGAATGTTGGATATCGGCTGGACCGAGCTTTTGGTCATAGCGATCGTATTGATCGTTGTGGTCGGGCCGAAAGATTTGCCCCCCATGTTGCGGGCGTTCGGAAAAATGACGAGCAATCTGCGCAAGATGGCCGGCGATTTCCGCACCCAGTTCGATGAGGCGCTGCGTGAAGCGGACATGGACGATGTGCGTAAGACAATCTCTGACGCCAAGAGCCTGAACCCCGCAAACGCGCTGCGTGATGCGATCAATCCGCTGCGCCAGATGGGCCAGGAGATTCGCGAGGACCTGCAAAAGGCGACCGCGGTTCCCAAGCCTTCGGAAAGCGTGACATCGGCCGACGACCCGTTGCTGACGGGTGAGGCAGCGGATGAGGCGGCTGATACCGTCACTCCGCAGACCGCGACCGCGCCGGTTCAGCCCGCTGCACCTGCCTCAACAGCTGCGGTCGTTCCTGCTGCGGATGTTGTCGCTGCCGCGGTAGCCGCCAAGCAGGCTGCTGCTGCTGCGACCCCGGCAGTGCCGGAGGTTCCGGTGCGCAAGCCGCGTGCTCCGCGCAAGACGGTGGAAGCGCCGGCGACCGCCGAGCCAGTGGTGACTAAGCCGAAGCCTGTTGCCAAGGCGACAAAGGTTGCCGCTCCAAAGGCCGCAGCGGCAAAGGCAACTGCGCCAAAACCGACCGCCGCCAAGATTGCTCCGGCAAAGGCTGTCGCCACCAAGGCGCCGGCCAAGAAGGCCGCACAATCCGAAACGGCTGCCGCCGCAGTAAAAACACCGCGCGCTCCCAAAAAAGCGACCGCGCCGAAGGATGAAGCATGACCGGCGATATCGACGACAAGCCGCAGCCGCTGATGGAGCATCTGCTGGAGTTGCGGTCGCGACTGATCTGGTCGCTCGCGGCTTTCTTCCTGGCCTTCCTTGTCTGCTTCTTCTTCGCCAAGGGTTTGTTCAACCTGCTGGTTCAGCCCTACAAATGGGCTGTCCTGTGGGCTGGCCTCGATCTGTCGAAATCCGAACTGATCTACACCGCGCCGCAGGAGTTTTTCTTCACGCAGGTGAAGGTGGCCATGTTCGGCGCGCTGGTGATCGCATTCCCGATCATCGCCTCGCAGCTCTACAAGTTCGTGGCGCCGGGCCTCTACAAGAACGAACGCGCAGCTTTCCTGCCGTTTCTGGTGGCATCGCCGGTGCTGTTCCTGATGGGCGCCGCGCTCGTCTATTTCTTCTTCACGCCGATGGTCATGTGGTTCTTCCTGGCCATGCAGCAGGCACCGACTGAAGGCGGTGTGGCGATTTCCCTGCTGCCAAAGGTTTCGGAATATCTCAGCCTGATCATGACGCTTGTCGTGTCCTTCGGTCTGGTCTTCCAGCTGCCGGTCGTGACCACGCTTCTGGCCCGCGTCGGTCTGTTGACCAGCGACTGGCTGCGTGAAAAGCGCAAGTTCGCGATTGTCATTGCCTTCGTGGTGGCGGCCGTGCTGACGCCGCCGGACCCGCTCTCCCAGATCGGCCTTGCACTGCCGACCATCCTTCTCTACGAGATTTCGATCTATACCGCTCGACTCGTGGAACGCAGGCGCAAGGAAGATGAACTCGCCGAGAGCGACGAATCCTCCGAGGTTTCCGAAGCGGACAAGACGTAATTCGTTCCGGAAGATCTTTGTTCGGCCGGAGCAAACTCACGGCCGAGCCGGCTGGCGCGGCCTATACCGATACCCAGACCGATGACGTGGAACGACGATGCTCGATATCAAGTGGATCCGTGAGAACCCGCAGGCGCTCGACGCAGCCCTTGCCAAGCGTGGCGCCGAGCCGCAGGCCGCCTCCCTCGTAGCGCTGGATGAAAAGCGCCGCGCGGTTATCGCCCGCCTGCAGGATATGCAGTCCCGTCGCAATACCGCTTCCAAGGAAATCGGCGCCGCCATGGCGCAGAAGAACATGGAACTGGCGGAAAAGCTCAAGGCGGAAGTCGCGACCCTCAAGGACGCCATGCCGGCAGCCGAGCAGGAGGAGCGCGAGACGAGCGCTGCCCTCGACGACATGCTGTCGCGCATCCCCAACATTCCGCATGACGATGTGCCGGTCGGCAAGGACGAGAACGACAATATCGTCGCTCGCGTCGTTGGCGAAAAGCCGCGTTGGAACCATACGGCCAAGGAGCATTTCGAAATCGGTGAAGCCCTCGGCTACATGGATTTCGACCGCGCCGCAAAGCTGTCGGGCTCGCGCTTCACGGTGCTGACCAGCCAGTTGGCCCGCCTCGAGCGCGCGCTCGGTCAGTTCATGATCGACCTGCACACCGGCGAACACGGCTATACGGAAGTATCGTCGCCGCTGATGGTGCGTGACGAGGCCATGTATGGCACCGGCCAGCTGCCGAAGTTTTCGGAAGACCTGTTCAAGACCACCGACGGCCGCTGGTTGATCCCGACTGCCGAAGTGACGCTGACCAACCTCGTGTCTGCCGAAATCCTCGATCAGGAAAAGCTGCCGCTGCGCTTTACGGCGCTGACGCCATCCTTCCGCTCGGAAGCCGGCTCGGCTGGTCGCGATACGCGCGGCATGCTGCGCCAGCACCAGTTCTGGAAGTGCGAACTCGTATCGATCACCGATCAGGAAAGCTCGCTGGAAGAGCATGAGCGGATGACGGCCTGCGCCGAAGAAGTGCTGAAGCGCCTTGGCCTGCATTTCCGCACCATGACGCTGTGCACCGGCGACATGGGGTTTGGCGCGCGCAAGACCTACGATCTTGAAGTCTGGCTGCCGGGCCAGAACACCTATCGCGAAATCTCGTCCTGCTCGGTCTGCGGCGATTTCCAGGGCCGTCGCATGAACGCCCGTTATCGCGGCAAGGAAGACAAGGCGACGCGCTTCGTTCACACGCTGAACGGTTCGGGCACTGCCGTCGGCCGCTGCCTGATCGCGGTTCTGGAAAATTACCTGAACGAAGACGGTTCTGTCACAATTCCGGATGCGCTCCTGCCCTATATGGGCGGCCTTACGAAAATCGAAAAAGCATAAGGCCTTTACATGCGCATTCTCCTGACCAATGACGACGGCATTCACGCGGAAGGGCTGGCGGTCCTTGAACGGATCGCTCGCCAGCTTTCCGACGACGTCTGGATCGTAGCGCCGGAAACCGACCAGAGTGGTTTTGCTCATTCGCTGACGCTGTCGGAGCCTCTGCGGCTGCGCAAGATCAGCGACAAGCATTACGCGCTGCGCGGCACGCCGACCGATTGCGTCATCATGGGCATGCGTCAGGTGATGGGCGGAAAGCCCGATCTGGTTCTCTCCGGCGTCAATGTCGGTGCGAACCTGGCCGACGACGTCACCTATTCCGGCACGGTTGCCGGTGCCATGGAAGGCACGCTGCAGGGCGTGCGTTCGATTGCGCTCAGCCAGGCCTATGTGAAACAGGATGGCGCCAAGATCGTTCCGTGGGAAACGACGGAAGCCCATGCCGTCGGCGTGATCCGCAAGCTGCTTGAAGCCGAACTGCCGGCTGGCACGCTGCTCAATGTCAATTTCCCGGCCTGTGCGCCGGACGAAGTTGCCGGCATCGAAGTGACGGCGCAGGGCAAGACCGATTTCGATCTCGCCGTCGACGAGCGCAAGGATGGTCGCGGTTTTCCCTATTATTGGCTGTATTTCGCATCGCGTACCGGTCGTCCGGGCGAGGGAACCGACCTGAATGCCATCCGCGAAAACCGCATTTCGGTGACGCCGCTGAAGCTGGACCTGACCGACTATTCGGTGCAGGATCAGTTGACGAAGGTTCTGGGCTGAGGCCCTTTTGCTTGCTTGGTAACGGAGTAGCCGCTTGAAACCGGGAATGGTCGAGAAGGAAGGTTTTGCGGCGCTCGTCCTGCGTCTCAGGGCCGAGGGTATTTCCGATCTCGATCTCCTGACCGCGGTGGAACAGACGCCGCGGTCGCAATTCGTGCCGGCGCAATTTTCCGCTTCCGCCTATTCCAGCCGCACCATTCCGATCGAATGCGGTTCCTTCATGGAAGGTGCCGATATGGCGCTGCGCATTCTGGCGCGCCTCCAGGTCAAGCCCGGGCAGCGGGTGTTGGAAATCGGCACAGGCAGTGGCTTCATGACCGCTGTCATCGGTCGCATGGCCGAGCGCGTGCTTTCCGTCGAACGTTACAAGACATTGGTCACGCAGGCGCAGGCTCGCATTGATGCGCTCGGCATTCGCGGCGTCGTTCTGCGTCAGGCGGATGGCGGCAATGGCATGCCGGGCGAGGGAACGTTCGATCGCATTCTGGTGACGGCCGCTTTCCCGACAATGCCGAGATTTTATGCGGATCAGTTGACCCATGGCGGCTCGATGCTGGCGCCCCTGATGATCGATGACGAGACCTGCATGATGGTGCGTCTGACCAAGACCGGCAGCCGTTTCGAGCGCGAGGATCTTTTCGCAGTTCCTTATCTGCCTATCGTTCCGCATATCGCCGCCCAGCTCTGACGCCGGTGGAATGACCAGGTGAGTCATTATCGCAACAGCGATGACATGGTTATCAATTTGACAAAAATAAAAGCCGCTTAAGGCCGGCTTTAACCCGACGGTAAGACTAACGCGCTTTAATCAATCTCACTTGGTTGCGTCACGAGTTAGGTCGGGTCATGCGTTTTCAGAGTTCATACAAAGTCGGAAAATCGAGCCTGCGGTTTGCTGCTTTGGCCTTGCTGGCAAGTGCCGCAACAGGCTGCAGTTCGGATGCAACGCGCTTCGATAATCTGTTCTCCAAATCGGACAACATGACGACGGCATCCATCCCGCAACGGCAGGGTGGTGGTGCTTACGGTCAGGCGCCGATCCCGCATGGCGACCTGAATGGCGGCATGTCGGCACCGATGGCGAGCAACAATCAGGGTTCCTACCAGAACGGCAATGGCGGCTATCAGAATAATGGTAGTTACCAGAACAACGCCGGCTACCAGAACAATGGTGGTGGATACGGTGGCGGAATGTCGCCTGCGCGGGCAGCGTCTGCACCGAGCAGCATTCAGCGTGCTGAACTGGCTGCACCTTCGGGCGGCATGGAACCTGCAACGCGTCAGGAAGCCATGGCGCAGCCGATGCCGGCACGTCAGCAGACTGCAGGTCTTGCCCCGCGCCCGCTTTCGGTGCCGTCTTCCGACAATGTCGTCACCAACACGACAAAGTCCGCGTCCGGCTGGACGACAGCCAATGCGCCGAAGGTAACGGTGCGTCCCGGCGAAAGCGCTGCATCGCTCTCCAAGCGTTACGGCGTTCCGGAAAAGGAAATTCTCAAGGCGAACGGTGGCAAGGTTCAGTCTGGCCAGATCGCCATCATCCCGACCTATGGCACGCCGCGTAACGCTGCCAAGGCTGCTGCAGACGGTACCGATCTTGCCCGCGAAGGCCAGATGCCGGCACCGCAGCAGCAGTCCGAGCAGAAGGTTGCCGTTCTTCCCGGCGCCCAGATGGCGCGCGACAAGGCGCAGAGCGAAACCGGCAAGCTGGTTCCGCCGGCTGGCGGCGGCAAGCCCGCAGGCGGCACCTACACGGTGAAGCCGGGTGACTCGCTTGCCAAGATTGCACGCGCAACCGGCACCCCGATCGATCAGTTGAAAGCTGCCAATGGCCTTTCGACCGAAAATATCCGCATCGGCCAGACGCTGACGCTTCCGGGCGCAGGTTCGGACACGCTGAAAACCGCTTCGATTCCGGCTCAGCCGGCTGTCGCCAAGCCCACGGCGCCTGCCAAGGCTGAGACCGCATCGGTTGCCCCGCAGCAGGCTGCAAAGTCCGCCGAACAAGCACCCGCTGCCACGGCCAGCGTGTCGGATGTCGAAAAGAAGTCCGATGTCGCTTCGGTCTCTCCCGCCTCCACGGGCATCAGCAAGTACCGCTGGCCGGTGAGTGGTGCGGTGGTTGCCGGTTACGGCGCCAACGTCAACGGCAGCCGCAATGACGGTATCGACATTTCGGTTCCGGAAGGCACGCCGATCAAGGCCGCCGAAAACGGCGTGGTCATCTATGCCGGCAACGGCCTAAAGCAGCTCGGCAACACGGTTCTCGTCCGCCACGACGACGGCAAGGTCACCGTTTACGGCCATGCCGGCAGCATCAATGTCACGCGTGGACAGAAAATCCAGCGCGGCCAGACGCTCGCCTCTTCCGGCATGAGCGGTGATGCCAAGCGTCCGCAGGTCCACTTCGAGGTTCGCAAGGATGCAACCCCGGTCAACCCGATCACTTTCCTTGAATAATGTAGTGCGTTTCAAGGTTGTACGAAAAAGCCCGGTCATGCCGGGCTTTTTTGCGTCTGGTTGTCTGGTGATTATTTGCCGGTGAGCGGCTTGCGCAGGCGCCCGGCGAGATCCTGGATATACTGCCATGCGACACGGCCGGAGCGGCCGCCACGCGTTGTTGCCCATTCCAGTGCCTGATGATGCAGCGTCTCCCGATCGAGGCCGAGGTCGAAATGATCGGCATACCCGTCGATCATCGTCAGATAATCGTCCTGGCTGCATTTGTGGAAGCCGAGCCACAGACCAAACCGGTCCGACAGCGATACTTTTTCTTCCACAGCCTCGGACGGGTTGATGGCCGTCGACTGCTCGTTTTCCATCATGTTGCGTGGCAGAAGGTGGCGGCGGTTGGAGGTGGCGTAGAACAGCACATTGTCCGGCCGGCCCTCGATGCCGCCGTCGAGTGCTGCCTTCAGAGACTTGTAGGCGGTGTCGTCATGGTCGAAGGAAAGGTCGTCACAGAACAGGATGACGCGCTGGCCGGACTTTTTCAGAACCTCGAGAAGCGCCGGCAGAGTGGCGATATCCTCGCGGTGGACCTCGATCAGCTTCAGTGCAACGCCGGTCTGGCCGCGCACATCTTCGTGAACGGCCTTCACCAGCGACGACTTGCCCATGCCGCGCGCGCCCCAGAGAAGCACATTGTTTGCCGGATAACCTTCGGCAAAACGCTGCGTGTTTTCATGCAGGATATCGCGTACGTGATCGACGCCGCGGATCAGCGTCAGCGCCACACGATTGGGGCGAGGAACGGGCTGAAGATACTGGTTCGACGGTACCCAGACGAAACAATCCGCGGCATTCCAGTCGTTTACCGCCGGTGGCGGGCCGGCGAGCCGATCCAGCGCATCGGCAAGGCGGCGTATTTCGGCCAGCAGAAGAGCGGTGTTTTCGTCGGTCATATCGGCCTCGTGGTGCGGGTTTTTTGTGTATTCGACCGGCGGTAGCATGGCCTTTGATGGCTCGAAAGGGTAGGAGGCTTTGAAACGGTACGCCGAACAAGCCCGCGACCCGGTGTCTCTGTTGCATTCGGGGCAGCGGTTACTATATTTCGGCGGCCTTTACGGCTTTCTACGCGTATAGCGTCAATCTGGGAGTTTTCGATGTTTATTACTGAGGCATTTGCCCAAGCCAGTGGTGCAGCCCCCGCAGCCGGTGGCGCATTCGGCTCCGGCCTTGAAATGCTTTTCCTTTTCGCACCGCTGATGGTTGTCTGGTACTTCTTCCTGATCCGCCCGCAGCGCGCCCAGATGAAGAAGCGTCAGGAAACCCTGTCGGCGATCCGCCGTGGTGACCAGGTCGTTCTCGGCGGCGGCATTTCCGGCAAGGTGACCAAGGTCATCGACGACAACGAAGTCGAAGTCGAAATCGCCGAAAACGTCCGCGTTCGCGTCCTGCGCTCTTACGTTGCCGAAGTCCGCGTCAAGGGCGAGCCGGTCAAGACCGAAGCTGCCAAGTAATAACGTTTGAAACCCGCGCGTCGCGATATCCGATAAAGGGCATCCTTTCCGATGAAACCTCTACAGATCCGCGACGCACATTTTCCGGGCCGGGCCGAGATCGACGTTTATGGCAATGGCGGTTTTCGCTTCGCCGACATGTCGCATCGCGGCTCGATCCTTTGTCTTCCTTCCGGCATCTATGGTTGGGATTTTTCCGAAGGCGATGCGCTTGATGTTGCCGCCTTCGAAAAGGTTCTGGCTGATGCCGGTGAGATCGAATTCCTGCTTCTTGGTACCGGCAATGATATGCGGCCCATTCCGGCTGCGCTGAAAGCGGTGTTCAAGGAACACGGTATCGCGTCCGACCCGATGAGTACCGGGGCGGCAGTTCGCACCTACAATATCATGCTGATGGAATCGCGACCGGTGGCGGCTGCCCTGATCGCGGTCGACTGAAGCGCATCCAAGGATGAACGCTCCGTGAGCGCATCGGGCGAAACCATTTCAGACATCTGCCTGTCGACGTTGCGTGCCACCGACCGCGACCGTTATCTCGCCTGCCTGCTCTCGCCGCCGGACAAGCGCGATGCGCTGGCAGCGCTTTATGCCTTCAATGCCGAAATCGCCAGGATCCGCGATGTCATTCGCCAGCCTCTGGCCGGTGAAATCCGCCTGCAATGGTGGCGTGGCCAGTTTGAGGAAGGCCCGAACGAAGAGGCCGAGGCCAATCCGGTGGCCGCAGCACTATTCGCTGCCGTCGAAAAATACCGCCTGCCGCGTCAGACCTTTATCGACATGCTCGATGCCCGTATCTTCGACCTCTATGATGACGCGTTTCCGGATCGCAATGCGCTGGAAGGATATGCCGGCGAGACCGCCTCGGCGCTGATCCAACTGGCAGGCCTTATCCTGTCGCCATCGGATGCGGCCGCATCGGCGCAAGTGGCAGGCCATGCGGGTGTCGCACACGCGATTGCCGGTGCGCTGCTTTTGATGCCGAACCATTCGGCTCGCGGCCAGCTTTACGTGCCGCTCGATCTTCTGGCAGCTGTCGGCCTCGATCGCGAGACCTTTCTTGCCGGTGACGACAAGGTGCACATCTCGGCTGCCATCGAGGCTTTTGCGGGTCTCGGCCTCGACCACCTGACGAAGGCGCGTGCCTTGGGGAAAATCCCGGCGGCCGTCATGCCCGCTTTTCTGCCGCCAACAACGGCGGAGACGGTGCTGAAAAGAGCGCGCAAACTGGGCGCTGGTGCCGTTCATCAACCTCTGTTGCCGCTGCAATGGCGCCGGCAGTTGCGCATGGTGATGGCGCTCGTCCGCCGCAGCATCTGAGCTAGAGCAGGTCGCAGCTAATCTGCGCCATTCTGTTGGCTTAGACGGAGTCGGATATTCGTTCGGCCGGCGCGCGTCGTAGCCAAAGCATACGGCCAAGCCGGCCGAACGAATAGGCGGCCCGTATCAGCCAACCCCGAAGGGGCCGGGCATCTTTGCGCCAGGATCAGAGGCGATCGGCTCGCACGTACCTTCGGGTATGCACTTCGCCAATCGCCTCTGCCCTGACGAAAACCTGCTCCGGCAGAGTGGTGCATATTAGCTGCGGCCTGCTCTAGGAGGCTGGCACCCCTTTGTTCCGCCTGCGTCTATCTGCTAAACTCTGCAAACTATTTTGTCGCAGGACCAAGCTCGCGCAAGCCTGATGCTCTAGTGGCGGTATGCCGCAACGGTGCGGGTTGTTCTCGGGAGGAAAGATGAGCCTCGTCAGTTGGTTGATCATCGGCGTTATCGTTATCGCCTTGGCCTATTACGTCACGCGCATGGCCAAGGATCGCGAAGATGGTGAACGCCACGATCCCGGTCTTGCGATTCTGGAATTCGGCCGCGCCTTTCCGACGGAAGCCATTCGCGCCCTCCACGAAACGGTGGATGGCAAGGCAGTGTTCATTCGCCTGCATGACGGCAAGGCCGGCGTGATGCGCAATTACGGTCGCCACTATTCCTGCCACGTCATTCAGCCCGGCCGCGCGCGGGCGACCAGCACGCCGGATGGCAAGGGTTTTGTTATCGAGTTCCTCGATGCGCCGACGCAAAATGGCGAATTCGTATTTCCAAGCCATGAAATCGCGGCAGAGGTCGGCCTGTGGCTGCTCGGCAATTATGTTAGCGCCGAGGATAAGGCCGTTGTCGAAGACGGCAAGGCTGACGAGCGCCCGCTGGCCTGAGAGAAAAGCGTGCGAGACCTATCGAAAAAGCCCGCATCAGCGGGCTTTTTCTCGTCTTGGTATCACGTGGAAGATCAGAGCGTCTTGCCGAGCCATTCCGCGCAATCTTTCAGCGCGCGGGCCGAGACCAGCTGCCGCTTCATGATCGTCTTGTCCTTGCCGCGAAAGCGCTTGACGCCTTCCGGCTTGACGATCGAGCCCGGCTCCAGTTCCGGGAAAAGCCCGAAATTGATGTTCATCGGCTGGAACGAGCGCTTGCCCGGTTCGTCATCGGACATGATGTGGCCGCCGGTGATGTGGTTGAGCAGCGAACCGAGTGCGGTGGTGGCGGGCGGCAGCGATGGCTCCTGACCATGGCGTTCGGCGGCGGCAAAACGACCGGCCAGCAGACCGACGGCAGCGCTTTCGACATAACCCTCGCAGCCGGTGATCTGACCGGCGAAACGCAGGCCCTTGCGGCTTTTCAGCGTCAGCGAATTGTCGAGCAGAACCGGCGACTGGATGTAGGTATTGCGATGCAGGCCGCCGAGACGGGCGAATTCCGCGTTTTCGAGGCCGGGAATCAGGCGAATGATCTCCGCCTGTGCGCCGTATTTCAGCTTCGTCTGGAAGCCGACCATGTTGTAGAGCGTGCCCAGCGCATTATCCTGCCGCAACTGCACGACAGCATAGGCCTTGACGGTCGGGTTATGCGCATTGGTCAGTCCCATTGGCTTCATCGGGCCGTGACGCAGGGTTTCCCGGCCACGTTCCGCCATCACCTCGATCGGCAGGCAGCCGTCGAAATAGGGCGTGCCTTCCCATTCCTTGAAGCCGACCGTGTCGCCGGCAATCAGGGCATCGATGAAGGCGTCATACTGATCCTTGTCGAGCGGGCAGTTGATATAATCCTTGCCCGTGCCGCCGGGCCCGACCTTGTCGTAACGCGACTGGTACCAGCAGACATCCATGTTGATCGAATCGCGATGGATGATCGGCGCGATGGCGTCGAAAAAGGCGAGCGCATCCTTGCCGGTCTCGCTCTGGATGGAGGCCGCCAGATCCGGCGAGGTGAGCGGGCCGGTCGCGACGACGGCGAGATCCCAGTCTTGCGGGGGCAGGCCAGTCACTTCCTCGCGCACCACCGTAATCAGCGGATGTTCGTGGATTGCGGCCGTGACGGCATCGGAAAACCCGTCACGATCGACGGCGAGTGCGCCACCGGCCGGAACCTGGTTCTTGTCGGCGCAGGACATGATCAGCGAACCGGCAAGCCGCATTTCCGCATGGATGACTCCGACGGCATTGGCGGTCGCGTCATCGGAGCGGAAGGAATTGGAGCAGACCAGTTCGGCCAGGCCATCGGTCTTGTGGGCATCGGTGCCGCGGGTGCCGCGCATCTCGTGCAGGATGACGGGGACGCCGGCGCTGGCGATCTGCCAGGCGGCTTCGGAACCGGCAAGGCCGCCACCGATAACGTGAATGGGAGAGGGGAGCGTGTTTGTCATGGCGCGCTCATTATCATGTGCGCATTCGCCATCCAACTGGAAAGCTTTTCCCAAAGGGATCAGGTGATGAAGAAAAGCATGTGCCAGACATGCGAACGGCGCCTCGTGGGCGCCGTCGAAGGGATATCGGTCAATCGACATCCCCATGAACGCGGCCTCATGCCGCGAGGATATGCTTAGCGGTAGGAACGGGCAGCAACGTTACGGATGTCGTAGCGCGTCAGGCCGATGTCGGTCAGGGCCTGGTTCGACAGGTTGCCGAGCTCGTTCATGGTGCGGCGGTAGCTGATCCAGTTCTTGGCGATGCGGATCGGGTTCATGGTTTTCCTCGAGTGATCTGGTGCCGAACGCGTTGTTGCTTCAGCGGATGAGGGTCTTATACAGCCAGATAACAAGAGAACGCAGTGCAAAAAATCGGCGACTGCCATGCAAATGTGCAGCACGTTGAACAAAAAAAGCGCTTTGATGCTTTCTCGTGCAGGGCAGGGCGGAATTGTGGCAAGAACAAAGCACAAAAAAAGCGCCCGGCGAGGGGCGCTCTTTTGATGTCCGTCAAAGCCCTCGCGGGCTTGAGGAATTAGTTGCCGACGGCAGTGCGTGCAACGCGACGGATGTCGCCACGGCCGATGCCGAGGTCGTGCAGTTCGCGGTCCGACATGCGGCCGAGTTCGGTAACGGTCTGACGGTACTTGCGCCAGTTGGTGAGCGAGCGAGCGATGTTCATGGCGAATTCCTTTTTTGAGGCTTGCCGGTTCAGTTCTTGACCGGCGTCAATTTCATGAATTGGAATATAAATCGATTTAGGCGCGATAAAAGCGCGTTTCCCAGAGGTCACCCATGCGTTTTGTGCAGGCCTGGTTAAATCGCATTAGGGAACTGTACAAAATAAAGGCAAATGCACCGTCGCGCGGCGACTGATGCTGCAATCCGGCTGAATTTGCGCAATGAGAAACGCCCACCGGGGGAGGAGATCCGGTGGGCGTTGGAGGAAACGACCAGCGACCGGGAGGAGGAGGGGCGCTAGTCTATCGAGGCGGCGCTTAGGAGGAGATGCGCAACCCCGAATTCTGTTTCGCAAGCTTTTGCTTGAGGGTGATTTGGCACTGCTGCCCGGCCGCCTGCCGCTGCAGACGATATGTATTGCCTGCATGGCTGAGTTATAGACGATACCTGCTGCATGTGCAGTGCAAACTCGGAACGCATGGTCTGCAGCTTTTGCATGGCTTTTTGGTAAATGCCGCAAAAACCCGCAGAGCTGTCGTGAATGCCGTGATGCAGGGCTGTTGCCTTATGTTCTCAGGGCGAGATGCGCCGATTGGGCTTACTTGTTATGCTAGCCTTTAGTCCGCCGCCGTGCAGCCGTGCAAAACCTGTCATTTTTCCTTTGCGTGCTGAAAAACGGGTGATATAGAGACGCGCGCTCCGGAAGGCCTCTGATCTGAGGATTTTCGTCGCGGTTCGGTGCGCGGGTATGGTGAAATTGGTAGACACGCCAGATTTAGGTTCTGGTGCCGCAAGGCGTGGGAGTTCAAGTCTCTCTACCCGCACCAGGACCGCAGAGCTGGCAGTTGGAGCCTAATCAGGGCCATAGAATTGCTGACGCTCTCCGGTTGCGTCCGAGATTGTATCTGAAGCCACGGCCGGCTGCGTTCCGGGACCGTGCGATCGAAACCACGGCCGTGTGCACACAGCTGTTTGATATGAAGGTTAGACAATGCAGGTTACCGAAACCCTCTCCGAGGGCCTGAAGCGCGAACTCAAGGTCGTCATCCCGGCCAAGGACATGGAAGCGCAGCTGAACGTGCGCCTCGCAGACGCCAAGGATAAGGTCCGCATCAACGGCTTCCGTCCGGGCAAAGTGCCGGTTTCGCATCTCAAGAAGATGCACGGCAAGTCGATCATGGCTGAACTCGTCAACGAGATCGTTCGTGAGCGTCCGAGCCAGATCCTGTCGGATCGTGGTGAAAAGTCCGCAACCCAGCCGTCGGTCTCCATGACCGAGGACGAAGCTGAAGCCGACAAGATCCTCAACGCCGAAATCGATTTCGAATTCACACTCGCTTACGAAGTCATCCCGGCGATCGAACTGAAGCCGACAAGCGGCATCAAGGTCACCCGCGAAGTCGTCGAAGTTGCCGAAGACGAAGTCAACGAGCAGATCCTCAAGATCGCCGAAAGCGCTCGCTCGTACGAAACCAAGAAGGGCAAGGCCGCCGAAGGCGACCGTGTCACCATGAACTACCTCGGCAAGGTCGATGGCGAAGCCTTTGATGGCGGCGCCGCCGAAGATGCCGAACTGGTCATCGGTTCCAACCGCTTCATCCCGGGCTTCGAAGACCAGCTGGTCGGCGTCAAGGCTGGCGATGAGAAGGTCATCACCGTGACCTTCCCGACTGAATACCCGGCTGCAAACCTGGCCGGCAAGGAAGCCACCTTCGACATCACCGTCAAGGACGTTGCTGCTGCAGCCGAACTGGAAATCAACGATGACCTGGCTTCGAAGCTCGGTCTCGAATCGGCTGACAAGCTGAAGGAAATCGTTCGCGGTCAGATCGAAGGCCAGTACGGCAACGTGACCCGTCAGAAAGTCAAGCGTCAGATCCTTGACCAGCTCGACGAAATGTACAAGTTCGACGCGCCGCAGGGCCTGGTCGACGCCGAGTTCGAAAACATCTGGCGCCAGATCAACACCGACCTCGCACAGTCCGGCAAGACCTTTGCCGATGAAGACACGACCGAGGAAGAAGCCCGCGCCGAATACACCAAGCTGGCTGAACGCCGCGTTCGTCTCGGCCTGGTTCTCTCCGAAATCGGCGAAAAGGCCGGCGTCGAAGTAACCGAGGAAGAAATGCAGCGCGCGCTTTACGCCCAGCTGCAGCAGTTCCCGGGCCAGCAGAAGGAAATTCTTGATTTCTTCCGCAACACGCCGGGCGCCTCCGCTTCGCTGCGCGCTCCGATCTTCGAAGAGAAGGTCATCGACAAGCTGCTCTCCGAAGTTGACGTCACCGACAAGACCGTCAGCAAGGAAGAGCTGATGGCCGACGACGAGGACGATGCTTCGGAAAAGCCCAAGAAGGCTGCTTCGAAGAAGAAGGCTGCTGCCAAGGCTGACGACGCTGCCGAAGGCGAAGACGCCGCTCCGAAGAAGAAGGCTGCTCCGAAGAAGAAGGCCGCTGAAGACAGCGCCGAATAATCCTTTTCGGATAGACATCATGAAGGCCGGGTTGGAAACAGCCCGGCCTTTTTCGTGTTTTGGTGGTGGGTTGCATTGCCTGACCGCAGTTGCATTAATGTTGATGCATTTCGGGTTGAGGGGGCATTGCGGTGGATCTCATTCATAATGAACGTACGAAATATTTGGCGGCCTCTTTCGACCGGTTGTCCACCGCTTGTCTGGCCGTGGGTGTCGTTACTCAACTTCCCGCATTGATGGCCATGAATGTGGGGTGGTCCGCCATCATCGATATCGCCAGTTGGCTTGTTGGCGCTCTTGCATTACATTTTGCGGGCCGGATTGTTCTCGGAGGATTGAGGTCATGACGTCCGCATACATATTTTTCTGGTACATTCTGCCGCCCCTAGTCGGCGCGCTCGGCCTGGCGATCGCCTTTTACTCCCGTTATGTGGAAAAAAAGACGCGCCCAAACCGCCACGCCGGTGAGTAGAGAGCTTTCTTGCTGAATCCCTCGCGACTTTCTTCAGCACCCATGACATAAGGCAGCCGATTTCCATTTTCCGAACCGGCAGCCATGATCCGCATCGAAAACATCAGCAAGTCGAACAGCCACCGCATTCTTTTCATCGAGGCGACCGCTGCACTCAACCGCGGCGAAAAGATCGGTCTGGTCGGGCCCAACGGCGCCGGCAAGACGACGCTGTTCCGCATGATCACCGGCAGCGAAGAGCCGGATGAAGGCCAGGTGTCGGTCGATAAGGGCATCACCATCGGTTATTTCAACCAGGATGTCGGCGAGATGTCCGGCCGCAGCGCCGTGGCGGAAGTCATGGAAGGGGCCGGCCCGGTCAGTATCGTGGCTGCGGAACTGCGCGAACTGGAAGCCGCCATGGTCGATCCCGACCGCATGGACGAGATGGATCAGATCATCGAGCGTTACGGCGACGTGCAGGCCCGTTACGAGGAACTGGACGGGTATGGTCTGGAAGGCCGCGCCCGCGAAGTGCTGGATGGCCTGAGCTTTAGTCAGGAGATGATGGACGGCGATGTCGGCAAGCTTTCGGGCGGCTGGAAGATGCGCGTCGCGCTGGCCCGCATTCTGCTGATGCGCCCGGACGTGATGCTGCTCGACGAACCTAGCAACCACCTGGACATCGAAAGCCTGATCTGGCTGGAAGCATTTCTCAAGGGATATGACGGTGCATTGCTGATGACCTCGCATGACCGCGAGTTCATGAACCGCATCGTTGGCAAGATTATCGAAATCGATGCCGGCTCGCTCAACTCCTATTCCGGCGATTACGGATTTTACGAGGAGCAGCGCGCTCTCAACGAAAAACATCAGCAGTCGCAGTTCGAGCGCCAGCAGGCGATGCTTGCCAAGGAAATCAAGTTTATCGAGCGTTTCAAGGCTCGCGCCAGCCACGCCTCGCAGGTGCAGAGCCGCGTGAAAAAACTCGACAAGATCGAGCGAGTCGAGCCGCCGAAGCGTCGCCAGACGGTGGCTTTCGAGTTCCAGCCGGCACCGCGTTCGGGCGAGGACGTGGTCAACCTCAAGGGTGTTCACAAGGCTTACGGCAGCCGCACGATCTATGAAGGTCTGGACTTCATGATCCGCCGCAAGGAACGCTGGTGCATCATGGGCATCAACGGTGCCGGAAAATCGACGCTGCTGAAGCTGATTGCCGGCTCAACCGAACCGGATCAGGGCTCGGTGGCGCTCGGCGCCAGCGTCAAGATGGGATATTTTGCCCAGCACGCAATGGACCTGCTGGATGGCGAGCAGACCGTGTTCGAATGGCTGGAAAGCGAGTTTCCGCGCGCCGGGCAGGGATCGCTCAGGGCGCTGGCGGGCTGTTTCGGTTTTTCCGGTGACGACATCGAAAAGAAGTGCCGCGTGCTTTCGGGTGGCGAAAAGGCCCGTCTGGTTATGGCGGCGATGCTGTTCGATCCGCCGAACTTTCTGGTCCTCGACGAGCCGACCAACCACCTTGATCTCGATACCAAGGAAATGCTGATCAGGGCGCTGTCGGAATATGAAGGCACGATGCTGTTCGTCAGCCATGATCGCCATTTCCTCGGCGAACTATCTAACCGCGTGCTGGAACTGACGCCGGATGGCATTCACCAGTATGGCGGCGGTTATACGGAATATGTGGAGCGCACCGGTTACGAAGCTCCCGGCCTGCAGGCCTGATTGGCGTCCATGGCGGATGAGGAAAAGGCGGCTGTCGAGGCCGCCTTTTGCGTTTATTTTCCGGTCGCCCTCAGGCGCGCTCTTCCCAGATCTTTGCCAGTTCCACCAGCGTTGCGACGGCCTTGTCCATGTCCTGATGGCTGACCCATTCCAGCGGCGAGTGAAAAGCATGGCCGCCGGCAAAGATGTTAGGGCAGGGCAGGCCCATGGCGGTCAGGCGCGAGCCGTCGGTGCCGCCGCGAATGCTGCCGCGCACGGCCTTCATGCCGGCGCGTTCCACCGCTTCCAGCGCATAGTCCATGATCTGTGGATGTTCGCTGAGCACGTTTTTCATGTTGCGGTACTGTTCGGTGACCTTGAATGTGTAGGTCGAGCCGGGGTAGGTCGCCATGACCTCCTTGACCATGCCTTCCAGCAATTCTTCCTTTTCGATCAGGCCTGCATCGACGAAATCGCGGATGATGAAGTGGATTGATGCACCTTCCATGGCGCCGGACACGCCGGTCGGGTGGATAAAGCCCTGCTTGCCTTTGGTGCTCTCGGGCGCCATGTCACGCGGCAGTTTTGCGATGATGTCGCCGGCGATGCGGATGGCGTTTTCCATCTTGCCGAAGGCGAAACCGGGATGGATGGCGACGCCCTTGATGGCGATATCGACGCTGTCGGCGGAAAACGTCTCGTCCTCGATATGGCCGGGTGTTTCACCATCCACGGTATAACCGAAATCGGCACCCAGCTTGGCAAGGTCGACTTTTTCGACGCCTCGCGCAATTTCCTCGTCCGGCGTGAACAGAAGGCGGATGGCGCCGTGTTTGATATCCGGGTTGTTCATCAGTATTTCGGCGGCGGTGATGATTTCGGCCAGGCCCGCCTTGTCATCGGCGCCGAGCAGCGTCGTACCGTCCGAAGTGACGATCGTATTGCCAATGTTTTGGGCCAGTTCCGGGTTTTCGCTGGCCTTGATGATGCGGCTCTTGTCACCGGGAAGGACGATGTCGCCGCCCTGATAATTCGTGATGACCTGTGGCTTGACGCCGGTGCCGGAAAAATCGGGTGCGGTGTCCATATGCGAGCAGAAGCAGATCACCGGCACATTGTTCTTGGTCGAGGTGGCCGGGATCGTCGCATAGACATAACCATGCTCGTCGAGATGCGCATCGGTGATGCCGATTGCCTGCAATTCCTCCACCAGCAGTTTGCCGAGCGTCAGCTGTTTGGCGGTCGATGGCTGGGTGGGCGAAGAGGCGTCGGACTGGGTGTCGATAACGACGTAGCGGAGAAAACGGTCGAGGACGGTGTCGGTCATATCGGGGGAATCCATCATTGCCTGTGATGGCAAAGATATAGCGGCCGCGGGCGCGGTCGGGAATGCCCAGATATTGGCATAGTGCCGGTGATGGTTTGGCCTCTCACCGGCACCGGTGCCGTCTCACTCGTGGATCGTGTAGGAACCCATCTTGCAGAGATCCTGCGTATCCTCGGTCGTGTCGAGGTTGGAATCCTCGGTAAACTCGAAACGCATGTCATACTTGCAGACGCTTCGGCCGTCGGCGATGGTGATTTTTATGCTCTGGCCGGGTTCCAGCACGTCCTGGCCAAACACGTCATCTTCCCAGTCATCGACACCACTTGGCGAAGTGTAAAAACGCTCCAGCGTCGAACTGGTGGCATTTTTCAGGGTGAAGACAAGGTCTTCTGCATGCGCATGACTGACCGACGCCGCGATGCCGACAATAATCGCCGCGACGGAAACGAGTTTTTTAGTCACTGGAGGTCTCCCGGGTCCGGAACTGGACTGATGATAAGTAACATAAGCGTGATTGCCCGCAATATATCTGTGAGCGAATGCTTAATAATTGCCGATTGCTGCGGTTGTGGTGCGACATCCGACCCTTGCGCGCCGCAGCACGAGTTCATACGTTTAGGGCCATACATATTGGCTGGCGCCGTATCAGGTGCCCGGCCCATTCATCGGGGTCAAAACCATGGATATCGAAAGAATCTTGCGGTCCGTTGTGGCCGTCCGCACAACCATTCCCGAAGATGCCTTCACTGCCGGGTCTCTCGGAACGCGTCGTGAAGGCAGTGGTATCGTCATCCGGGAAAACGGGCTTGTCCTGACCATCGGTTACCTGATCACCGAAGCGGAAGATGTCTGGTTGACCTTGCAGGACGGCCGCGTGGTGCCGGCACATGCGCTGGCCTACGATCAGGAAAGCGGCTTTGGCATCGTACAAGCGCTCGGGCCGCTCGATTTGCCCGCAGTGCCGCTTGGCGAGTCCGCCAAGGCGCAGGTTGGCGAACCGGTGGTGATCGTCGATGGCACGGGTGATTATGTGCAGGCGGCGATCGTCGCCAAGCAGGAATTTGCCGGTTACTGGGAATATCTGCTGGAAGAGGCAATCTTTATCGCGCCCGCACATCAGTCCTGGGGCGGCGCCGGCCTGTTCGATGCGGAAGGCACGCTGCTTGGTGTCGGCTCGCTGCGGCTGCAGATGAGCCAGCGCAACGAAGTCACCGACATAAACATGGTCGTGCCGATCGACATTCTGCGGCCAATTCTCGACGATCTCCTGAACCGTGGCGAGATCGACCGCGAACCGCGCCCCTGGCTTGGCGCCTTTTCCGCCGAAAGCGATGGCGAGGTCGTTGTCATGAGCGTTGCCGAGGGCAGCCCGGCGGCGCAGGCAGGATTGAAACGCGGCGATGTGATCTCGGAGATCCGCGATGGCGAGGTCGACGGTCTGGCCGATTTCTATCGAAAAGTATGGAGCAGTGGTCCGGCGGGTGCGCAGATCCCGATGCGCGTGTTGCGCGATGGCCGGGAAGCGTGGCTACGCATCAATTCCGCCGATCGCAACAGCTTTTTGAAAAAGCCGTCGATCCAGTAGGGCGGCAGGTCTTAACCTGCAGCCTTGATTTCCCGCACCAGCGCGTCGTCGATTTCGGTGGCGCGTTTGTAAGCCGGACGTTCCGACAGACGGCCGTAATAATCGACAAAGGCCTGACGCTTTTCGATCGTGCCGAACTGCAAACCCCAGCCGATCTGTGAGCCGACATAGACATCGGCTGCGGAAAAACGGTAGCCACCGACAAAGTCGTGGGCGCCGACGGCGCGTTCAAGCGTCGCCATGACCTCGGCATAATTGCCATAACCGACCATGCGTTCACGATCTTTGGCGATTTCCACACCAAGGGTCCTGTTGGTGACGGCAGCTTCCAGCGGGCCGGCGGCAAAGAACATCCAGCGGTAATAATCACCGCGTTCTTTCAGCGGAGGCGCGAGATTGGCCTCTGGAAAGGCGTCGGCGAGGTAGGCGCAGATGGCGGCGCATTCGGTCACCACCGTCTTGCCATGCACGATGGCCGGCACCTTGCCCATCGGGTTGACGGCCCGGTATTCGGCATCCTTCATCGTTGTGCCGAATTGCAGGATTTCCGCCTGATAGGGAACACCGACTTCCTCCAGCATCCAGCGGACGATGCGTCCGCGTGACATCGGGTGGGTGTAAAATAGGATCTTCTCAGCCATTCTCTCCTCCGTCCGGCTTGAAGGCTACGCGATGACGCTACAGCGGCTTGCGATACTGGATGAAGCCGGGCGCAACCGCCACACGGTCGTAAAGGCGTCTCGCCTTGGCATTGTCTTCCTGTGTCAGCCAGTAGAGGCGGCCGGCATTTTTATCGCGCGCGAGAAGCGCCACCTTTTCGATCAGCGCCTCGCCGACGCCACGGCCGCGCTGGCTGCCATCGACATAAAGGTCCTGCAGGTAGCAGGTCGTGTCCGGCAGCCAAGTGGAGCGGTGGAAGATGGCGTGAACGATGCCGACCAGCTTGCCATCATCGAAGGCACCGAGCACATACATAGGTTCAGCATCATCGTGAAACCGCGCCCAGGTGATGTCGTATTGGTCTTTGGGAAGCTCCGACTCGTAGAAGCGCAGATAGGCTTCGAACAACGGCTCCCAGCCCGCACGGTCGGACTGCACCAGAGGACGGATCTCGATCGGGGTATTGCTCATGCTTGCCTCCGGCGCAAAAGAAAACGGCGGGGAAAACCCCGCCGTTCAAATCTATTCCGAAAACCAGGGCTTACGCCATGGCCTTCTGAAGATTTTCGTCGATCTTGTCGAGGAAGGCGGTGGTCGACAGCCAAGGCTGATCCGGGCCGATGAGCAGCGCCAGATCCTTGGTCATGAAGCCGGCCTCAACTGTGTCGACGCAGACCTTTTCCAGGGTCGCTGCAAACTTCGCCAGTTCCTCGTTGTCGTCCAGCTTGGCGCGGTGCGCGAGGCCACGCGTCCAGGCGAAGATCGAAGCGATCGAGTTGGTCGAGGTTTCCTGACCCTTCTGGTGCTGGCGGTAGTGACGGGTGACCGTGCCGTGAGCGGCTTCGGCTTCGACCGTGCGGCCATCCGGCGACAGCAGAACCGAGGTCATCAGGCCGAGCGAGCCAAAGCCCTGCGCAACCGTGTCGGACTGAACGTCGCCGTCGTAGTTCTTGCAGGCCCAGACGTAACCGCCGGACCACTTCAGGGCCGAGGCGACCATGTCGTCGATCAGGCGGTGTTCGTAGGTGATGCCGGCTTCGTCGAACTTGGTCTTGAACTCGGTCTGGTAGATCTCTTCGAAGATGTCCTTGAAGCGACCGTCATAGGCCTTGAGAATGGTGTTCTTGGTCGACAGGTAGACCGGCCACTTGCGCATCAGGCCGTACATCATCGAAGCGCGGGCGAATTCGCGGATCGATTCGTCGAGGTTGTACATGGCCATGGCGACGCCGGCGCTCGGAGCGTCAAAGACGTCCTTCTCGATGACCTGGCCATCTTCGCCGACGAACTTGATCGACAGCTTGCCCTTGCCCGGGAACTTGAAATCGGTTGCCTTGTACTGGTCGCCGAAAGCGTGACGGCCGACAACGATCGGCTTGGTCCAGCCCGGAACGAGGCGCGGCACGTTTTCGCAGATGATCGGCTCGCGGAAGATGACGCCGCCCAGAATGTTGCGGATCGTGCCGTTCGGGCTCTTCCACATCTGCTTGAGGTTGAATTCCTTGACGCGGTCTTCGTCCGGCGTGATCGTCGCGCACTTGATGCCGACGCCGTGCTTCTTGATGGCGTGGGCGGCATCGACCGTGACCTGGTCGTTGGTGGCATCGCGGTTTTCGACGGAAAGGTCGAAATAGTCGATTTCGAGGTCCAGATACGGATGGATCAGCTTGTCCTTGATAAGCTGCCAGATGATGCGTGTCATTTCATCGCCGTCGAGATCTGCAACGGGATTGGCGACCTTGATCTTTTTCATATATCTGCCTCGTTCGAGAGATTGGATGGAATGGCCGTTGAAAAACGGTCACACCCGGATGGAAAAATGGTCTTTGCGCATGCGCTATAACATCGCATTGACGTGACGCAAAGAGTTTGAGCCGCGATCTTTTGCAGGAATATTATTGCCAAAATGCGGATCGGGGCTAAGGTCTGCCGACGCTTTCACCTCAAGGACTGATTTTGATGCGCACCCTCTCGCTCGCGCTGCTTTTCTCTGTCGCAGCCTCTGTTTGCCAGGCTGCCGACCCCGCCGATCCGGTGAAGGAGGTGATGCGAATCACCTCGGAAAACTGGAAGAGTGCCGAAAGCGACTGGAAGTTCATCTTCGATGCCGAGCCTTTGCAAAAGCTGTTCAGCAAGCGCTTTCAGGCGGCCTATCACGAGGCGGCGAAACACCCGGCCTATGACACGGATAATGGCCAGCCGGGCGATCCCTTCGGTTATGACGTGATCACCAATTCGCAGGACGGCTGTCCGCTTCAGGACATGAAGCTGGAGCAGAAACCGGGCAAGGACGGCGCCACCGATGTCGGCGTCAGCTTCAAATTCTGGACCTGCATGGATGACGACGACATCAAGAATTCCGTCGAAAAAGTGCATTTCGATGTGATCAGCGAAGACGGTCATCCGGTCATCGACGATATCCATCGGTATGACGACGACGAAAGCGACAGCGTCTATGCGGAGATGCAGGAACTGGCCAAGGGCCAGTGATTGCCTGACTATCCGGTTTATGGATGACATGACGGGATGCCGCCCGAAGGACGACACATGGCTGCCAGTTTCCTGACCCGCGCCCGCTTTTCCATCATCGACTGGCTTTTGGCGCAGGATCCGGCCTTTTCGCGGTTGCGCATGGGGGCCCGCGTGACGCTGACCATGCTGCTGTCGATCGGGCTGCTGATCGCCTTTCATACGCTGGTTCTGCCATTGCCGCCGATCTCCTACGGTCTGGCCATCATCCTGTCGATCGAAGGCGGGGTGGCGGTGCGTGACCGCAAGCCGCGCGATCAGCTGATCACCAGACTGCTCGGCTGCCTTGCCAGCCTTTGCGCAGTCGGCGTTGCGGCCATTCTGGAAGACAATCGCTACGTTTCCGACGTGGTGTTTCTGGGCGTGATCCTTTTGGCGACGCTTGCCCGCGTTTATGGGCCGCGCGGTTTTGCCATCGGCATGTTTGCCTTCACCTCCTATTTCATCGGCGCCTATCTGCGTCCAAGCTTTGCCGACCTGCCGCTTGCAGCGCTGGGGCCGATCGTGGCGGTTGCCATCGGCCACGTCGTGCGCACCTGGCTGATCACCGATGATCGCCGGCGTGATCTGTTGCAGTCGCTGATCGGTATTCAGGGACGGGTCAACACCATCCTGATCAAGCTTGCCGTGCTGTCTGCCGCGCGCGAATGGAGCCCTGCGGATCGCCGCGAATTGCAGCATCTGGAAGAGCGCCTGAAGGATGTGGCGATGACGGCGGAAGGGTTTCTGCCGCGTCCCGCTGATGGCGCGATCGATGCCGGCCAGGAACGGATCGCGGCGATGGCGACTGCCATTTTCGACGTGCATCTGGCGGCTGAAGGTGCGGTCGTCATCGGTCTGGAAAGCCTGCCGCCGTTTTCGCTCGTGCATGCCGTGCTGGAGCAGGATTCCGAAACCGTCGAAGGTTTCGAAAGGCTGCATACCGGCGACACGCCCGCCGACGAAAGCGTGCGGGCGCTGACATGGCTGCACAAGGCGCGTCTGACGCTGTCCGCGATGATCGAGGAGGGGCGTCGCGATCAGTTCCGTTCGCTGCAGCAGGAGATGGACAATGCACCGGCTGCCGCACCCATCGATTTTTCGCTGAAGAACCCGGTGGTGCGGGCGGCGTTGCAGATCACCATCGCCTCGGCGATCGCCATGGTCTGTGGGCTGATGCTGTCGCGCGACCGCTGGTTCTGGGCGGTGCTGACAGCGTTTCTGGTGTTTACCAATGCCAAGTCGCGGGGTGACGCGGCACTGCGGGCCGTGCAGCGGTCGATCGGCACGCTGCTCGGCATCGGCATGGGACTGGCGCTGGCGACGCTGCTCGGCGGGCACATGCTGTGGCTGACGGTGTTTGCCACGCTCGGGGTGTTTTTCGCCTTTTATTCGCTGCAGGTTTCCTATGCGGTGATGACATTTTTCGTGTCGATCACGCTTTGCCTCGTCTACGGCCTGATTGGCACGCTGACAACGGAGGTCCTCATTTTGCGTGTCGAAGAAACGCTGATCGGCGCCGCGGCCGGCACGCTTGTGTCTTTTCTGGTATTTCCGGCCAGCACGCGCTCGACCCTCGATGGTGCGCTTGACCGCTGGTACAGCGCTCTGAGGGCTCTGCTTGTGGCGGCAAAGGACGGGCAGGGCGGCTTTCGCATGGTGGAGCTTTCCAGCGAGCTCGACGCCGCCTATCGCGAGGTGACGACGGCGGCGCGACCGTTCGGCACCAGCTGGTCGGTGGTGACGAAACCGGGCAAAATCCGCCAGACGCTGGCGATCTTTCTGGCCTCCACCTACTGGGCGCGCACCTTTGCCCGCAGCCATGTGGTTGCCGGCGAAAGCTCGGCGGGCATGGCAACGGCTGTCGAGACCGCGCTCGTTAAACTCGATGCGGCAAAAGCCCGGCGCAGCGAATGTTTTTTCGCCGGGATGCAGGAGCGCGCCCAGCCTTCGCGGCATCTGCCGGTGTTCAAGGACGGCGCGCGGCTGGGTGTCGATATGGTCGCGACCATGCTGGACCGGCTCTATCCGAAAGCCTGAACGCTTGCCGCGCGCCGCCATGCGCGCTATTGCCCGCCCAGATATATGAGACGATCCGGACGAACGCGCCGGACAGAACCAACCGGAAGCATTCATGTCAGGCACCAATAGCGAACGCGAACTGATCGCCGAAGGCCCAGCCATCATTCTCGTCGAGCCGCAGCTTGGCGAAAACATCGGCATGGTGGCGCGTGCCATGGCCAATTTTGGCCTGGCCGAACTGCGCCTCGTCAATCCGCGCGACGGTTGGCCGAGCGAAAAGGCGCGTGCCGCAGCCTCCAAGGCCGACCATGTCATCGACGCCACCAAGGTCTACGAGACGCTGGAAGAGGCGACCGCCGACCTCAACTTCGTCTACGCGACGACGGCGCGCGAACGTTATGGCTTCAAGCCTGTGCGCTCGCCGGTAGTGGCTTGCCAGACGCTGCAACAGAAATTCAAGGGCGGCGAAAAGACCGGTATCCTGTTCGGCCGCGAACGCTGGGGCCTGACCAATGAAGAAGTGGCGCTCGCCGACGAGATCGTCACCTTTCCGGTCAATCCGGCCTTTGCGTCGCTCAATATCGCCCAGGCCGTGCTGCTGATGTCCTATGAATGGATGAAGTGCGGCATGGAGGATCTGTCCGAAACGCTGTTCGATCCGGTGGAGCAGAAGCCTTCGACCAAGGAGCAGGTGTTTGGCCTGTTCGAACATCTGGAAGAAGCGCTCGATTCCCGCGGTTATTTCCATCCGCCCGCGAAAAAGCCCAGAATGATCGACAACCTGCGCGCAGTCATCTCGCGCCGCGGATTTTCCGAACAGGAAATCAGCGTGTTTCGCGGCGTGATCAACTCGCTCGACCGTTTTCCGCGCCAATGGCCGCGCAAGGTCGTGCCGAGGCAGCAGAAGGCGACGGACAAGGCGGAGATCGAGGGGAATGACGGCGAATAACATGTCGCGGCCGGTGCTGGTGTTCGATTCTGGCATTGGCGGGCTGACTGTGCTGCGTGAGGCGCGCGTGCTGATGCCGGAACGCGGCTTCATCTATGTCGCCGACGATGCCGGTTTTCCCTATGGCGGCTGGGAAGAGCAGGCGCTGACGTCGCGCATCCTGTCGCTGTTCGAAAAGCTGCTCTCCGACTATCGCCCGGAAATCTGCATTATCGCCTGCAATACCGCCTTCACGCTGGCCGGTGCGGCGCTGCGCGAAAAATTCCCCGAGATGACATTCGTCGGAACCGTGCCGGCCATCAAGCCTGCGGCGGAGCGGACGCGGTCGGGTCTTGTGTCGGTGCTGGCGACGCCCGGCACCGTCAAGCGCGCCTATACGCGCGATCTCATCCAGTCCTTTGCCACACAATGCCATGTGCGTCTGGTCGGCTCTGAAAACCTCGCCCGCATGGCGGAAGCCTATATCCGCGGCGAGTCGCTGTCCGATGATGATATCCGCAGCGAGATCGCTCCTTGTTTCGTGGAGATGGACGGGAAAAAGACCGATATCGTCGTGCTGGCTTGCACGCATTATCCGTTCATGGCCAACCTGTTCAGACGTCTTGCGCCATGGCCGGTCGATTGGCTCGATCCCGCCGAGGCAATCGCCCGGCAGGCGCGTCGCAAGGTGCCGCTGGTCGATGGGGTCGATCACCCGGAAGATTTCGATTTTGCCGTGTTCACCTCCGGCAACCCGGATTTTGCAACACGTCGCCTGATGCAGGGCTTTGGCCTCAGCACGAACTGACGGCAGGTCTGCGCGTGCTATCTGTTGCGATCGTGCAACATGTTTTTCGCGGAGTGCAATTTTCGATTGCGAAGGCTTGCGCGATCAAAAAGAGCGTGGCATGTTTTCGGCATCCGCAACGCAAACACAAGGAGGCGCTTCATGACTGTATTTTTCGCACATACTCGCCTCCATGGCGGATCCAATCGAACCATGCGCGGCAATCCGCGCCTCATGCTTCGAGTGGCATTCAAGGGCTGATAAAGCCCGGAATCCGCCTTTTGGCAGCTATCTCACAATCAATCTGACGTAACCGGCTAATCCGTTCGGCGCCTTTTGCCGTCCGCATGTCCGCGCGCGTCGCCGACTTTCGAAAGGACCTGACCGCTCGCGCGTGTCGGGGCGGAAAAGCTATGCGTGAATTACAATTAATGGTTGATGACGTTCTCGATGCCCAGCTGGAGGCCTTGTGGCAGCGTCATGGTCCCTGGGCCATCTTGAAAGGGCTGATTGGCGCGTCGTTGCGGCGCAAGGCGCCGTGGCGTGCAAACAAAATCGACGATCTGGACAACTACATGCGTCGCGATATCGGTGCCCCTGAGATCGTGCCTGAAGTCGACCGCGCCCTTCATGCCTGATTTCTGCAATGGCGGGCATGCCCGTGAACGAAGAACTGACCTACCGTCCGCTGGCGTTGAAGGATATGGCTGCCGCATCGAATGTGTTTCGCAACGCATTCGATGCGCGACTTCCCTGGCTTGCAGGCCGTCACACTTCAGAAGAAGATCTGGCTTTCTGGTCGGGCTATCTGTTTACGAACTGCGTCATATGGGGCGTCGCGCGGCAGGACGAACTTATCGGCGTCATCGCCTTTCGTGAGAACTGGATAGAGCAGCTTTACGTCCTTCCGCACGCACATGGGCAGGGGATCGGTGCGCGCCTGCTGGATCAAGCAAAATCCACGCATTGCGTGCTGAGCCTTTGGACGTTTCAGCGCAATGTCGGGGCGCGGCGTTTCTACGAGGCGCATGGCTTTCTCGCGAGGCGAGAAACAGACGGTGCCGACAATGATGAGCGCGAACCGGATATGCTCTACCACTGGCGCCGATAATATGGCCCTGTGTATCTTTACGCGATACGGTTACGCATGATCGTGAGCTTTCGGCCTAAGGATTTGGAGGCCATTTATAAATCTGGCACGATCAGGGGCATTCAGGTTGCCTATGCCAGAAAGCTCGCACGTATCCTCTGGCTTGCTGGATGTCGCAACAACTTCTGCCGAATCGAATTTGCCCGGTGTCGGATTGCATTCGCTCAAAGGGGATTTGCGAGGTTATTGGTCTGTTTGGGTCAATGGCAATTGGCGGGTGACATTCCGGTTCATTGGAGCGGATGTCGAGCTTGTGGACTATCAGGATTATCATTGAAGGAGCGCCATCATGATGAAATCTCCCCCGCATCCCGGTGAGCTGCTCCGCGAGGACGTTCTTGTGCCGCTCCGGCTTTCCGTCACGGCAGCTGCCGAGAGGCTCGGAATGTTGCGCGTGGCGCTGTCGCGGGTATTGCATGGCCGCGCGGCAATCAGCCCGGATCTAGCAGTGCGTCTGGAAAGGGCTGGTGCCAGTACGGCACGTGCGTGGCTGGCCATGCAGGCCAATTATGACCTGTCGCAGGCCATGCAGCGTGAGCAGCCGGAAATCCGGCGCTTGGATGACGAGGCCGCGTGAATTCATTGATCTTGCCAGCCTGACGCTTCCGTGGCTTGCTGCGGTTTTCCGGGAGGGGATTTCATGTCGCTCGAACACTGGCTTGCTTTCGTTGCTGCTTCGGCGGTTCTTCTGGCCATTCCCGGTCCGACTATTCTTCTGGTCATTTCCTATTCGCTCAGCCACGGACGCAAGGTCGCCAGTGCGACGGTGGCAGGCGTGGCGCTCGGTGATTTCACCGCCATGACCGCCTCGATGCTGGGACTTGGCGCCTTGCTGGCGACCTCGGCAATGCTGTTCACGCTGCTGAAATGGGTTGGCGCCGGTTATCTGATCTATCTCGGTATCAAGCTTTGGCGTGCGCCCGTGGCAGGGCAGGCCGTCGATGCGGGAGAGAATGCGCCAGCAGTGCGGCCGCTAAAAGTGTTTCTGCACACCTATGCCGTCACCGCGCTCAATCCGAAAAGTATCGTGTTTTTCGTGGCTTTCCTGCCGCAGTTTCTCGATCTGGCAAAACCGCTGTTGTTCCAGATGGCCGTCTTCGAAGTGACATTCCTTGTGCTGGCCACAATCAACGCAGCACTTTATGGCCTGCTGGCATCGATGGCTCGCGACACGATCCGCAAGCCAAAAGTCCAGACGATCGTCAATCGCACCGGCGGTTCGCTGATGATCGGGGCAGGGCTGTTGTCGCTGGGCCTCAAACGCGCGGCTTGAAAGCTGCAAATGCAAAGACTGTGCATTTCGCCTCTTGCACCGCGAAACGAATCCCGATCTCTGTTATAGGCACGGAGAGCGTTTGGCGCTCTTGCGCTGCCATGTGCAGCGATAACAAAGATATCAATCCGTTAGCGATATAGACGAGGGCAGTGCATTGCAGGTCGGCATCGATATGGGCAACCTGGCAGGAGGGGACGCCGCCAAGCTCGATATCGAGGAGCTGCTGGCGACGCGTCTTCTTGTCCAGGGCAATTCCGGGTCCGGAAAGTCGCATCTTCTGCGCCGTCTTCTGGAGCAGTCCGCCCCTTGGGTGCAGCAGGTCGTCATCGATCCTGAAGGCGATTTCGTCACTCTGGCCGACAAGTTTGGCCATGTCGTGGTCGATGGTGAGCGCACCGAGGCTGAGCTTGCCGGCATTGCCAACCGTATCCGCAAGAACCGCGTCTCCTGCGTGCTGACGCTCGAAGGCCTCGATCTCGAAGAGCAGATGCGCGCTGCCGCCGCTTTCCTGAACGGCCTGTTCGATGCCGACCGTGATTTCTGGTATCCGGTTCTGGTCGTGGTCGATGAAGCGCAGATGTTTGCGCCATCGGTTGGCGGTGACGTCTCCGAAGATGCGCGAAAAATGTCGCTCGGCGCGATGACCAACCTGATGTGTCGTGGCCGTAAGCGTGGTCTGGCCGGGGTCATCGCCACCCAGCGTCTGGCAAAGCTTGCCAAGAACGTCGCGGCTGAAGCCTCCAACTTCCTGATGGGTCGTACCTTTCTCGATATCGACATGGCGCGCGCCGCCGATCTGCTCGGCATGGATCGTCGTCAGGCAGAAATGTTCCGCGATCTGAAGCGCGGCAATTTTGTCGCGCTCGGCCCGGCCCTGTCGCGCCGTCCGTTGCCGATCGTCATCGGCACGGTGGAAACTTCTGCGCGTTCGTCCAGCCCCAAGCTGATGCCGCTGCCGGATGCGCCGCAGGATGTCGAAGACCTGATCTTTACGCCCGACCCCGAAGAATTTTCGCGCCCGTTGACCGCTGTGCGCCGCCCGACGCCTACGCCGCGCCCGACAACCGATATTCTGGCCGAGCTTTCTCGCTCGACGCCGGCCGTGATGCAGCCTTCGCCGTCTGAGCCGCGTGTACCGGTGCCGGAACTGTCGGAGGAGGAGCGGGAAGAGCGCCTTATGGCGGTGATGGCGGAAATCCTCGACGATCCGCAATCGGCCTATCGCACCGATGCCGTTCTCTATCAGGATTTTCTGGTGCGCGCCCGCATGCGCCGCCTGCCCGGATCGCCGATCTCGCTCAGCGATTTCCGCCGCCGCACGGCGATTGCCCGTTCAGGCGTAGATGCGACCATGGCAACGAGTGAAGCCTGGGCGACTGTGCTTTCGCTGTCCAACGGCGTTTCGGACGACCTTCAGGGCGTGTTCCTGATGATGGCGAAAGCGGCGCTCGGGGCTGAGCCTTGCCCGTCCGACGCCCGTATCGCCCGTGCTTACGGCACCCATTCCGCCCGCCGCGCCCGCCGCCTGCTGGGGTATTTCGAGGAGCAGGGGCTGATCGTCGTGCATGCGGATTTTTCCGGAAAACGTATCGTCGCTTTCCCCGATCTGCAGGCCGAAACGGCACCGGGCAGCGCCGAAGCGCCTGACGAGGGTGACCTCAAGATCGCGGCCGAGTAGTTTTTAGATCTCGATGATGTGGAGCGCATCGCGTCCACCGATGACGGCTTGCGCGCGGATGTGCCTGTCGAATGTGGCGAAATACCCTCGGTAGCTGCGGGCGAGGCCCAGAAGATAGATATCTGTTACCTGTTTGTGCGAGATCATCTCGTCAGTCCGAAAAATGCTGTCGTCCAGCAGGCTGATGCAGTCATTCCAGAAGACATGGCCGCTCATTTGTCGCAGCATCGCTAACATCTGTATTACCAAGGCGGGAGACTTGGTGCTGTTGGGATAGCGTGGATTGGATACGATCCTGACCAGGCCGTTTTCTGTGATCGCGCAGCTTGCCCAGCCGTTGGCCCCGTTCCGTCCCAGCCAGCGATGAGCAACATCGTGGTTTTCATGGTGGCGGTCGGCCAAAGCGATCAGAACATTGACGTCCAGTAGTGAGGTCAATACTCGTCGTCCCTGAGCGCGTTGACAATATCAATCGTCACCGGCTTTGATCCAAACTGTTTGGGAATTAACGGAACCCCGTTTCTCATTTCCCACCGCAATGGCGTCAGCGATTTGCGGGCAAGCTCTGATATGACGTCACCAATTTGCCGTTCCTCGCTCTCTGCGATTTTCTTCGCGGCCTCAAAAACGTCGTCATCGATGTCAAGGTTCATCTGCATGGATCACCTTTGGGCTGTCTGTCATATGATTATACGCACAACTCTTCGATCCCTCAACGCATCGCGCAGTTGACAATTCCATGACAGGCCCATAAACACCGCGCCAGCGCCGGGTATCAAAGCCCGGTGTTTTAATGACATGTCCCGTGGCACTCTCCGGTCGCTACCGTGAGAAGCCTGTCAGAACTTCTAAAACGAGGTTCAGAGGAGGGCGTGTTTCCTTCATCCGGTTTGGCAACAGACCGGTGTAACCGTTCGAAAGGAAATGCGATGAGCAAGCGCGAATCGTCCAAGTACAAAATTGACCGCCGTATGGGCGAAAACATCTGGGGTCGTCCGAAGTCCCCGGTTAACCGCCGCGAATACGGCCCCGGCCAGCACGGCCAGCGCCGCAAGGGCAAGCTTTCGGACTTTGGTGTGCAACTGCGCGCCAAGCAGAAGCTGAAGGGCTACTACGGCGACATCCGCGAGAAGCAGTTCCGCGCGACCTACGAAGAAGCCAACCGTCGCAAGGGCGACACCGGTGAAAACCTGATCGGTCTGCTGGAATCGCGTCTGGACGCCATCGTCTACCGCGCCAAGTTCGTACCGACGGTCTTCGCTGCCCGTCAGTTCGTCAACCACGGCCACGTCACGGTCAACGGCGTTCGCGTCAACATCGGTTCTTACCGTTGCAAGGCCGGCGACGTTATCGAAGTTCGCCAGAAGTCGAAGCAGCTGGTAACGGTTCTCGAAGCCGTTTCGCTCGCTGAACGCGACGTTCCGGACTATATCGAAGTCGACCACAACAAAATGGTTGCCACCTTCGCTCGCGTACCGTCGCTTTCGGATGTGCCGTACGCGGTCATCATGGAACCGTCGCTCGTCGTCGAATTCTACTCGCGTTAATCGCGACGAAAATTTACGGAAATGGCCCCGCAAGGGGCCGTTTTTGTATCTGCCATACGAAAAAGCCGCTTCCTTTCGGAGGCGGCTTTTTGCGTTGGTGTTGTTTTTTCTATTGCTGCGACAGGCGGCGCTTGCGGATGATCCGGGCGATGACAAAGCCGGTCCAGACGAGGAAACAGATGAACCCGAGCGGCACCGTTGCCATGCCCAGCCAGCCGAGCACGAAGAGAAAAGCCAGAAGTTCTCCGATATCGGTGCCGAAGATGATGCACGGATAGCTGCCGGCTTCATCGACGCGGCAGCCAGCCGCATCCGCGACCGAGATGCTGGTGAGTGCCGAGATCAGCGGGAACAGTGCAAACAGCAGGATGACCGTCAGAGTGGCGAAATAGGCCAGCACCGGGTGGCGCTGGCCAAAACGCAAACGTTCCTTGCCGAGCGGTCGCCTCACTTGGTGGCGGCTTTTTTCTTCTGCGGCTCGGAGGTTTCGGCTGCCGTCACCTTTTCAGCGGGTTGGCCGGCGACGATTTCTTCCTTAGGCACAGGTGGGCCCATGCGGTTCCAGGCGTCGAGGCCGGCGATCTTGTAGGCTTCGGCAAGTGTGGGATAGTTGAAGGTGTTTTCGACGAAATATTCGACGGTGCCCTTGAGGTTGAGCACGGCCTGGCCGATGTGCACGAGCTCGGTCGCTGTTTCGCCGATGATATGGACGCCGAGAAGACGACGGGTCTTCAGCGAGAAGATCAGCTTCAGCATGCCGTTGTCGAGGCCCATGATGTGGCCGCGCGAGGTTTCGCGGAAACGCGCAATGCCGCATTCGTAGGGAATGCCGCGTTCCTTCATCTCTTCTTCCGTCAGGCCGCAAGTGGAAATTTCCGGCACGGCATAGATGCCGTAAGGGAAGTATTTCTGCGGTTCCTTGGTGATGGCGCCGACGGCAACGCGGGCGGCAATGCGGCCCTGTTCCATCGAGGTCGAGGCAAGGCTCGGGAAGCCGACGACATCGCCGGCGGCAAAGATGCCGGGCACGGAGGTCTCGAATGTTTCCGGGTTAACGCGCAGGCGACCACGGCTGTCGGCTTCAAGGCCGGCGGCAGCAAGGTTCAGGCTGTCGGTGGCGCCGATGCGGCCTGCAGCAAACAGGACCATGTCGGCGATGATGCGGCGGCCGGTATCGACCGTCACGGAAACCTTGCCATCGGGCAGGCGCTCGACCTTTTCAGCCTTCTGGCCGAGCAGAAGCTTCATGTTGCGGTCGCGCAGCTGGTAGGTGAAGTCCTCGACGATTTCCTTGTCGATGAAATCGAGCATGGTCGATTTCGGATCGATGACGGTGACGGCGGTGTCGAGCGCGGAGAAGATGGTGGCATATTCGATGCCGATGACGCCGGCGCCGATAACCACCAGCGAGCGCGGCAGGCGCGCGATATCCAGCAGCTCGTCACTGTCGAGAACGGTCTCGTTGTCGAACGGGATGTAATCGGGGCGGAACGGCTTTGTGCCGACGGCGAGCAGGATGCTGTTGCCATTGACGTGCAGGATTTCGCCGTCGTCCTTTTCGATCGCCAGCGTGTCCTTGGCGACGAATGTCGCCTTGCCGCGCATGAGATGGACGCGGTTGCGGGAGAACTGGTGCTCAAGGACCTCGACTTCGTGGTCGAGCGTGATCAGCAGGCGGCGGCGCAGATCTTCGGCGCTGATCTCCTGCTTGACGCGGTAGGAGAGGCCGTAAAAGCCACGCTCTCGCCAGCCGGAAAGATTGAGTGCCGTCTCACGCAGCGTCTTGGACGGGATGGTGCCGGTGTGGACGGAGACGCCGCCGACACGTTTGCCCTGTTCGATGACAAGGACTTTCTTGTCCAGCTTTGCGGCCTGTATGGCTGCGCGGCGGCCTGCTGGGCCGCTGCCGACGACGATCAGATCATAATGGTTCATAAAAAACTCCGGCTTCTGGTGCTCGGTCGAGTTCGCAATATGGCGACCAATTGTCGCAATATCTACTCTATTTTTCTGAACGTTTGATTGCGCCCGGCAGAAATTTTACGCACCTGCACATCGTTTGTGCAGCGCAAAAAAATGATGAAAATCTAGCTTGACGCAAACGTTAAAATGTCTTTGTCTGGGACCAATTCAAGATTGGTTCAGTAAATGGTCCGCCGGTGAGCGAAGTATCCCATGACAATTCGGCCTACGCCCTGGAGCGCCTGCGGGCGCTGATCGCCAGTGGTGACCTCGCCGATGACAAGCTGCCGACCGAACGCGCTCTTTCCGAGATGATGGGGGTGGGCCGTCGCTCCGTACGCCGCGCGCTCGAAGTGCTGGAATCGGAAGGCCTGATCTGGCGCCGTCAGGGGGCAGGGACCTTCGTTGGTGAAAAGCCCGATGGCTGGAGCAGCCATGTCGAGGCGCTGGTGGCCGGCACGGACATCATGGAAATCATGGAGGTGCGCCTGCGCATCGAGCCGCAGCTGGCGCAACTGGCGGCGCTTCGGGCAAAACCGGCAGAGATTGAGCGTATGCGGGCGTTGGCGGAAAAAATCGGCCAGAGCACGGATGCCGATTCCAAGGAGCTTTGGGATGGCGCGCTGCATCGGCAGATCGCCCAGAGTGCCGGAAACCAGCTTTTTCTGTCGATCTTCGATGTCATCAACCGCATCCGTCAGGATGCGGCGTGGCAGTCGATCCGCGAGCGTGCCCGTCGCGTCGGGAAGAATCCGCGTGCCTCATATCTGCAGCATCATGCCATCGTCGATGCGATCGCGGAGCGTGACCCGGGCAAGGCGAGCGAAGCGATGCGGCTGCATCTCTTGATGCACCAGGAACGACTTATCCGTGCAACCTCACTCGATGCCGCCGGACTTACGGACAAGGAGATTGCTGCGTTGGAAATCATTGATGACGAGGGAGATCGTCTCAGCGCCGCATCCTGAACCGTCGAAATGCCTGCCGCACCTTTTCGGGCGGCCAAAAAGAACAATGCCGACACAGAGATAAATCAGACCAGAGGAACGAACATGAAGAAATTTTCCGCATTCACCTCGGCACTGCTGGCCAGCGCCTTCCTGGCCGCACCAGTCATGTCTGCCGAATTGCGCATCGGCCTCAATGACGATGCCGACGTTCTCGATCCGGCGCAGTCGCGCACTTTCGTCGGTCGTATCGTCTATACCTCGATGTGCGACAAGCTGGTCGACATCGACCAGAACATGAAGGTCGTGCCGCAGCTGGCTACAGAATGGGCCTGGTCCGAAGAGGGCAAGGTTCTGACGATGAAGATCCGCGAAGGCGTGAAATTCCACGACGGCGAAACCCTGGATGCGGCGGCCGTCGTCTACACGATCGAACGTAACCTGACCCTGCCGGAATCGCGCCGCAAGAGCGAGCTTTCCTCGGTTGCCAAGGTCGAGGCGACTGGCCCGCTGGAAGTGAAGTTCACGCTGAAATCGCCTGACGTTACGCTGCTCGCACAGCTGACCGATCGCGCCGGCATGATCGTCGCTCCCAAGGCCGCCAAGGAACTCGGCGCCAATTTTGGTTCCAAGCCGGTCTGCGCCGGCCCGTTCAAGTTCGTCGAGCGCATCCAGCAGGACCGTATCGTTCTCGAAAAGTTTGCCGACTACTGGGACAAGGACAAGATCAAGGTCGACAAGCTGACCTTCCTGCCGATCCCGGACACAACGGTGAAGCTCGCTAACCTGCGTTCGGGTGATCTGGACATCGCCGAGCGTATCTCGGCCTCCGATGCGCAGTCCGTGAAGGATGATGCGAACCTGACCTATGCAGACGTCATCGGCCCGGGCTACATGGCCATGTACGCCAACGTCAACAATGGCCCACGCGCCGACAACCCGCTCGGCAAGGACAAGCGCCTGCGCCAGGCTTTCTCGCTGGCAATCGACCGCGAAGCAATCGGCCAGATCGTTTTTGAAGGCACGTCGCTGGCAGGTAACCAGCCGTTCCCGTCGACCAGCCCGTGGTTCAACAAGAACCTTCCGGTGCCGGCCCGTGATGTTGAAAAGGCAAAGCAATTGATGAAGGAAGCGGGCTACGAGACGCTCGACATCGAACTGCAGCACGCCAACAACACTACGCAGACGCAGATGATGCAGGTCATCCAGTCGATGGTTGCGGAAGCGGGTTTCAACGTGTCGCTGAAGGCGACCGAATTCGCAACGCTGCTGTCTGAACAGACTGCCGGCAACTATCAGCTCAGCCGTTCCGACTGGTCCGGCCGTATTGATCCTGATGGCAATGTTCACCAGTTCGTCACCTGCAAGGGCGGCATCAACGACGTGAAATATTGCAACCCGGAAGTAGACAAGCTGCTCGACGAAGCCCGCACTTCGCCGGATGAAGCCGTGCGCAAGGAAAAGTATGATGCTGTCAGCGTCATCCTCAACGATGACATGCCGATCATCTATCTCGGCCATCAGCCCTATGCCTATGCCATTTCCAAGAAGGTCGAAGGCTTTGCGCCGTCGCCGGATGGCATGATGCGTCTGCTGGGTGTTTCCAAGAAGTAATCCCGACATACGATCGCCGCGCGGACAACAACGTCCGCGCGGTCTCCCACTATCAAAGAGGGCGATGACATGCCTGTCTATATTGGCAAGCGGCTTCTGGTCGCGATCCCGACGCTGTTGATCATTTCGATCTTCGTGTTTTCGCTGCAGAAACTTCTGCCGGGCGACCCCATTCTCGCCATGGCGGGTGAAGAGCGCGATCCGGCGACACTCGCGTTCCTGCGCGAAAAATATCACCTCAACGATCCCGTGATCATGCAGTATTTCTCATGGCTCGGCAGCATGTTGATGGGTGACTTCGGGATTTCGCTGCGCACCAACCAGCCCGTTCTCGAGCTGATCGGCCAGAAACTGCCGGTCACCATCCAGCTTGCCGTGATGGCGATGATTTTTGCTCTGGTGATCGGTATTCCGACCGGCATCCTGGCAGCCGTCTACAAGAACCGGGCAATCGACTACATCGCCAATATCGTGGCGCTTTCCGGCCTGTCGGTGCCGAATTTCTGGCTCGGTATCATGCTGATCCTGCTGATCTCGGTGCAACTCGGCTGGCTGCCTGCGTCCGGTTACGAATCGATCTTTGTCGATCCGGTGCGCTCGATTAAAACCATGATCATGCCGGCCTTCGTTTTGTCGACGGCCCTTGCCGCACAGCTGATGCGCCACACGCGCTCCGCCATGCTCGGCGTGCTGAGTTCCGACTATATCCGCACCGCCCGTGCAAAAGGTCTTTCGCCCCGCGAGGTCATTCTCAGCCACACGTTCCGCAACGCGCTTCTGCCGATCATCACGCTTTCGGCGCTGCTGTTCGGTGAACTGCTGGCCGGCGCCGTGCTGACCGAGCAGATCTTCACCATTCCCGGCTTCGGCAAGATGACCGTCGATGCCGTCTTTACCCGCGATTACGCCGTCGTACAGGGCATCGTCATGTGTACGGCCATCGGTTTCATCGTCATGAACCTCATCGCCGACGTGCTCTACGTCCTTCTCAATCCGCGTCTGAGGGCAACGCTATGACCGTGATCGAACAGACCGCTCCGATTTTGAAGCCGCGTGAAAAAAGCCGGGCATGGCGTAAGATGAAGGCCAACCGTGGTTCGCTGGTCGGCCTGGGGATCATCGCCTTTTTCGCCATCCTCGCCATCGCGGCACCGATCCTGCCGATCCCCGATCCGATCGCCACCAGCTGGGGGGCGATCCGCAAGGCGCCGTCTGCTGCCCATTGGCTCGGTACCGACGATCTCGGCCGTGACATCCTCTCCCGTATGATCTGGGGTGCACGCGCCTCGCTGATGGCCGGTGTCGTCTCGGTCGCCATCGCCGTTGCCATCGGCGTGCCCTTCGGTCTGCTCTCCGGTTACTTTGGCGGCTGGGTCGATCAGGTCATCCAGCGCGTCACTGAAGCGCTGCTGGCCATGCCGTTCCTGATCACGGCAATCGCGCTTGCAGCCTTCCTCGGCCCGAGCCTCACCAATGCGATGATTGCCATCGGCCTGTCGGCAATGCCGATCTTCGTGCGGCTGACCCGTGGCCAGGTTTTGGCCGTCAAGACGGAAGACTATGTCGAGGGCGCGCGTTCGGTCGGTCTCGGCCATGTCGACATCATGACGCGCTACATCCTGCCCAACGTCTTTGCGCCGATCATCGTGCAGGCCACACTGACGGTGGCGACCGCCATCATTGCCGAAGCCTCTCTCTCCTTCCTCGGTCTTGGTCAGCAGGCACCGGCACCCTCCTGGGGTTCGATGCTCAATGTCGCCAAGAACTTTTTGAGCCAGGCGCCATGGATGGCGATGTGGCCGGGCGCGGCGATCTTCCTCGTCGTAATTGGTTTCAATCTTCTCGGCGACGGTCTGCGCGATGCGCTCGACCCGCGTGAAAGCTAATCTCTCAAGGAATGCAAGCATGAGTGACTTTACGACGAGACCCGAAATCCTCGGCACGTTCGGTGTCGTGACTTCCACACACTGGATCGCCTCCGCTGTGGGCATGGCCATCCTGGAAAAGGGCGGCAACGCCTTTGACGCCGCCGTCGCGACCGGTTTCGTGCTGCAGGTTGTCGAGCCGCATCTCTGCGGCCCCGGCGGCGACATGCCGGCGATCATCTATTCGACGAAGAAGGACAAGGTCGAGGTCATCTGCGCGCAGGGGCCGGCGCCGGCTGGCGCCACAATCGAACACTACACGTCGGAAGGCCTGAAGCTCATCCCCGGCGATGGCCTTCTCTCCACCGTCATTCCCGGCGCCTTCGATGGCTGGATGCTGATGTTGCGCGACTACGGCACGATGTCCGTTCGCGACGTGCTGGAGCCGGCGATCTATTATTGCGAACACGGTCATCCGGTGCTGCCGCGCGTCTCGGCCACCATCAAGGGCCTTGCCGAATTTTTCCAGAAGGAATGGCCGACCTCTTACGAGACATGGCTGCCGGGCGGTTCCGCGCCTGAGCCGCATTCGAACTTCAAGAACCCGGTGCTTGCCGAAACCTGGAAGCGCATCATCCGCGAATCCGAGGCTGCGACCGGCCGCGAGGCGCAGGTTGATGCAGCACGCGACGCTTTCTATCGTGGCTTTGTTGCTGAAGCGATCGAGGATTTTCTGAAGACCGCCGAAGTGATGGATGCCAGCGGCATAAAGCACAAGGGTGTGCTGACCGCCGCCGACATGGCCGACTGGAGCGCCACGATCGAAGCGCCGCAGACCTACGATTATCACGACTGGACCGTGGCCAAGACGCCGAGCTGGGGGCAGGGCCCGGTTCTCCTGCAGTCGCTGGCGCTGCTCTCCAAGATCGACCTGGCATCGATGGATCCGACCGGCCCGGAATTCGTGCATACCGTCGTCGAGGCGATGAAGCTCGCTTATGCCGACCGTGAAGTCTATTACGGCGACCCGGAATTCGCGCAGGTGCCGATCCAGACGCTGCTGTCGGACGCCTATAACGACGAGCGCCGCAAGCTGATCGGCGCAGAAGCGTCTTACGAACTGCGTCCCGGCAAGCTTCCCGGCTTCGAAAACCAGCACGACCTCACCATGTCGATGCTGGCAAGCTATAGCGGCAAGGGCGCCGTCTATGAGCCGACCATGGCGCATCTTTCCGAAAAGCGCGGCGATACCGTGCATATCGACGTCATCGACCGTTGGGGCAACATGGTCTCGACCACGCCGTCCGGCGGCTGGCTGCAGTCCTCGCCGATCGTGCCGGGTCTCGGTTTCGCCCTCAACTCTCGTGCGCAGATGTTCTGGCTGAAGGAAGGCCTGCCGACCTCGCTGGCACCGGGCCGTCGTCCGCGCACCACGCTGACGCCGTCTCTGGCGCTGCATCAGGGCCGCCCGACGCTTGCCTTCGGCACGCCCGGCGGCGACCAGCAGGACCAGTGGCAGCTGCCGTTCTTCCTGCGCTACGTGCACCACGGCAAGAACCTGCAGGCGACGATCGACATGCCGCTGTTCCACACCACCCATTTTCCGGGTTCGTTTTATCCGCGCACCAGCCAGCCGGGCAATATCATGGTGGAAGCCAATGTCGGCGAGGCGGCGCTTGGCGACCTGCGCAAGCGTGGTCACGATGTCACCGTCTCGGATGCCTGGACGGTCGGCCGCCTGACCGCCGCCAAGCGCGAGGCCGATGGCCTGCTGAAGGCAGCGGCGACGCCGCGCCTGATGCAAGCCTACGCGATCGGACGCTAAAACCATGACGTGGTCGATCGTTGCACGCGAAGCTGAGACGGGTCATTTCGGCATTGCCGTTGCCAGCCGGTTCTTTTCGGTTGGTTCGGCCGTGCCGCATATCCGCGGCAGTATCGGCGCGATCGCCACGCAGGCTTTTGTCAGCCCGCTTTACGGTACGGACGGCCTGAAAATGCTGGCGGAGGGTTTGGCACCCGACGCCATCATCAGCGCACTGACGCAGCGTGATGATGGCCATCAACAGCGGCAGATGCATCTGATCGATAGAGACGGCCGCAATGCCGCCTTCACCGGTGAAAAATGCATCGACTGGGCCGGGCATCTAGTCGAGGACGGCGTGTCCGTGGCCGGCAACATGCTGGCCGGGCCGCATGTCATCGAAGAGACGATGCGCGTTTACCGCGAAGGGGCGGGCAAGCCGCTGGCCGAACGCCTGCTCGATGCCATGGATGCCGGCGAACAGGCCGGCGGCGACAAGCGCGGCAAACAGTCGGCAGCGCTCGTTCTTTACCGTGATCAGGATTACCCCTGGCTCGACATTCGCGCCGACGACCATACCGATCCGCTTGCCGAATTGCGGCGGCTGCTGGCCGTTGCGCATGAACGTTTCCTGCATGTCGCTGAGACCATGCCGACACGCAACAATCCTCACGGTCTGACCGACCGGACCGAAATCGACCGCAAGATTGCGGCGCTGGAAGCGGAACGCGTGGCCAAGGGCCTGCCATCCGCCTCCTTCGCAACTCCATGGAAGCCCCTATGACCAACGCTCCCGTTCTGTCCGTCCGCAATCTCTCCACCTCGTTCAAGACCGGCGATGGCTGGAAGACCGTCGTTCGCGACATTTCCTTCGACGTGCATGCCGGTGAAACGGTCGCCATCGTTGGTGAATCCGGCTCGGGCAAATCCGTCACCTCGCTGTCGATCATGCGTCTGCTGGCGCAGGGCTCGAGCAAGATCGAGGGCGAGGTTCTGCTGAACGGCCAGAACATTCTGGCGCTCTCGGAAAAGGAAATGCGCGGCGTGCGCGGCAATGATGTCGCGATGATCTTTCAGGAGCCGATGACCTCGTTGAACCCGATCTTTACGATCGGTCGGCAGATTTCCGAGGTTCTCATCCGCCACAAGGGCATGAACCAGAGCGAGGCGCGCGCCGAGACGGTGCGGCTGCTGGAAAAGGTGCGCATCCCGAACGCTTCGTCGCGTTTCGACGAATATCCGCACCAGTTTTCCGGCGGCATGCGCCAGCGCGTGATGATTGCCATGGCATTGGCCTCCAAGCCAAAACTCCTGATCGCGGACGAGCCGACGACCGCACTCGACGTCACCATTCAGGGGCAAATCCTCGACCTCATCAAGATCCTGCAGGAAGAGGAGGGCATGTCCGTTCTGTTCATCACCCACGATATGGGCGTCGTCGCCGAGATTGCTGACCGCACGATCGTGATGTTTCGTGGCGATCAGGTCGAAGCCGGCGCCACCGAAGACATCTTTCTCCGCGGCCAGCATCCGTATACGCGGGCGCTTTTGTCGGCCGTACCGAAACTCGGATCGATGGAAGGACGCAAGCGCCCGACACGTTTTCCGATCGTCGATGTGAAGACGGGAGAGGCGGCCGAGCCGATCGAATTGTCCGACACGGTCGGCAAGGGCAAGACGCCGCTTCTGGCGGTCAAGAACCTCATTACCCGCTTTCCCGTGCGCTCCGGCCTGTTTTCGCGCCAGACCGGCGCGGTGCATGCGGTGGAAAATGTCTCGTTCGACCTGTTCAAGGGCGAGACATTGTCGCTGGTGGGGGAGAGCGGTTGCGGCAAGTCCACAACCGGTCGTTCGATCATGCGTTTGATCGAGCCCACCAGCGGCGAAGTGTCACTGGACGGTTACGACGTCATGCGGCTGGACCCGGTCGGGCTGCGGCAGTTGCGCAAGAGCGTGCAGATGATCTTCCAGGATCCGTTCTCGTCGCTCAACCCGCGCATGAGCGTCGGCTCGGCGATTTCCGAGCCGTTCATCAAGCACAGGCTCGGCACCGCCAAACAGGCCAAGGAAAAGACCGCCGATCTGCTGGAAAAGGTTGGCCTGTCGCCGGATATGGCGGATCGTTATCCGCACGAATTTTCCGGCGGCCAGCGCCAGCGTATCGCCATTGCCCGCGCGCTCTCGCTCGATCCGAAAGTGATCGTGGCCGATGAAAGCGTGTCGGCGCTCGACGTGTCGATCAAGGCGCAGGTCTGCAATCTGATGCTGGATCTGCAGCAGAGCCTCGACATCGCTTTCCTGTTCATCAGCCACGATATGGCGGTCGTCGAACGTGTGAGCCACCGCGTCGCCGTGATGTATCTGGGCGAAATCGTCGAGATCGGGCCGCGTGCCTCGGTGTTCGAGAACCCGCAGCATCCCTATACAAAGAAGCTGATGGCGGCGGTGCCGGTGCCGGATCCGGCGCGTCGCGGCATTCGCCGTGGCATCACCAATGAAGAACTGAAAAGCCCGGTGCGCGGCATGGATTACCAGCCGCCGGTTCGCGAATATCGCGAAGTGTCGGAAGGCCATATGGTGCAGGTGGGGTAACCGGACGGTCAGTTCTTCCGCCGTTTTTCACTGAGAAAGGCCCTGATGCGCTCCGCGTCAGCGGCCGTTGCCGGCGTAAAGATCATCAGGCCAAGATCCTGCCTGCCATCGACGGCGAAGGATGAATATTCGAGTGACAGGTCGCCGGCTGCGGCATGGCGCATGCGTTTGAGACCTTCGCCGTAGTTCTGCAGATCGTAATCGCTCCAGATCGCTGCAAATTCCGGGCTGGCAGCACTCATCTCCTCGACCATGGCCTGCACCGCCTGCATGCTGCCGGTCCGCATCGCTTCCGCCCGAAAAGCCGCCACGGCGTTGCGGGCAGTTGTCTCCCAGTCGATCGCCCGATTGCGGCTGTCGGGATTGCAAAACACCAGTTTCAGGATGTTGCGCTGCTCGGCAGGCAATGTCGCATAGTCGTAGAGAATGGCGGCAGCGGCATCGTTCCAGGCAACGACATCCCAAAGCGCGGTGCGCACCAGTGCCGGCGAAAATTCCATCGAATCGAGAACGCGCTGCAATTGCGCGGAGACCGGCTCCAATGGCCGTTGCCGCAGCGCCGGCAATCTATGCTGGGCGAGCAGGAACAGATGGTCACGTTCGACGCCGCTCATCGCCAGCGCCTTGGCCAGCCGATCGAGCACATCAGCCGAGGGTGCGCCACCACGACCCTGTTCCAGCCATGTATACCAGGTGGCACTGACATTGGCGCGCTGGGCGACTTCTTCGCGGCGTAGGCCGGGTGTGCGCCGGCGCGAAGCGACAATTCCGAAATCGGCCGGATCGAGTTTCGCTCGGCGATCGCGCAGATAGTCACCAAGCAGATTGTCGTCCTGCACTGTCTCTGTTCCGGGCATGAGCGTCAGCCTGTTAGTTGTGATACCGGTATAAGGTCACGGCTTTTAACACCTGACCCATGGCTCTAGTTGAAGCCGATCAACAGCGAGCATGAGGTTTCATATGCGTGTCTTTGTTACGGGTGCAACGGGTTTTGTCGGTTCGGCCGTCGTGCGGGATCTTCTGGATGCCGGACATGAGGTTCTGGGGCTGGCCCGTTCCGATGCTGGGGCCATACAGCTTGAGGCAGCGGGTGCGCAGGTTCACCGTGGTTCGCTGGATGACCATGCCAGCCTGCGGGCCGGTGCGGCAAAGGCGGATGGTGTCATCCATACCGGCTTCAACCACGATTTTTCCAAATTCAAGGAAAACTGCGAGGCGGATCGGCGGGTGATCACCGCACTGGCGGATGAACTTGCCGGATCGGATCGTCCCCTGCTGGTGACCTCGGGCACCGGGCTTCTGCAGCTTGGCCGGCCATCGACGGAAGACGATTTGCCGAATGCGGACGCCTCCGTCATTCCGCGGGCCGCCTCCGACGAAGCGACGGCGGCCGCCGCCGAACGTGGCGTCCGCGCCGCCATCGTCCGCCTGCCGCCATCGGTGCACGGGGTCGGCGACCATGGTTTCGTGCCCCTGCTGATCAATCTGGCGCGCGAAAAAGGCGTTGCCGCCTATATCGGCGAAGGTCAGAACCGTTGGCCGGCCGTGCACCGCATCGATGCCGCGCGCGTTTATCGGCTGGCGCTGGAGCATGGTGCAACGGAACCGCGCTATCATGCATCGGCGGAGGAAGGCATTCCGTTCCGCCAGATTGCCGAGATCATCGGCAGGCGCCTGAACCTGCCGGTCGTCTCAAGATCGGGTGACGAGGCCGCGAGCCATTTCGGCTGGTTCACGCATTTTGCAGGCATGGATTCTCCGACATCGAGTGCAAAGACCGCAGCCTGGCTTGGATGGAAACCGACCCAGCCGGGCCTGCTCGTCGATCTCGATCAGGATGCCTATTTCACCGGCTGACGATATGCGGGCGGACGGTCAGATCAGCCTCAAACCCTTGAGGCTGGCATGGCCGTCCTTGCCGATGATGATGTGGTCATGCACCGCAATGCCGAGCGGTTTTGCGGTGTCGATGATCGTTTTGGTCATGTCGATATCGGCGCGGGACGGTGTCGGATCGCCACTCGGATGGTTGTGGACAAGGATCATGGCGGTAGCGGAGAGTTCCAGTGCGCGCCGCACCACTTCGCGCGGATAGACCGGCGTGTGATCGACCGTGCCCTTGCCCTGGATTTCATCGGCGATCAGGGTATTGCGCTTGTCGAGGAAGAGGATGCGAAACTGCTCGCGGCTTTCGAAGGCCATGGCGGCATGACAGTAGTCGATCACCGACGACCATGAGGACAGTACCTGCTTCTCACGCAGCTCGCTTTTCAGCATGCGCTGGCCGGCTGTGGCGACCAGTTTCAGGTCCAGCGCCACATTCTCGCCGATGCCCTTTATCTCCTGCAGCAGTCCAAGCGGTGCTCCCAGCACACCGGCAAGCGTGCCGAACCGCGCGATCAGGATTTTGGCGAGCGGTTTTGTATCGCGTCTCGGGATAGAGCGGAAAAGCAGCAGTTCGAGGATTTCATAATCGGCAAGCGACGTGTCGCCATGGTCGCGGTATTTTTCGCGCAGCCGTTCCCGGTGTCCGAGATAATGGGCGGGCGGCTCCGTCACGCCGCTCGCCTCGATGGCTTTCTTGATGTTGTCGCGCTTGCCCGGTTGCTCGGAAAAGAAGCCGCGTTCGTCGACAAAACCTCCGTCCGCCTCCGCCTTGTCTGCGGAATTTTCACCGTCAGGATAAGGGAAGGCGGGAGGTTTAGCCATATCAGCCCTTTATTGGTGGCAGGCCGGGGCGATCGAGGCCGCCCGGCGACAGCGTGAAGATTTCGCAGCCGGTGGCGGTGACGCCGACGGCGTGTTCGTATTGTGCCGACAGAGAGCGGTCGCGGGTGACGGCGGTCCAGCCATCGGCCAGAACCTTTACATGCGGCTTGCCGAGATTGATCATCGGCTCGATGGTGAAGATCATGCCCTCGCGCATTTCCGGGCCTTCGTCGGCGCGGCCGTAATGCAGGATGTTCGGCGTATCGTGAAAGATCTTGCCGACACCATGGCCGCAGAAATCACGCACGACGGAGCAGCGCTGCGCTTCGGCATAGGTCTGGATGGCTTCACCGATGGCGCCGATACGGGCGCCGGGGCGTACGGCGGCAATACCGCGCATCAAACATTCATGGGTGACTTCCAGCAGCCGCTCGGAGGCGCGCTTGATCTGGCCGACCGGATACATGCGGCTCGAATCGCCGTACCAGCCATCGAGAATATAGGTGACGTCGATGTTGACTATATCGCCCTCGCGCAACGGCTTGTCATCCGGCATGCCGTGACAGACGACATGGTTGAGCGACGTGCAGACGGAATATTTGTAGCCGCGATAACCGAGCGTGGCCGGCAGCGCGCCGTTATCCATGCCGAATTCGAAGACGAAACGGTCGAGCGCACTGGTTGTAACGCCGGGTTTGACCAGCGACGCCAGTTCATCGAGGCAGCGCGCGGTCAGTTGCGACGCCTTGCGCATGCCAGCGAAATCCTCGGCTGAATAAAGCCGGATCGCGCCGTTGTTCTTCAAGGGTGCGGAATCCGCGTCGATGTAACTTACCATTGCCGTGCCTTCATACCATTTCCACCCGTTCATAAAGGAGGTGGGCGGGGTTCGTCCATTACCTTGATTTTGGGGGATGCGGATTTGTAGTGGCAATCTGATGGCCGCATCGCCGGACAGGACTTTCATCCCGCTTGTTCGAGTGCTATTTAAGGTGCTCTTAAATGTGCGGAGAATAGAGCGATGGTCAGTATTGTCCTTGCCGAGGTCACGGCCAGTGTTTCGGAACTGAAGCGCAATCCGATGGGAACCGTTGCCGCTGGCGATGGCGCCCCCGTTGCCATCCTCAATCGCAATGAGCCGGCATTCTATTGCATTCCGGCCAAGGCTTATGAGGTGATGATGGACCGTCTTGAAGACCTGGAATTGAATGCGATTGCCGACGAAAGGGCGGGCGAGCCGGTGATCAAGGTCAGTCTGGATGAGCTATGAACTGGCCTTTCTCGATCCAGCCTTGAAGGAATGGCGAAAGCTCGACGCCAATATCCGTGAGCAATTCAGGAAGAAGCTGGCCGAGCGATTGGAAAATCCGCGCGTGCCATCAGCAAGGCTGCATGGAGCGCGGGATCGGTACAAGATCAAGCTGAGGACGGCGGGATACCGGCTGGTTTATGAAGTGCGGGATGCGCAACTGGTTGTGCTGGTGGTGGCGGTTGGCCGACGCGACAAAAACGCTGCCTATCGCGCCGCGGCCGATCGTTAGGCCAAATCTTCCACTTCGATGAGTCTCGTTGCGGTAATCGCTTGCGGTGAAACCTCGCAGGCCAGCGCATAGGCCTCAACGCCTCGCGCCGCCGCACGCTTGAAAGCGGCGGCATAAACCGGGTCGAGATCGCCACAGATGCGCAAGGCATCGCAATCGTTGCGCTGGATCACGTAGAGCATCACAGCGCGGTGGCCGGCTTGCGCCATGTCGCCGAGCTCGTCCAGATGGCGGGCGCCGCGTATGGTGGCCGTGTCTGGAAATTCGGCAAGACCTTGTGTGCGCATGAAATGCACGTTCTTGACCTCGACATAACAATCCGGCCGCCCTTCGCCCGACAGCAGAAAATCGATGCGCGATTTCAGCCCGTATTTCTGTTCGCGCTTCAGCAGATCGTAACCGGCAAGGGTGGGCACGATGCCGGCAAGGATGGCTTCTTCCGCGAGCTTGTTGGGCAGGCCGGTATTGATGCCGACTGTGGTGCCGTCTGCTTCGATCATCTCGAACATGTGACGATATTTGCGGGTGGGGCTGTCGTGCTCTGACAACCAGATGCGTGAGCCGGGTGTCGTCAGGCCGCGCATCGAGCCGGTATTGGGGCAGGAGCCGGTGATTGTGCGGCCGTCTTCCAGCACGGCGTCGAACAGGAAACGTTTGTAGCGGCTGATCAGCGTGGCCGGCACGAGGGGTGAGGAAAAATGCATTTTTTGAAAGGGCTTAGCTTCGCACGAGAACGTAAGTGCCGGGCGCATCGCCCAGCGGCTTCAGCTTGTCGCCGCCCGGTTGGCGTGCCGGCACGTGGGCGTCGTCCTGCGCGGTAATCCAGGCGTGCCAGTGTGGCCACCATGATCCGTCTTCGGGATAGGCGGCGGAAAGCCAGTCGTCGAACGTGCCGGACAGCGGCGCGCCGGACCAGTATTGATATTTCTGGCGCTCGGGCGGGTTGACCACGCCGGCGATGTGGCCGGAAGCCGCCAGCACGAATTCGGTCGGGCCGCCGAACAATGCGCTGCCCTTGAAAACGGATTTTGCCGGCGCGATGTGATCCTCGCGGGTGGCGAGGCTGTAGACCGGAATCTTGATGTCGGACAGCGCGATCGTCTTGCCCGCCACTTCCATCCGCCCCTGGCTCAGCGCGTTTTCGAGATAGCAGCTGCGCAGGTAATAGGCGTGGTTGGCCGGTGTCATGCGGGTCGAATCGGCATTCCAGTGCAACAGGTCGAAGGGCAGGGGATCGCGACCCTTGAGATAGTTGCTGACGACGTAAGGCCAGATCAGTTCGGAGGCGCGCAGCATGTTGAAGGCCGTCGCCATTTTCGAACCGGCGAGGTAACCGACATCGGCCATGTGTTTTTCAAGAATGGCCAGCTGTTCCTCGTCGACAAACACTTTCAGATCGCCGGCATGAGTGAAATCCACCTGCGCGGCCAGAAACGTGGCGGAAACGATACGCGGCTGACGCGACCTTGGTTTGTTGCTGGACTGGGCATGCAAGGCCAGCGCCGTGGCCAGCAATGTGCCGCCGACGCAATAACCGATGGCATTGATATCGCGTTCGCCGGTGGCGCTGTTGATCGTCTTCAGCGCAAAATCGATACCGTCTTCTATGTAGCTTTCCCAGCCCATCTTTGCATGCTGCGCATCCGGGTTGACCCAGGAAACGACAAAGACGGTGTGGCCCTGCTCGACGCACCAGCGGATAAAGCTTTTCTGCGGCGTCAGGTCGAGAATGTAGAACTTGTTGATCCAGGGCGGCACGATCAGCAATGGCCGCTTGAATACTTTTTCCGTGGTCGGCGCATATTGGAGTATTTCGCAGATCTCGCTGCGTGCCACGACCTTGCCAGGCGTGATCGCCAGATCCTTGCCGATGACATAGCGGCTTTCATCCGTTTGTCGCAGCTTCAGTTCGCCACCGCCGGCGGCGATGTCCTCGGCCAGCCTGCGCATACCCTGCACGAGGTTGATGCCGCTCGAGGCGACCGTTTCGCGAAACACTTCGGGGTTGGTGAGTGCGAAATTGGCGGGCGAAAGCGCTGCCGTTACCTGACGCAGATAGAAATCGGCCTTGTGGCGGGTGTGTTCGTCGAGATCCTGCGCCTGCTTCACCAGCTGTTCGGCCCACGCGGCGGTGACGACATAGGCCTGCCGCAAAACCGCGAAGAACGGATTTTTCGACCAGTCCTCGTCAGCGAATCGTTTGTCTTTGGGCAGGTCGGGTTCCGGCGGAACAGGCTCACCGGAAAAACGGGCGACGGAGCGCGACCATATGCTCATGTAGCTGGAAAGAAGCAGGGTCTGCGCTTCCAGCGTCCGCTGCGGTTCCGCCATCCAGTATTCGGCCACTTTCGACAGCGTTTTGACGAGATCGGTCAGCGGATCGAGCGTATCCACAAGCTCGCCACGTTCGCGCGGCCCCAGCCATTCCGTCGCGGCCTTGCCGAAATTTTCGGCGGCGCGGGCGAGGTTCATGGCGAGAGCATGCGGATCCTTGACCAGATAGTCTTCCACGGACGCGGGATCAAAGCCGGGGAAAGCCTGGCTTTTTTCACTGCCGGTCTGGTCTTTTTTTGCGCTCACGCTGGCCGTCCGGTCTGTGTTGAATTAAAGTCCGTTTTCGTTTGTACATGGTGCTCGAAAGCGAATACAAGTCCGGCGATTGGCGTTCGCCAACGGACGTTTCGATAAAAGGTGGACGCAGGGAATGGAAAAAATGAGGCACGGGTTCGGCAGACTGTCTTTTGTGGCTGTCCTGATTGCCATTCCGGCAGGCTTGTCCGGCTGCTTTGCGCTGGATGACGGCATTCCCAACACGGCACCGCAGGCCACCGTGGTTTCATCGAGCAACGTTCCGGCGCCAGGGCCGGTGCTCCGCAAGCAGACCAATACCTATCCGACTTTTGGCGGTCAGTTGACGGCTGCCAACACCCAGATCGACGATGCCGATTATACCACGCAGGAATCGCAGATGTCGCGACTGGCGAAGGCGCGCAGCAGTGGTGCGATCTCGGAGCGGGAGTACCAGAAACGCGTTGCCGAACTGCAGGCCGTCGCAACCGGTCACGTAACCGACGCTGACGCGAAAATCTCGGGCAACTAGGCTTGCGTTTGCGCCAATTTGGTCGCAAAGCACGCCTCCAGCCTGATGTGAGCCGCATTGGTTGCGGTTCAAGGCTTTTATCCTTCCAAGGGGAGAGACATGGAAGAGTTTCATAAGGTCCGGCGCCTTCCGCCCTACGTCTTCGAACAGGTCAACCGTTTGAAGGCCAGCGCACGAGCGGGTGGCGCGGACATTATCGATCTCGGCATGGGCAATCCCGACCTTCCGACGCCAAAGGCGATCGTCGACAAGCTGTGCGAAGTGGTTCAGGACCCGCGCACGCACCGTTATTCGTCGTCCAAGGGCATTCCGGGTCTGCGTCGTGCCCAGGCCGCCTATTACGCACGCCGTTTCGGCGTGAAGCTCAATCCTGATACGCAGGTTGTGGCTACGCTCGGCTCGAAGGAAGGCTTTGCCAACATGGCGCAGGCCATCACGGCGCCCGGCGATGTCATCCTTTGCCCGAACCCGACCTATCCGATCCACGCATTCGGCTTTCTGATGGCCGGTGGCGTGATCCGCTCGATGTCGGTCGAGCCGGATGAAAGCTTCTTTCCGCCGCTGGAGCGTGCGGTCAAGCATTCGATCCCGAAGCCGCTGGCCCTGATCATCAATTATCCGTCCAACCCGACGGCGCATGTCGCCTCGCTGGATTTCTACAAGGACGTGATCGCGTTCGCGAAGAAGCATGAGCTGATCGTGCTGTCGGACCTTGCCTATTCGGAAATCTATTTCGACGAGAACGCTCCGCCGCCGTCGGTGCTGGAAGTTCCGGGTGCTATCGATGTCGCCGTCGAGTTTACCTCGATGTCGAAGACGTTTTCGATGCCCGGATGGCGCATGGGCTTTGCCGTCGGCAATGATCGCCTGATCGCCGCGCTGACGCGTGTGAAATCATACCTCGATTACGGTGCGTTCACGCCGATCCAGGTCGCGGCAACGCATGCGCTCAACGGAGACGGGACCGACATTGCCGAAGTTCGCAATGTCTACAAGCGTCGTCGCGATGTGATGGTCGATACTTTTGGCAAGGCCGGTTTCGAAGTGCCGCCGCCGGCAGCGACCATGTTTGCCTGGGCAAAGATCCCGGAAAAATTCCGCCATCTCGGTTCGCTTGAATTCTCCAAGCTGCTGGTCGAGAAGGCCGATGTGGCCGTGGCGCCGGGCATTGGTTTCGGCGAGCAGGGCGACGATTACGTTCGCCTCGCACTCGTTGAAAACGAGCACCGTATCCGTCAGGCTGCCCGCAATATCAAGAAGTTCATGTCGACCGCCGACGAGACCATGCACAATGTGATCTCGCTCAACGCGCATCGCTGAGTAGACTTCTCTTCCGTGGCCGGATGATAGTTCCGGCCACCCCGCCTTTCTAAAACAAAATCAGGAAAAGACAGATGGCTGACGCCCTCAAAATCGGCATTGCGGGTCTTGGCACCGTGGGTTCGTCCCTGGTGCGCATTCTTGGCGAACGTGCAAACGAGCTCGCCAGGACATGTGGACGCCCGATTACGATTACGGCGGTCAGCGCACGCGACAAGAGCCGTGACCGCGGTGTCGATCTGTCTGCCATCCAGTGGTTCGATTCGGCTGTCGACATGGCCAATTCCGCTGATATCGACGTGTTCGTCGAGCTGATGGGCGGTGCCGAGGGCGCCGCTGACCAGTCAGTCCGTGCCGCACTCTCGCGTGGCCTGCATGTGGTGACCGCCAACAAGGCGCTTCTCGCCCGTTGCGGCGTCGAGCTTGCCGTGATGGCCGAAGACAAGGGCGCGTTGCTGAACTACGAAGCCGCCGTTGCCGGTGGTATTCCGGTCATCAAGGCGCTGCGTGAATCACTGACCGGCAACACTGTGTCGCGCGTCTACGGCATCATGAACGGCACCTGCAACTACATCCTGACCCGGATGGAGAAGGAAGGTCTTTCGTTCGAAGCCTGCCTCAAGGAAGCCCAGCGCCTCGGTTATGCAGAAGCCGATCCGACCTTCGATATCGAAGGCAACGACACGGCGCACAAGCTTGCCATCCTGACGACGCTTGCCTTCGGTACGCAGATCGCGGCTGACGAGATTTACCTCGAGGGCATTTCCAACATCTCGATCGAAGACATTCAGGCGGCGGCCGATCTCGGTTATCGCATCAAGCTGCTTGGTGTAGCCCTTCGTACCGATACCGGTATCGAGCAGCGCGTACATCCCACCATGGTGCCGCATGACAGCGTCATCGCTCAGGTGGATGGCGTCACCAATGCGGTGGCGATCGAATCCGACATTCTCGGCGAATTGCTGATGGTCGGCCCCGGCGCCGGTGGCAACGCCACGGCCTCGGCCGTTCTCGGTGACATTGCCGATATCGCCAAGAGCCGTCCGGGTGCCCAGCGTGTGCCGGTTCTCGGCAATCCGGCGGCGTCGCTTGCACCTTACACCCGCGCGCAGATGCAGAGCCATGAGGGCGGTTATTTCATCCGCCTGACCGTGCTCGACCGTGCCGGTGTTTTCGCCGATGTGGCAACGCGCATGGCAGATAACGGCATTTCGCTGGAATCGATCGTTCAGCGTGCCAAGGGTTCGGAAGCGGATTCCGGGTCGAAGACGATCATCCTCGTCACCCATGCGACAACGGAACAATCCATCCGCAAGGCGGTTGATGCTATCAAGTCCGGTACATATCTAGCCGGAGAACCGCAGGTAATCCGCATCGAGCGACCCAAAGCATTCTGATATATACTGATCCGATCACGGATAGTTTACTCTTAAAGAATGTCTGGATCTAAAGTATGAGATGCCGCCGCTGGCGGCATTTTTGCTGAGGACCTGAAATGCATTAAGTTTATTTTTGGTAATATTTTACCCGTGAAACCCTTGGGCTGGTTTTGTATTTGGGTCTGGTGTATAGAATTGAAAAAATTAAGTATGGGAGGCTCTCTGAAATGTCATTGGGTGTGGCGGAAGACCTGTCACGTTTGATCGTCGGCGCTGCAGCAGACAGGATTGCTGATATTCGACTGCTCGATGGCTGGAAGGGAAGCGAAAGTGACGACGATTTCCAGGGGACGCGCAATTGGGCGGCTCTTCTGGTTCTGTTGTCCGTGCCGGCATTTTTCGCGATGGTGATCGCGTTCCTTGTCTGGTTATTCTGACCCCTGTCGAATCTCACTGATTGCAGTTTTGGGCTCATCGGCGACGGTGTGCAGCATCGTCGTGTTCTGTTCGCGAAAATATTGTGGCTTGGCATAGGAATAGGCTAGATGGCTCTCATGAGCCCAAGCCCCATCATGCCGACCGCCTCCGAACCCGCTGATCCAATCGCGCGCGCCTTTTTAGGCGTAGAGAAATCCGCAAGCGACCAGCGCTGGATGGCGCGCCTCGATCAGGCCGGCCTCAACCGTGCTCTGGCGATGTCGCAGATCCACGGCATACCGGAACTCGTCTGCCGCGTGCTGGCCGGACGTGGTGTCGGTGTCGATGACGCGCCAGCCTTTCTCGATCCGACAATCCGCTCCCTGATGCCGGATCCCTTTACGTTGACCGACTGCGAGAAGGCGGCGGCACGTCTCGCCGATGCCGTCATGCGCGGCGAACGGGTCGCCATCTTCGGTGACTATGACGTCGACGGCGCATCATCCTCGGCGTTGATGTCGCGCTTTCTGCACCATTTTGGTCTGTCGAGCGAAATCTACATCCCCGACCGCATCTTTGAAGGGTATGGTCCCAACCCGGCGGCGATCCGCCAGCTGATCGCCAATGGCGCGCAATTGATCGTGACGGTCGACTGCGGCTCCACAAGCCACGAATCGCTTGGCGTGGCGCGCGATGAAAAATGTGATGTCGTGGTGATCGATCACCACCAGCTCGGCGAGGATCTGCCGCCATGTCTGGCGCTGGTCAATCCTAACCGCGAGGACGATCTGTCGGGGCAGGGGCATCTGTGTGCCGCCGGCGTGGTGTTCCTCGTGCTCGTGGCGACGGCGCGGATCTTGCGCGAGCGAAAACATCCGCAGGCGGGCTCGCTCGATCTGCTGGCCTGGCTCGATATCGTGGCGCTGGCGACCGTCTGCGATGTCGTGCCACTCAAGGGGCTGAACCGTGCCTATGTGGTCAAGGGGCTGCTGGCGGCGCGGCATATGGGCAATGCGGGCCTGGCGGCACTCTTCCGCAAGGCGGGGCTTGCCGGCCCCGTCACGCCGTATCATCTCGGCTTCCTGATTGGGCCGCGTATTAATGCCGGTGGACGTATCGGTGATGCGGCGCTGGGAAGCCGTCTGCTGACGCTGGACGATGGCCCGGCTGCCGATGTCATTGCCGAGCGTCTGGACGACCTCAACCGCGAACGACAGGCCATGGAAGCCGCCATGCTGGCCGAGGCCGAAGGCGAGGTGCTGGCCGAATACGGCAATGGCGACAACGCCTCCGTCATCGTCACCGCCAACCAGAACTGGCATGCCGGCATTGTCGGGTTGATCGCTGCCCGCATCAAGGAAAAATTCAAGCGGCCGACCTTCGCCATCGCCTTCGATCCGTCTGGTCGCGGAACCGGCTCTGGCCGCTCCATTCCCGGCTTCGATATGGGCAGGATGGTGCGGGCAGCCGTTGATGAAGGCCTGCTCGCCAAGGGTGGTGGCCACGCCATGGCGGCCGGCCTGACTGTCGACCGCGCCAATCTCGGCAAGCTGCGGGCATTCTTCGAGGCGCGGGCTGAAAAGGATGTGCCGGCGCTGGTGGCTAACCATGTGCTGAAGATCGACGGCGCGCTGTCGGCCTCCGGCGCGACGCTGGAGCTGATCGACCGCATGGAGCAGGCAGGGCCTTATGGTTCGGGTCACTCGCAGCCGGTGTTTGCGCTGCCGTCGCACCGAATCGTCGATTCGCGCACGGTCGGGACGTCGCATGTGAAGGTGGTTCTGGAGGCTGTCGATGGCAGTCGAATCGATGCCATCAGTTTCCGCTCTGCCGACACGCCGCTCGGGCAGATGCTGCTCAACGGGCGTGGCAGCCAGGTGCATGTGGCCGGCAACCTGAGCGCCGATCACTGGCAGTCCAGCCGCCGCGTGCAGCTGCGCATTCTGGATGCCGCAAGATCGCTCTGAGAAGGGCGATCTTTTTGCAGGAATGCTGCAACAGGACCAGCGGTTGGTCTGTCTGTTTTGCTGATGATTTTCAGGAGGGGAGTGGCACGCCCTAGGGGAGTCGAACCCC
>NZ_JBCIYT010000001.1:0-92805 GCF_050455485.1 Neorhizobium sp. BT27B | reverse complement strand
CCTCTTTTCAGAATGAAAATCTGACGTCCTAACCGATAGACGAAGGGCGCATGCCGTGTCCGCGTTTGCTGCGGTGGCTGCCTTATAGTCAGGGTCTTTAAATGCCGCAAGCGGTAAAATGATCATTCTGACGAATTTATTCGTAAAAATGTCATTGGCGTTGAACGGCTGTGGATGAAGGTGCGTATTTTTCGGGATTCTGCAAGGAAAACAGCTGTTTGGCACGCGCGTAAACGACAGCGTCCGGCGCTTGAAAGCCTGTTGACGAGCTGTGGAAAACAGCTTCGCGAAGAACTGGCAAAACATCATTTTAAGGGAGGGGAGTGGCACGCCCTAGGGGAGTCGAACCCCTCTTTTCAGAATGAAAATCTGACGTCCTAACCGATAGACGAAGGGCGCATGCCGTGTCCGCGTTTGCTGCGGTGGCGCCCTTATAGTCAGCAGTTTTTTTTTCCGCAAGCGCCCAATGATGATTTTTTACAAAAAAATGACGGCGCCCACAGGCGCCGTCGAGATTGCTGAAAAATATAGCGATTTCAGCCGCTTCGGGCTGGTGATCGGAACCTGCGGTTTACCAGAGGCCCGGCGCGACGGGCTGGACGGCAGGGGCGGATGGGCGCGTGGCAATGCCGGGCGGGGCATGGTTCGCCGCTGCAGCCGTGGATGCGTTGGCGCTGTCCGAATTGGCTGCCATTTGTGGTCCGCCGGCAAACAGGCCGCCGCTGGTGCCGCTGATACGGCGCACCGGCGCATAAGCGACGGCATCGGCGCTGATCGAGCCGGAGGCGCTGGAGGCTCGCGGTGCCGGTGTGGATTCGCTGGTGCCAGCAATATCGGCAGATGGTGACGCGGTCGCGGAAAAGATGCTGTTGCGGCCGGCCTGAATTCCGGTCGGCTGGGTGACGACACCGGCCATCGCCGACTCGGTCGCTTCCGGCCCGACCGGAATGGCGGCGGTGCTCGGTGCCGGCCCGGCATTTGTCGTTATAGCGCCTGCCGGACGCATGGCGGCCATGGCGCTTCGCCCTGACGCACGGAAATCACTGACGTTCTGGGTCTGGGCAGTCTGGGTCTTAGAAGGTTGGGGCTGAGCACTCTGGGCCTGGGCATTCTGGCCGGGGCGGGCGCTGACGAGCGGATCCACATAGGCGGTTGCGCCGTGTTGATCGCGCGGCGGCTGTTTGGCAGCCGTTGCCTGCTGCATCGCCTCGATAGCCGATGCCGGCCGCGGGCTGGAAGCGGTGGCCACTGCCGCCTCCGGTTTTTTCGACGTCAGCGAACAACCGGAGACCGCGAGGGCAAGAATGGTCAGGGATGCCGGAAGGACGCCCCTGGTTTTGAAGGTGGACGAACCGGACACCGGCATTCCCCGCTCTTAAATGACATGAGGCCGCATGATGCACATGCAAGCCTGTGTCAGGCTTTCGGGGAAGCCGTTTGGATGCCGGGTGCTTGAATTACCAGCTGCCGGTATTCGGCATCGAAATCCAGGGTTCCGCCGGCGTCAGGGCGGCGCCCTTCTGCAGGATTTCGATGGAGATGCCATCTGGTGAGCGCACGAAAGCCATGTTGCCGTCGCGTGGCGGACGGTTGATGGTGACGCCCTTGTCCATCAGCTGCTGGCAGAAATCGTGGATATTGTCGACTTCGTAGGCGAGGTGGCCAAAGTTGCGACCGCCCGTATAATCTTCCGTATCCCAGTTATAGGTGAGCTCAAGGCAGGGCGCCTTGCTGGCGCGGGCGGCGTCCACGTCTTCGGATGCCGCCAGAAAGATCAGCGTGAAGCGACCCTTTTCGCTTTCGGTGCGGCGCACTTCCTGCAGCCCGAAAATCTCGGTGTAGAACTTCAGCGAAGCGTCGATGTCCTTGATGCGGACCATGGTGTGAAGATAGCGCATATCGTGTTCCTGTGCTTGTTACGTCGGCGTGGCAGCCCCGCGGATATGCCTCACCCGCCAGCCTCGGACAAGGCATGTAGCTTAACAGAATATAAAAGAAGTCGGGGCTTGCGCTCTACGGTCGGCGCAATGTTATTCTGACCTCTAAGAATCAGTTAACCGTAACTTCGTGACGCGTATCGAGGGGCTGAGAAAACATGGCTGACAGAATGTCATCGAAAGACATTGCCGCATTCGAAGAACTCTCGGGCGAACCGGTCGAGCTCATCGAAATCACCGGCGTGGTAAAATGGTTCGACGTTGCCAAGGGATTTGGCTTCATCATTCCCGACAATGGCATGCAGGACGTTCTCCTGCATGTGAGTTGCCTTCGCCGTGATGGTTACCAGACGATCCTTGAGGGCACGCGTATCGTCGCGATGATCCAGCGGCGTGATCGTGGTTTCCAGGCGTTTCGGATCCTCTCCATGGATCAGTCGACGGCTGTGCACCCATCGCAGATGCCGCCGGTTCGCACCCATGTTCAGGTGACGCCGACCAGCGGTCTGGAACGGGCGATCGTCAAATGGTTCAACCGCACCAAGGGTTTTGGCTTCCTGACCCGCGGCGAGGGGACCGAGGATATTTTTGTCCACATGGAAACGCTGCGCCGCTTCGGACTGACCGAGCTGCGCCCCGGCCAGGTGGTGCTGGTTCGCTTCGGACCCGGCGACAAGGGCATGATGGCGGCGGAAATCCACCCCGACAATCCCAATCCCGGCAACAGGGCGCATTGATGATGCGCACTTCCGCCAAGACATTCTTCGTGAGCGCCGTTATGGCGCTCTCTCTGTTTGTGGGCAGTGCTACAGCTGCACCGGTGCGTTTCGAAAAGGAGCCGCTGACGATCGAGACTGTCGGCGGCAAGAGCCACCAGTTTAGCGTGGAACTTGCTCTCGACGATGCGCAGCGCCAGCAGGGACTGATGCTGCGCAGAGAAATGGCGCCGGATAGCGGCATGCTGTTTGATTTCATCGAACCGCGCGATGTCAGCATGTGGATGCACAACACGCTTCTGCCGCTCGACATGCTGTTTATCGACGGCGGCGGGACCATCACCCACATTCATGAAAATGCCGAGCCGCAGTCGGACGCGATCATTTCTTCGCGGGGGCCCGTAAAATTTGTTCTGGAGTTGAATGGCGGGCGCACAAGGGCTCTTGGCATCAAGATCGGCGACAAGGTGACGAGCCGCCAGATCGGCAATGCGAAATAAACCTGTATGGGTGTGAAGATTGATGCACCGATCGCGTTTTTTGCTGTTGCAGCAACGGCATGAACCGTGTATCTCGCATTCATCGCAGGAACGGAGTGTAGCGCAGTCTGGTAGCGCATCTGGTTTGGGACCAGAGGGTCGGGAGTTCGAATCTCTCCACTCCGACCATCGATACCGGGCTCGGTCTATGCCCATATCGGGGAACGAGCACAGCATGTCCGCCAAGATCTATCGCCCAGCTAAGACCGCCATGCAGTCCGGTAAGGCGAAAACGCATCTTTGGCTGCTGGAATTCGATCAGGAAGAGCCGCGTCGTATCGATCCGATCCTTGGCTATACCTCCACCGGCGACATGAAGCAGCAGCTCAAGCTCACATTCGAAACGCTGGAACAGGCCTGCGCCTATGCGGAGCGCAACGGTATCGAATACCGTGTGCTCCAGCCGAAGGAGCCGGCACGCCAGACCGTTTCCTATACCGATAATTTCCGTTTCAATCGCACGACGCCCTGGACTCACTGATCCACGGCGCGCGGAGATGGCCCCTTAGCTCAACTGGATAGAGCAGCTGCCTTCTAAGCAGCAGGTCGCAGGTTCGAGTCCTGCAGGGGTCGCCACCAAATTATTGATATCGCTGAGAAATATTGCAAAGGCGTCCGGTTTTCATCGGGTGCCTTTATTGCGTTTACAGCCTTTTGGTTCGGCGGCAGGCTGCGCTGATTTGTCCATGAAGGCGCCGATTGCGCAGCGCTCGGAACCGACCCTTGACTTTCTGTTCAATTTGACGGAACATAAAGAGAACAAACTGTTTCGATGCAGGAGAACGTCATGCATGCAGAGCGTAGTGTCAGTTCCAGTGTTGTCATTGAACGTGCCCTGGCGGCCGTCGAAAAATCGAAAGAACGCCGCGAGCGCTGGGAGCGGGAAAAGAAAAGCCGATTCGAACGCATACAGATTGCCAACACGCGCCAGCCGGTCGCGGCCTTGAAACCGGGTCGTCAGCTGAGTCTGCGTCTGGACGGATGACTGCAACATCCGCGGCAGTGTAGCCTGAGCGGACTTGTTTGAATGTCTGTCAGCACTCCGTGGGTGAGGGCATCGAACGACAAACGTCAGTGGTAAACGACGACGGGTCTCTTTTTATCCTCGTCATCATTTTCCAAACGGTTGACTGCATGAGCGAGAACGCCGGCGACGTCGTCATCCTCAATGTCGAATACCGGCTGTTCGCTATTGCGATAATAACTGGCCAGCAGTTTTTTCTTTTGCTGCTCATCCAGTTCGACATCATCAAAAACCACGCCCACATAGCGAGTGGCTTCGCCCTCGATGCCGCGAAAGCAGCGCCCGATGCCGACAATGTGCACGATGCTGCCGTCGGGGCGGGCCACGTGGTAATCTTGAAAGCAGGAGCCGCCAGTGGAAATCGCCTGATGTAGTGTTCTGGCGACATCGCGGCGATCGCCTTCCCATACGGCGGCGAGATAGGTTTCGATCGGCAGCCCGTCGCGAACATCCTGTGGCTCAAGCCCAAAAATGTCGGCGAAATGTTCGTCGGCGCAAAGGAGATTTGTGTCGACATTCCAGTTGAAGACGCCGGCATCATCCGATGAAAGTGCGAAAATGCTTGTTTCTGGTTCGCTCATGGTGAAGTCTCGACAGAAGTTTGTTCCAGATTATTCCTCAATACGGAAATAGCAAGTGCCATACCTCAGCGCGGCTGGGTCCTTCTGTGGGCACTCGTCAGCACTGGAGGTCCCTCTGTGTTGAGGTCCACGGAAAATGATGCATCGCGGCATCTTATGGCGTAAACAGCCGGTTTGTCGGCGATTATGCGTCGATTTTCGACATCGTCCTTGCTGCGGTGCGACATATTTATCGCGCATCGGAGATAAGTCAGGTCGTAAATTCCCGTTCATGCTGCATTCAGGCTTTGTAAAAGCCGCATTCTTTTGTATTCTTATATGCGTTGCAGCTACAGCATGATGCAGTAGCGAACAGCCACGTCCAAGGACGGGGTATTTGCGCTGAAAAGCACCATTACATCGTAATCGATTTCGTTTCCGGGCGGCTTTGTCGTCCTGGAGCTTCGTCGCACAGGGCAGGGCTGTTTTGCCCATGATCGTCCCGTGCAGGCCCGAACTGCGTCGAAGCGCATCAAAGCGGATGCGCGCGCACAGATCCAAGCCTTGATGAGGGTTGCATGGTAAAGTTTATTTCAACAGCAGGCGCCGTCATCGCGGCCATGATGGTGATCATACCGGCCGGAAAGACCATGGCCGAGGACAGGCCGCTGATTTGGGCGCCCAGCAAGAATTCCGATACGAGTTATGCGGTCAAGCTTGGCCTTCGTCTGCCGAACGAGCTGCAGCCGGAAGCCGGCATCAATTTTGGCCTGGATTCGCAAAAAGGCGCTGTCGTGAACACGCCCGTACGGTTCTGGGGCAAGGTCACGGCGTCCAGCATCCAGACGCCAGCCTATCAGTTGAAGCGCGACATTCGTGTCAATCTTGATGCAGTCACCGGCAGCAGCGGCGCGGGTGTCATCATGTCTGAAAAGCGCATTGCCAGCGAAGCGCTGGATGTCGAGCTTAGCCGGCAGTATGGCGTTCGCTATGATGGCGGGACCGATAACTGGGTCGGCGAGGCGAGTCAGTCTGTGAAAGTGTCACGATCAGGCACCGGCACGGCCGTCATTATTGAAGCCAGGGCTCTTGATACATTCAAGGAACTGGCAGGTGGTGTTGCGGTCGAACAGAAGATCAGCGAACGGTTGTCCCTTAACGGCAGGATAGATCAGACGACGAACGCCGGCAAACCGACCAGCAATATCGGAGCCCGATATACGTTCAAATGGTGACTTGAACGGAGCGCTGGCTCTTCGATAGTCGGATAGAAAAAGGGGCGCCCGTGGCGCCCCTTCGGTGTTTTTCGTCCCTCGGCAATCCTAATGCAGGATCTGGCTGAGGAAGAGGCGCGTGCGCTCGTGCTGCGGATTGTCGAAGAATTCCTGCGGGGAATTCTGCTCAACGATCTGGCCCTGGTCCATGAAGATCACCCGGTTGGCGACCTGGCGCGCGAAACCCATTTCATGGGTCACGCACAGCATGGTCATGCCTTCTTCGGCAAGGCTCACCATCGTGTCTAGCACTTCCTTGACCATTTCCGGATCGAGCGCCGAAGTCGGCTCATCGAACAGCATGATCTTTGGCTTCATGCAGAGCGAGCGGGCGATTGCCACACGCTGCTGCTGACCGCCGGAAAGCTGGCCCGGATATTTGTGGGCCTGTTCCGGGATCTTGACGCGCTTGAGGTAGTGCATCGCCACTTCCTCGGCTTCCTTCTTGGGCATCTTGCGAACCCAGATCGGCGCGAGCGTGCAGTTTTCCAGGATCGTCAGATGCGGGAAGAGGTTGAAGTGCTGGAACACCATGCCGACCTCGCGGCGCACCTCGTCGATCTTCTTCAGATCGTTGGTGAGCTCGATATTGTCGACGAGGATGTTGCCGGACTGATGTTCTTCCAGCCGGTTGATGCAGCGGATCATCGTCGATTTGCCGGAGCCCGAAGGGCCGGCGATGACGATGCGCTCGCCCTTCATCACCTTGAGGTTGATGTCGCGCAGCACGTGAAAATCACCATACCACTTGTTCATGCCGATGATCTCGACAGCGACGTCGGTGGTGGAGACGGTCAGATTTTTGGGTTGGGCGTCAGCCATGTTTTTCCCCTTATTATCGTTTGTGGCCGGTATCGAGGTGCCGTTCCATGAAAGCGGAATAGCGCGACATGCCGAAGCAGAAGATCCAGAATACGAAACCGGCGAAGATGAGGCCGGTAAGCGGCGTGACCGGCGTGATCCAGGTCGTATCGGTGAAGTTCAGGCGGATGATGTTCAACAGGTCGAACATGCCGATGATCGACACGAGCGAGGTATCCTTGAACAGGCCGATGAACGTGTTGACGATGCCCGGAATGACCAGCTTGATCGCCTGTGGCAGGATGATCAGACGGGTTTTCTGCCAGTAGCTGAGGCCGAGCGAATCGGCACCTTCCGCCTGTCCCTTGGGGATGGCCTGCAGGCCGCCACGGATGACTTCCGCCATATAGGCCGAGGCAAACAGCGCCACGCCCACAAGAGCGCGTAAAAAGTTGTCGATCGTCCAGCCGGTGGGCAGGAAGAGCGGCAACATCACGTTGGCCATGAACAGAACCATGACCAGCGGCACGCCGCGGATGACCTCGATGAAGATGACGCAGAACATTTTCACGACCGGCATGTTCGACCGGCGACCGAGCGCCAGAAGAATGCCGAACGGGAAGGAAACGGCGATCCCGACAAAGGACAGGATCAGCGTCACCATCATGCCGCCCCAAAGCGGGGTATCGACGCGGTCAAGACCGAAGAAGCCGCCATGCAGCAGGAAGAACGCGACGATCGGGAAAACCACGAACAGCAGAACGGCATTGACCGTCTTGTGCGGCAGTTTGGGGATCATCAGCGGCGCTAGCAGCACGATCATCATCAGGCCGACGAGAATCACGCGCCAGCGCTCCTCAAGCGGATAACGGCCGAAGATGAACTGCTGGAAACGGTCCTGAACGAATGCCCAGCAGGCGCCCTTCCAGCCGTCAGGCTGGATGCCGCCCTGGGCAATGGTGGCGCAGACCGAACGATCCGAACCCACCCAGCTTGCCTGGATGAACAGCCAGTTGATGATGCCGGGCAGGGCAAGTGCCAGCACGGCCAGCGCGACAATCGTCAGCACCACGTCTTTCGGCGTGGCCAGAAGGTTGGTGCGAAGCCAGCCGGCAACGGTGTTGTTGCTGATCGGTGGCGGTTCCGGCGCGATCATGTCGGCGCGGACGTAGGAGAGTTTACCGTTGGACATCGCTTATCTCTCCACCAGTGCCATCTTGGCGTTGAACCAGTTCATGAACAGTGAGGTGAGAATGCTGATGGTCAGATAGATTGTCAGCATGATCGAGATCATTTCGATCGCCTGACCGGTCTGGTTCAGAGTCGTACTGCCGGTGGAAAACAGTTCCGGGAAACCGATTGCCACGCCAAGAGACGAGTTCTTCGTCAGGTTGAGATACTGGCTGGTCAGCGGCGGGATGATGATGCGGAATGCCTGCGGCACGACGACGAGCTGCGTGGTCTTGTTCGGCTGTAGGCCAAGCGCTGCGGCTGCTTCGGTCTGGCCCTTGCCGACGCCCTTGATGCCGGCACGGATGATTTCGGCGATAAAGGCTGCGGTGTAGAGCGACAGAGCCAGATAAAGCGCCACGAATTCCGGACGGATATTGCCGCCGCCGGAAAGGTTGAAGCGGCCTTCCACCGGATAGTCGAACGTCAAAGGCGCGCCGACGGCCAGAAAGGCGATCAGCGGCAGGCCGATGATGATGCCGGCGGAAATCCAGCCGGTCGGCAATTGCTTGCCCGTCGCCATCTGACGTTTTTTCTGCCAAACGGCAAAGCCGATGGCGCCGATGACGGCAATGACGAATGCGATCGGTATGACCGAGGCGCCTTCACCCCAGATCGGATAGGGAAAGGTCAGGCCGCGATTGCTGAGAAAGGTCGACAGCGGGCCCTGAATGGCGTCGCGCGGCTGCGGCAGAATGGCGAGAACGCCGGAATACCAGAAGAAAATGACCAGCAGCGGCGGAATGTTGCGGAAGATTTCCACATAGACCGTGCAGAGCTTTGCCACCAGCCAGTTTTTCGACAGTCGCCCGATGCCGATGATGAAGCCTACGACCGTGGCTGTAATGATGCCTGTCGCGGCAATCAGAAGCGTGTTGAGCAGGCCGACCAGGATGGCGCGGCCATAGGTCGAATCGCTGGAATAGGCGATCAACGACTGGCCGACGTCGAAGCCCGAGCGGCCGCCGAGAAAGCCGTAGCCCGAAGCCGTATTCGAGCGGGCGAGGTTGCTGCTGACATTGTGGGCGATCCACATGACCACAACGACGAGAATGACCACTGTGAGCACCTGAAAGAAGATGCTGCGAGCCTTGGGGTCATAGATAAGTGACGTGGTTCCCCGCTTGGGCGGGGGCGCAGTTACGGCTTTATCCGTCATGCTTTGCCAATCCCCTGTGACCCTTCATGGATCACGTTTTGTTTTTGTTTTATTTTTTTATGTTTTTTTATGCGAGAAAGTCCGCAGGGCGACAGCGTCACCCTGCGGACTTCAGATCATGAGATCAACGAACCGGCGGTGCGTACTGCAGGCCGCCCTTGCTCCACAGAGCGTTGAGGCCGCGAGCGATCTTCAGCGGGCTGCCCTGACCGATGTTGCGCTCGAAAACTTCGCCGTAATTGCCGACGTTCTTGACGATGTTGTAAGCCCAGTCGTTCTTCAGGCCGAGGTCGGTACCGATCTTGGTATCGGCTTCGGTGCCGAGGAAACGCTTGATGTCCGGGTTGGTCGAGTTCTTCATCTCATCGACATTGGCCGAGGTGATGCCGAATTCTTCAGCCTGAACCAGCGCGTAACCAGCCCAGGTCACGACGTCGAGCCACTTGTCGTCGCCCTGACGAACGGCCGGAGCAAGCGGCTCCTTGGAGATGATTTCCGGCAGAATGACGTGATCGTCCGGGTTGGACAGCGCCAGACGCGTTGCATACAGGCCCGACTGGTCGGTCGTGTAGACGTCGCAACGGCCGGCCTGATAGGCGGCGTTCACTTCTTCGAGCTTTTCGAAGACGACCGGGTTGTACTGCAGGTTGTTGGTCTTGAAATAGTCGGCAAGGTTGAGTTCGGTCGTCGTGCCGGACTGTACGCAGACAGCGGCGCCGGACAGTTCGAGAGCCGACTTCACGTTCAGCGACTTCGGAACCATGAAGCCCTGGCCATCGTAGTAGTTGACGTAACGGAAGTTGAAGCCCAGCGCGGTGTCGCGGCTGATGGTCCAGGTCGTGTTACGGGCCAGAATGTCGACTTCGCCGGACTGCAGGGCGGTGAAGCGGCTCTGCGCGGTGGTCGGCGTGTACTTCACCTTGGTGGCGTCGCCGAAGACGGCAGCGGCAACGGCGCGGCAATAATCGACGTCAAAGCCCTTCCAGGCGCCAGATGCGTCCGGCTGTGCAAAGCCGGCGAGACCGGTGTTGACGCCGCACTGAACGAAGCCCTTTGCCTTGACGTCATCGAGCGTGGCGGCGGATGCAGCCGAGCTGATGCCCAGAACTGCCGCGCCAATCGCAGCTGACAGAAGCGTCTTTTTCATTTTCCCAACCTTATCTTTTCTTGTGATGGATCCCAGTCGGCCGCCAGTAAACAGGTTGCGGCCCTGACTGCTCGCAAGGCCTCCCAGAGCGAGCAATGCCTATCACAGTCGCAAATGCAGTCATGGTCAAGATGTGGCTGCCTAAATCCTGCCTCAAATCACCAGAAATACGAAAAAATGCACAGTCGATGGGCAAAAGCTCAATAGCTAGGCGGCGATTGCGTAAGCACTAAGCTGTGGTAACGCCGATATTTTCTCGGCTTTGCCTGCGACTTGACCCTGCGCATGCGTGTCTGCCAAAGATTGCGTCACATCTTTGAAAGAGAGCCGTGAGCAGGATATGACAAAAGACACTTTTTTAGACAATGCTGGTCCAAATACGCGCCTGGCGCATATCGGGTACAATCCCCGCGATTATCATGGCTTTGTCAATCCTCCGGTCGTTCATGCCTCGACTGTGCTTTTCCCCGATTGCGGCACGATGGAACGCCGGGAACAGAAGTATACATACGGTACCCGCGGCACCACGACGACGGATGCCCTTTGTGACGCGCTCAATGAACTTGAAGGCTCGGCAGGAACGGTTCTTGTGCCGTCGGGGCTTGCTGCCATCAGCATTCCGTTCCTGGCCTATCTGTCGGCGGGAGATCACGCGCTGATCGTCGATTCGGTCTATGAACCCGCGCGCCATTTCTGCGATACGATGCTGACGCGCCTCGGTGTCGAGATCGAATATTACGACCCGGAAATTGGCGCCGGTATCGAAGCTCTGATCCGGCCGAACACGAAGCTGGTGCATACCGAAGCGCCGGGATCGAACACGATGGAAATGCAGGATATCCGCGCCATCAGCGATGCGGCGCACCGGCATGATTGCGTCGTGACGCTGGACAATACCTGGGCCACGCCGCTTTACTTCAAGCCGCTTGATTTCGGTGCTGACGTGTCCATCCATGCGACCACGAAATATCCGTCCGGCCATTCCGATATCGTCATGGGGTCGGTATCCGCCAATGCAAAATACTGGCCGAAACTGCTTGCTGCCCATGGTGCGATGGGCATCTGTGGTGCGCCGGATGATGCCTATCAGATTCTGCGCGGATTGCGGACCATGGGTGTGCGCCTCGATCATCACCAGAAGAGCGCGCTGGACATCGCGCATTGGCTCGAGAGCCGCGATGATGTCGCCAGGGTTCTTCATCCTGCTTTGCCGAGCTTTCCCGGCCATGATCTCTGGAAGCGCGATTTCAAGGGCGCAAGTGGCGTGTTCTCGTTCGTGCTGAAGGTGGACGATGTCGCGCTGTTCAAGCGCCGCAGCCACGCATTGATCGATGCGTTGAAATTTTTTGGTATCGGCTGGTCCTGGGGCGGTTACGAAAGCCTCGCCGTGCCGGTCAGCCTTTCCGATCGCACGATCCGCAAGGCGCCGAGCGAAGGTCCGGTCATTCGCCTGCAGATCGGCCTGGAAGACGTTGCCGACCTCAAGCGCGATCTTGAGGCCGGTTTTGCCGCCGCAGCGGCAGTCAAGTGATCACGGATCGCCGGCGTTGAAGCCGTAAAGCCAGTCTAGGTCAGCCGCAAGCGATTGCGGCGACCGCAACGACAGCACCGCATTGCGGGCAAGCCGAACCGGGCCGCGGGCGTGATAGGCGAAGCGATTGAAGGCGCCGCGATTGCGCACCTTGTCGGTTCTCGTCACACGCTCCTTTTCGAAAGCGGAAAGTCTGTCGGCAAGCGCGCCGGGTCTTGCCAGATGAACGGCCAGACGCGCCGCATCCTCGATTGCCATAGACGCGCCCTGGGCAGCAAAAGGCATCATGGCGTGGGCGGAATCGCCGATCAGCACGGTGTCACGACCGTTATGCCATTTGCCGCGCTCGACTTCGTAGAGCGGCCAGAAGGTGGCATCCTTCGCGTGGCTCAGAAGTTCCTGAATTTGCGAATGCCAGAGCGAAAACTGGCTCATCAGCAGATCATGCTGTTTCGTGTTGGCATGCGCCTGCCACGTCTGGCCTGGATTGAGGCCGGTCGAGATGGCAACGACGTTATAGCCGTCTATTTCCTTGAGCGGATAGGAGACTAGATGCGCGCCAGGCCCCATAAAAGCTGTGACGGCATTGACCTTCAGGGCCGGCGGCGCCTTGCTGGAGGGCACAGTCAGGCGCCAGGCGATGTTTCCGGAAAATGTCGGGATTGGCGCTTGCGGCACGATGGTGCGTACCTGTGACCAGACGCCGTCCGCACCGATGATCAGATCCGGGCGGTGGCCGGTAATGGCGGCAAAGGCATCGGCTCCGGGGTGGTCCAGACGGACGCTGAGGTGAAGCGTGCACAAGGGTTGCTGCTCGACGGCCGACAGCAGGGCGCGCTGAAGCGTGGTCCGGTGCAGCACACCATAGGGCGCACGCCAGCGCTCGCGCGCAAAACGCCCGACCGGCACATTGGCCAGAACTTTCAAGGACAGGCCGGATGCCAGCGCGATGTGATCCGGCTCGTTCCAGATCGGCTCCAGCGTCTTCAAGACGCCGAGCTCGGCAAGGATGCGGGATGCATTTGGCGACACCTGCAGGCCGGCACCGACTTCCTCGAGGCGGGTGGCCTGTTCGATGATGTCGCAGGCGATACCACGCCGCGCTAATGCCAGCGCCGCCGTCAGCCCGGCCATGCCGGCGCCGACGATCGCTACTCTTTTGATTGTCATGCGCTTGAACCGAAGCTCAGGCCGCCTTGACGTGGAAAACGCAACCGGCCGGCTCGGTCTGGTCGGCCTTCAGGTTCGGATTGTAGCGATAGAGCGTCGAGCAATAGGAGCAGACCTTCTCGTTGTCGTCGCCCATGTCGATATAGATGTGCGGATGGTCGAAGGGCACGTTGGCGCCCGTGCACATGAATTCCTTGACGCCGATTTCGATTGCCGCGTGACCGCCGTCGTTCTGGAAGTGAGGAATTGCATGCCCGGCCATGTTCGTCTCCGATCGATGTTTTGCGACGGACCTTATAGTGAGGCCCGCTGATTGTGTAGGAAAAATTCTAACGTGACCATTCTCTGAAAGGTCGCATCCTGTCTTTCGTCAGGTCAGCGCCGTGGCTCTCCGCCCGGTGCATAAACCGTCTTCTGCTCGAAGCGGAACTTGTGGCCGCAACGGCATCGGATCATGTATTTGCGCGGATCGTTCGAGGCGAATTCGGTCACGAACCCCGTCGGCATTTCATCCACCAGAAAGCCCGGCGTCTTGCGGCGCGGATCGTCGTCCTCGGAAACCTCGGCATAACCGTTGTGTCCGCATTGCGAGCATTCGAGTTTACGGGAATATCGGTCGCGTGCAGCCAAGATCTGTCCTTTCGATTTGCCGGCGCTTATAGACTGCGTGGATGCCATGATGAAGTGGATTTGATCGGCCGCACTTGAAACTTGCACTAAAAATTGCGTTTAAGCACCGACGGGCGGTTCCCAAGACGAGGGGCCGTGTGGAAAATATGCCGCCGAGACAGGATATGCCATGAACCTCAATGCTCCCGCCTTTACCCAGTTCGACCATGACGGCCTGAAAATCGCGTATTTTGACGAGGGCGAGCCTTCCGGCGATCCGGTATTGCTGATTCACGGCTTTGCCTCGACGGCCACCGTCAACTGGGTACATCCGGGCTGGCTGAAAACGCTGGGCGAGGCGGGCTACCGTGTCATCGCGCTCGACAATCGCGGCCATGGAGCAAGCGACAAGCCGCGCGATGCCGAAGCTTATCGCCCGTGGGTGATGGCGACCGACGCGATCGCGCTGCTGGATCATCTCGGTATCGATCAAGCGCATGTCATGGGTTATTCGATGGGCGCGCGCATCTCAACCTTCGCCGCACTCGCCAATCCGCAGCGTATCCGCTCGTTGGTGCTCGGCGGTCTCGGCATCGGCATGACCGACGGCGTTGGCGACTGGGACCCGATCGCCGATGCGCTTGTCGCGCCCGTGATCGACGATATCACTCATGAGCGCGGCCGCATGTTCCGCATGTTTGCCGAACAGACGAAAAGTGACCGCGATGCGCTGGCCGCCTGTATTCGCGGTTCGCGCGATCTGGTGGAACGGTCCGATATGGCGAAGATCGATATCCCGACCCTGATCGGTGTCGGCACCAAGGATGATATCGCCGGTTCACCGCAGGAGCTTGCGGCGCTGATGCCGAATGCCCGCGCGCTGGATATTCCCAACCGCGACCACATGCTGGCCGTCGGCGACCGCGTGTTCAAGGCGGCCGTGCTGGAATTCTACGCAAGCCTTTGAATGGCTTTGAACCTATGGTTCATCGGAATGCATTTCCGGTGGCATTGGTATCGTCGCAAAATTGTTCTATATAATGAGCGCCTGAAGAAACGAGGAAGTGTCCATGTCCGCACGTCACGAGGCCCTGCAGAAGGATGCCGTCGCAATGGTGGATCCGATCTGGGATACGTTGCGCAACGAGGCACGCGCCGGCGCGGAACACGATCCGCTGCTGGCCGCATTTCTCTATTCGACGGTGCTGAACCACCGATCGCTTGAAGATTGCGTCATCCACCGGATCTGCGAACGCCTCGATCATCCTGATCTGCAGGCCGTTCTGCTGCGTCAGACGTTTGAGGAAATGCTGGCGGACTGGCCGGAATGGGGTGGTATCCTGCGTGTGGATATCCAGGCCGTTTACGATCGCGACCCCGCCTGCCTGCGCTTCCTCGAGGCGGTTCTCTATTTCAAGGGCTTTCATGCCCTGCAGACGCACCGTCTCGCGCACTGGCTTATGAACCGTGGTCGCCGTGATTTCGCTTTGTATCTGCAGAGCAGGTCGTCCAGCGTTTTCCAGACTGATATCAATCCCGCAGCGCGCATCGGTCGCGGGATTTTTCTCGACCATGCCACCGGTCTTGTCGTTGGCGAGACGGCGATCATCGGCGACAATGTTTCCATCCTGCATGGCGTGACGCTTGGCGGCACCGGCAAGGAAGGCGCGGATCGCCATCCGAAAATTGCCGATGGCGTGCTGATCGGGGCAGGGGCAAAGATCCTCGGCAATATCGAGATCGGTCATTGCTCGCGTGTCGCCGCCGGTTCGGTGGTTCTCAAATCCGTGCCGCATAACACCACCGTCGCCGGAGTTCCCGCAAAGGTTGTCGGTAACGCCGGCTGCTCGGAGCCTTCGCGCGTGATGAACCAGATGGTGCTTTCCGAGGATTGACGCTTCCGGACCTGCGCTCTATCTCGCCATTCTCATCGTAGAGGATGGCGGTTTTTCCCGTCTTTACATTTCCCGCCAACCCATGCCACAAGCGCCGCAACGCGAACTGCAGACGGAGAAACGCCAGTGAAACCGGACGAAATCAAGAAACTCGACGCCTATTTCAAGCGCGTTTTCAATCCGACCTTCGTGGTCAAGGCGCGCCCGCGCAAGGACGACTCGGCCGAAGTTTATGCCGGCGACGAATTCCTCGGTGTGGTTTACATCGATGACGAGGACGAAGAGCGCTCCTACAACTTCACGATGGCTATCCTCGACGTCGATCTCTGATCGATATCCAGATCGAAGACGATACGAGCGGGCTTTCAGGCCCGCTTTTTCGTTGATGGCTCTCGATGTGAGCACGTCGGTTCGGCGCAAGCTTGCGGGCGCATCTTTTTTCGATGAGCCGCCGCTCCTATATTCACCGCATCAGCGATGTTCTTCGCTGTCGGGGTGATCTGATGCTTCCAGCAGTCCCGATTTTCCGTCCTATGGGTTGCTCCTTTTCGGAATTGTGATTGCGCAGACGAGCGGAGGGCTTAAAATCCTTCGCGAATGAACTAAGTTAAAGGTCCAACGTCTGGTTCGATCACCTCCCAAGGATCGGTTGCTGGACGACTGAGGAATAAAAGACGATGATCGCAACGCCGATCTTTATGCAGGACGAGAAAAACGGAGACGGCGACAACGGTAATCGCGGGACGTCGGTCATCACCCGAACGAAACCGAAAACCAAAAAGCCAAGTCTCTACCGTGTGCTTTTGCTGAACGACGACTACACGCCCATGGAGTTCGTCATTCATGTTCTGGAGCGTTTTTTCCAGAAAGACCTCGACGCGGCGACGCGCATCATGCTCCACGTTCACAATCACGGCGTGGGGGAATGCGGTGTCTTTACGTATGAGGTCGCAGAGACCAAAGTAAGTCAGGTCATGGATTTCGCCCGACAGCATCAGCATCCGCTGCAATGTGTTATGGAAAAGAAGTGAGGTAACGCCGTGCCAACATTTTCGCCTAGTCTCGAAAAGGCGCTGCATCAGGCACTGACCTTCGCCAATGAGCGGCACCACGAATATGCAACGCTGGAGCATCTGCTCCTTGCGCTGATCGACGATTCCGATGCGGCGGCTGTCATGGGCGCGTGCAATGTCAATCTGGATAACCTTCGCAAGACGGTTTCCGATTACGTCGATAACGAACTCGCAAATCTCGTCACCGGTTACGACGAGGATTCTAAACCCACATCCGGCTTCCAGCGCGTCATCCAGCGCGCCGTCATTCACGTCCAGTCTTCCGGCCGTGAAGAAGTGACCGGCGCCAACGTGCTCGTCGCGATTTTTGCCGAGCGCGAAAGCCATGCCGCCTTCTTCCTGCAGGAGCAGGAGATGACGCGTTATGATGCGGTCAACTATATCAGCCACGGCATCGGCAAGCGGCCCGGCGCTTCGCAGGCGCGCACGCCGCGTGGTGCCGAAGAGGGCGATGCGGACGCAAAATCCTCCTCCTCGCGTGAGCAGGACGATGGTGCGACCAAGAAGCCGGCAGATGCACTCAAGGCCTATTGCGTCAACCTCAACGACAAGGCCAAGGATGGCCGTATCGATCCGCTGATCGGTCGTCATTCCGAGGTCAACCGCACCATTCAGGTCCTGTGCCGTCGTTCCAAGAACAACCCGCTTTATGTGGGGGATCCGGGCGTCGGCAAGACGGCGATCGCCGAAGGTCTCGCCAAACGTATCGTTGAAGGCAAGGTGCCTGAAGCGCTGGCCGACGCGACGATCTTCTCGCTCGACATGGGCACGCTGCTCGCCGGTACCCGTTATCGCGGTGATTTCGAGGAGCGTCTGAAGCAGGTCGTCAAGGAACTGGAAGATTTTCCGGGTGCCGTCCTGTTCATCGACGAAATCCACACCGTCATTGGTGCGGGTGCGACGTCCGGCGGCGCCATGGATGCGTCCAACCTGTTGAAGCCGGCTCTGTCCTCCGGGCAGATCCGCTGCATCGGTTCGACCACCTACAAGGAATATCGCCAGTTCTTCGAAAAGGACCGGGCTCTGGTCCGTCGTTTCCAGAAAATCGACGTCAATGAGCCGTCGATCGATGATGCGATCGAGATCATGAAGGGCCTGAAGCCTTATTTCGAAGAATACCATAAGCTGCGTTACACCAACGAGGCGATCAAGGCGGCTGTCGAACTGTCGGCGCGCTACATTTCCGACCGCAAGCTGCCGGACAAGGCGATCGACGTGATCGACGAGACCGGTGCGGCGCAGATGCTGCTGACGGCCTCCAAGCGCCGCAAGCTGATCACCGAGAAGGAAATCGAGGCGACGATCGCCACGATGGCCCGCATCCCGGCAAAGACGGTGTCCAAGGATGACGAGATGGTTCTCGCCAACCTGGAAAAGGAACTGCGTTCCGTCGTCTACGGTCAGGACAAGGCGATCGAGGCACTGTCGACCGCGATCAAGCTTGCCCGTGCGGGTCTGCGCGAACCGAACAAGCCGATCGGCTCCTATGTCTTCTCCGGCCCGACAGGCGTCGGCAAGACGGAAGTCGCCAAACAGCTTGCCTCGTCGCTCGGCGTGGAAATGCTGCGCTTCGACATGTCGGAATACATGGAACGCCACACGGTCTCGCGACTGCTCGGCGCGCCTCCCGGTTATGTCGGTTTCGACCAGGGCGGTCTTCTGACCGATGGCGTCGACCAGCATCCGCATTCCGTGGTTCTGCTCGACGAAATCGAGAAGGCGCATCCGGATATCTACAATATCCTGCTGCAGGTCATGGACCATGGTTCGCTGACCGACCACAACGGCAAGAAGATCGACTTCCGTAACGTCATCCTGATCATGACGACCAATGCGGGCGCTTCGGAAATGGCCAAGGCCGCCATCGGTTTCGGTTCCTCCAAGCGCACCGGTGAAGACGAAGAGGCATTGAACCGCCTGTTCACGCCGGAATTCCGCAACCGTCTCGATGCGATCATCCCGTTCGCACCGCTGCCGACGGAAGTCATTCATCAGGTCGTGCAGAAGTTCGTGATGCAGCTGGAAACCCAGCTGTCTGAGCGCAACGTCACGTTCGACCTGCATCAGGATGCGATCGCCTGGCTGGCCGAAAAGGGCTATGACGAAAAGATGGGCGCACGGCCTTTGTCGCGTGTCATCCAGGAACACATCAAGAAGCCGCTCGCCAACGAGATCCTGTTCGGCAAGCTGCGCAAGGGTGGTGTGGTCAACGTCACTGTCGGCAAGGACGAGGATGGCAAGAGCACGCTGAAGCTCGACTGCATTTCCGAGACCGCGCCGGTGAAGCCGAAGCCGGAGGCCGAGGTCAAGGACGCAGCCGACGAGGTAAAGGGCAAGGTTTCGAAGCCGAAGGCGGCCAAGAAAGCTGCACCGAAAACCAAGGGCGGAAGTTCTGCGAAGGCGCAGGCTGCGGATGATGGCGAAGTGATTGCCGAGGAAAAGCCGATCAAGCCGGTACCCAAAAAGAGCAGCGCCGTACCGAAGGTGCCGAAGAAAAAGTGAGCCGTTCCCCGACGGTTCGTTGAAAGTTGGCGATGCCGGGCTTGTCCCGGCATCGTCGTTTTTGTAGGCCGGTTGATGAACGACAACCGGACAGCTCATGTCTCCACCTCGCGGTAATCTCGGCTGGTTCTTCACAGGCATGCGCGGCATCATTTCCTTGCCGGCCTTCATTCTGATGACGTCCTATGTCGGCTTCAGCGCCTTTGCGCTGGAATCGGGCATGACGCGTGGCGAAGCGGTGGCGATGACGCTCGGTATCTGGGCTCTGCCCGCGCAGATGATTCTCGTCGGCAGCATGCTCGGCAATGCACATATCGCCGCGTCATTCCTTGCGGTGACGCTGTCGTCGATCCGCATGATGCCGATGGTGGCGTCTATCATGCCGGAAATGCGCACGAAAAAGACGCCGCTGCCGATGCTGCTGTTCGTTTCGCATTTCATCGCCATCACATCCTGGGTGTTTGCCTCGCGGCATCTGCGCGATGTGCCGAGGGATTTTCGCGTCGCCTATTTCGCTGGTTTCGGCATGACGCTGACGCTGACCAACACGCTGATCGTCGGTGTCAGTTACGGCGTCGTGTCGCAATTCCCGCCAGTGGTCGCCGGTGCGCTGTTCATGCTTACGCCGGTCTATTTCATCGCGTCGATCTGGGCGAGCGCGGTGCAGCCGGTGGTGAAAATCGCCTTTGTCATCGGTATCGTTGCAGGGCCGACGCTGGCGCTGGTGGTGCCGGGTTTTGATGTGCTGGTCGCCGGAATTGGGGGCGGCACGGTCGCGTATCTGATCGATCGTTATCGGCGTCGCAAGGCCGGTGGAGGGCGGGTGTGATGGCCGACGGCTGGTGGACGTATGTGGTGATCGTGGTTGCCGGCTTTCTGGCAACCGACATCTGGCGCTGGATGGGCGTTCTGATCGGCCATCGTCTCAACGAGGATTCCGAAGCGCTCTATTGGGTGAGGGCCGTTGCGACGGCGTTGGTGATGGCGGTCACCGCCAAGCTGATCGTTTTCCCGACCGGCACGCTTGCCAACTCACCGCTCTGGCTGCGTCTCGCCGCCGCCGGTATCGGTTTTGCGGTTTTCCTGGGGACAGGAAAAAGAGTGGCGGTCGGCGTGCTGGTGCCGATCGCCATCCTCATTGCCGGGTTGCTGTTTCTGCAGCCGTAGAGTCGTTCAGTGATGCCCGTCTCAAACTGCCGACAAAGATCGAAAACCCCTCCGTCGTCATCCTCGGGCTTGTCCCGAGGATCTGCAAGCGATTGATATCATTGATGTGATTAGATCCTCGGCATAAGGCCGAGGATGACGTAGTCACCGAATTGATGTTGATCAGTTGCCGAGTTCGCCGATGATCTTTTCTGCGTTTGCAGCGAGAATTTCGCCATCTTCCATCTTGCCGGAATGCGGCTTCAGGGCTTCGCCTTCATGGCGTGGCACGATGTGGAAATGCAGGTGGAATACGGTCTGGCCTGCCGCCGGTTCGTTGAACTGGGCGATGTAGATGCCGTCGGCATCAAACGCGTCCTGCGCTGCTCGGGCCAGTTTCTGCACGACCGCAATGGTCTTGGCGAGAACGGCCGGATCGGCATCCAGCATGTTGCGCGAAGGCTGCTTGGGGATCACCAGCAGATGTCCCGGCGCCTGCGGCATCACATCCATGAAGGCCAGCGTATCGGTATCTTCATAAACGCGGTGGCAGGGAATTTCGCCGCGCAGGATCTTTGCAAAGATGTTGCCGTCGTCATAGGCGATGCCGCTCATGGATAAATCCTCTCCGTCGTTGCGCTTTTCCGCGCTTCAGTCTTGTTCCTGCCGTTCGCCTTTGCGGAACGGGCTGTGTTCGCTCAAGTAACCGCTCATCTCCTCGACGTCACGCCGTTCACGCTCGAGATAATCGGCAATGGCGTTTCGAAGGCCCGGATGCGCGATGTAATGGGCCGAATGGGTGGTGACGGGCAGATAACCACGCGCCAGCTTGTGTTCGCCCTGCGCCCCGGCCTCGACGCGTTTCAGCCCCTTTTCCAGCGCAAAATCGATGGCCTGATGATAACAGACCTCGAAATGCAGGAAGGGATGATCCTCGATACAGCCCCAATGGCGGCCGTAAAGCGCATCCTCGCCGATGAAGTTGATGGCGCCGGCAACGTATTTGCCTTCGCGCTTGGCCATCACCAGCAGGATGTCGTCCGGCATGCGCTCGCCGATCAGAGAATAGAATTGGCGTGTGAGGTATGGCCGGCCCCATTTGCGGCCGCCGGTGTCCATGTAGAAGGTAAAAAACTGATCCCAGATCTCTTCGGTCAGGTCCGATCCGGTTAGCCAGTCGATGCTGATGCCATTTTCCAGTGCGGCGCGGCGTTCCTTTTTCAGGTCCTTGCGCTTGCGCGACGATAACGTGTCCAGAAAGGCGGCGTGATCGGCATAACCGTTGTTGATGAAGTGAAACTGCTGGTCGGTGCGGTGCAGATAACCGTCATCCTCCAGCGCCGGCAGTTCCTCTTTCCGCACGAAGGTGACATGCGCGGATGAGATGCCGAGCTGTCGCGTGACTTCCTGCAAGCCGGCTGCCAGCGTGTCCTGCATCACATCGGCGTCGTAGCCCTCGGCCGTCAGCAGCCGTGGCCCTGTCGCGGGCGTGAAGGGTACGGTGCATTGCAGCTTTGGATAATAACGCCCGCCTGCACGCTCGAAAGCGTCGGCCCAGCCGTGATCGAACACGTATTCGCCCTGGCTGTGGCTTTTCAGATAGCCGGGAATGGCGCCGATCAGCTTGCCGCCTTCGGTTTCGAGCAGCAGGTGATGGCCGTGCCAACCGGTCTTGGCGGTTGCCGAGCCCGACTCTTCCAGTGCGGAGAGATAGGCATGCGACAGGAATGGATTATAGGGCAGGGTGCCGCCCCGGTGGGTACCGGAAAGGCGCGACCAGCCCTCAGGGCTGATCGCTTTGAAAGAGTTTTCGATGCGGATCGTGAGATTTCCGGTCATGCGTCTCTTCGAATGTGGGCAGGTCTGCTTGTTAACGCGCAGAAGTCTCCCTCGGGTCAAAACCCTCGAAGGTCATCTGGTCTGCATACTTATAGGTATGTTCGCGGGCATTTTCATCCCTCACCGTCCAGGTGATGATGGGAATGCCAGCTTTCTGCTGTGCAGTGATGAAACTGTTGGGCAGGTGCGGCCAGTGATAGGAGATGAAATCCAAACCCAGATGCATGGCATCATCGTGCTTGAAGAAATCATCCGGCTTGTCGCCCATAGCGGTGAGACCGAGCGGGTAGGGTGCTTCCACACGTTTCAGGTCGCGCAGGATGTGGTGGTCGAAGCTCATCAGGGCAACCGTGCCCTTGTAGCCTTCCAGCACTTCCAGCACAGCCTCGACAAAACCGTCATCCAGTTCGGCGGTGCGTCCCTTGATCTCGATGACCAGAGGCACGCGCCCATCCACCAGCTTCAGCATTTGCTTCAGCGTCGGGATGCGGTCCTTGGTGCCGCCGATCGACAGCATGCCGAGTTCTGCGGCGGTGCGCTCGCGTACATCACCGCTGATGCCGCAAAGACGGTCCAGCGTGTCGTCATGGAAAACCATGACTTCGCTGTCTGCGGAAAGCTGCAGGTCGCATTCGATGGCGAATCCGGCGACCGCTGCCCGCTCGAAGGCGGACAGCGTGTTTTCCCAGATCTCGTTGTTCATGTCGTGGTAGCCGCGATGGGCGACCGGCAGTTCCTTGATCCAGGCTGCAGAAGTCATGCGTCGATCTCGATAATGGCTTCGATTTCAACGGCGGCGTTGAGCGGAAGTGCAGCCATGCCGACGGCAGCGCGGGCGTGCTTGCCGGCTTCGCCGAGCACGTTGGCGATCAGGTTCGATGCGCCATTGGTGACGATATGCTGATCGGTGAAGCCCGGAGCAGACGCAACGAAGCTCGAAAGCTTGACGACGCGCTTGATCTTTCCGAGATCGCCGTTAAGCGCTGCCTTGGCCTGCGAAAGAATGTTGATCGCGCAAAGTTCCGCGGCGCGGCTGGCGGCCGCGACATCGACGTCCTGGCCGACAAGTCCCTTGATCTCAAGCTTGCCATTTTCGGTTGGTAGCTGACCGGAGATGTAGAGCAGGTTGCCACTGATGACGTAGGATACGTAATTGGCGGCGGGCGCTGCTGCGACGGGCAGGGTGATCCCCAGTTCGGTCAGGCGGCTTTCGATGGCATCGGACATTTCGGTCTCCGGCTTTTGTTGTAATATGTGCAGAAATCCTGCATGCAGGACGATAAGCATTACTCGATGGCGTTCTTATAACATTGCGCCGTGAGTCCGATAGGAGAGATTGAATGTTTCGTTTGACGCTCGGGCTGGCATTCACAGCGACGATGATGGCATCGACCGCCACATCTGCCGCCGCCGGCGTCGAAGGTGCGCGCGCACTGATCCCGCACCGGGCCGTCTACGATCTCAAGCTCAAGGATGTTTCGGAGCGCTCGGGTATCGAAGGCATGTATGGCCGCATGGTCTATGAGTTCACCGGCTCGGCCTGCACCGGCTTTACCACGAATTTCCGCTTCGTGACCAAGACCGATACCGGCGAAGACCAGCGCACCACCGATCAGCAGACGACGACCTTCGAAAATGCCGACCTGAAGGAATTCCGTTTCGAGACCAAGTCGTTCACCGACGAGCAACTCGACAAGCAGGTCAGCGGCGAGGCAACCAATGTTTCAACAGGCGTCAAGGTCGAGTTGCAGAAGCCGGATACGCGCGAGCTGGATCTGACGCCGAGCCAGTTCCCGACCCAGCATATGCTCGATGTTCTCGACAATGCCCGCAAGGGAAAGCGCTTCTTCGAAGCCCGGATTTTTGACGGTTCCGAAGACGGCGACAAGAGCCTTCTGACCTCGACGGTGGTTGGCAAGAAGCAGACGCCGGAAGCCGATGACAGCGATGCAGGGCAGGCGGGGCAGTTCTCCAAACAGGCCTACTGGCCTGTGACGATCGCCTATTTCAACGATAGCGGCACAGGCGATGCGGTTCCCGTCTACCGCATGTCGTTCAAGCTCTACGACAACGGCATCACCCGCGATCTGACCATGGATTATGGCGATTTCGTCCTGACCGGGCAGCTTGCCAAGCTGGAAGTGCTCGACCGCGCGCCGGACTGTAAATAAACGACAGTTTATCAGCGGAAAGTGATGACGTCGTCATTGGTTTGCCCCATATATATGGGGAGAATTTCGAAATTGGGTTGGAATTCGGGCGCTATGTATCGGCAGTCAGGTGTTTTTTCCGGTCTTTTCTTGGCGACGGTGATTTCCGGCGCAAGTTACCTCGTTGCGCCGGCCGCGAGCGGCGCCGGCAGCTGTGGATCATCGGCTGCCGCCAAGGTCGACTGGAGCGGCTGCGTCAAGAAAAACCTGATGATGTCGGGCAACGACTTTCAGGGCGCCAATCTTTCGGAAGCCGATTTTTCGATGACCGACCTCAGGAACAACAACCTGACGGGCGCCAATCTGCAGAAGACCCGTATCATTCGTGCATGGTTCACCGGATCGACCGCCGACAAGGCGGACTTTTCGCGGGCCGAAGGTTATCGCGCCGGCTTGCAGAACGTTTCGGCCAAGGGTGCCAGTTTCGAGTCGGCGGAGTTGCAGCGCGCCAATTTCGGCGGTGCCGATCTGACCGGTGCCAATTTCGAAAAGGCGGAACTCGGCCGGACGTCTTTCGACAAGACAAATCTGACCGATGTGGATTTCACGCTCGCAAACCTGTCGCGCGCCGATCTCAGCAAGGCGATATTCACGACCGCACCGCGTTTCGATCGGGCTTTCATGTTCCTGACCCGCATCGAGGGGCTGGATCTATCCGGCGCTGTTGATCTGGCGCAGTCGCAGGTCGATCTGTCCTGCGGCAATGCGGAGACGAAATTGCCGAAGGGTTTGCGTGCGCCGGCAATGTGGCCGTGCCCTGACGATTGATCATCGAACAATCTTTTTTAACGCTTCGCCTTGATCTGACGGGCGAAGCGCTGTATGGGCACCAATATTCCACACGTAAGGCATGGGATCGTCCGGGAGAAATCCGGGCAGTTCCGCCCGGTGGCATTCTCAAAAGAGAGTGCTGTTCGCCTTGCGGAGGTTCAACCGGTAAAGGATAACAAGGCATGGCATTGCCCGATTTCTCTATGCGCCAGCTGCTTGAAGCAGGCGTTCACTTTGGTCACCAGACTCACCGCTGGAACCCGAAGATGAAGCCGTACATTTTCGGCGATCGTAACAACATCCACATCATCGACCTCGCGCAGACCGTTCCGATGCTGTCGCGCGCCCTGCAGGTCATCTCGGACACCGTTGCCCGTGGCGGCCGCGTTCTGTTCGTTGGCACCAAGCGTCAGGCTTCCGAGCTGATCGCCGATTCGGCCAAGCGTTCTGCCCAGTACTACGTCAACTCGCGTTGGCTCGGCGGCATGATGACCAACTGGAAGACCATTTCGAACTCGATCGCCCGTCTGCGCAAGCTCGACGAGATCCTGGCTTCGGAACAGTCCGGCTACAACAAGAAAGAGCGCCTGAACCTCGAGCGCGAACGCGAGAAGCTGGACAAGGCTCTCGGCGGTATCCGCGACATGGGCGGCACCCCTGACCTGATGGTGATCATCGACACCAACAAGGAAAAGATCGCTATCGACGAAGCCAAGCGCCTGGGCATCCCGGTCGTTGCTATCATCGACTCGAACTGCGATCCGGACCTCATCGACTACCCGATCCCGGGTAACGACGATGCTTCGCGCGCCATCTCGCTGTATTGCGACCTGATCGCTCGCGCTGCCATCGACGGCATCGCTCGCCAGCAGGGCGCTTCCGGTCGTGACCTCGGCGGTATGGCCGAAGCTCCGATCGAGCCGGCTCTCGAAGGCGAAGCCGAAGCTCAGGCTTAATTGTCTGGGGCGGAGCGGCACTGACCGCTCCATCTTTGCGAATTCGTCCAAGGCCAGAGATCACAATCCCTGGCCTTGGCCGTTTAAGGACCTGTCCTCCCGCAGCAATGACGTCAGCGGTTGAGACGACAGGCCGGTGATGATCTTCATCACCCTGTCACACTTCCGGGTACATTCGTTCCCAAAACCTTGAGTTCGCCGAGGTTTTTCCGGCGGCACGCAACTCGAACCGACAAGAGGCTCACAATGGCTGAAATCACCGCTGCACTGGTGAAGGAACTGCGCGAAAAGTCTGGCGCAGGCATGATGGACTGCAAGAAGGCGCTGACCGAAAACAACGGCGACATCGAAGCAGCAATCGACTGGCTGCGCGCCAAGGGCATCGCAAAGGCCGACAAGAAGTCGGGCCGCACGGCTGCTGAAGGCCTGATCGGCGTTGCATCGACCGGCACCAAGGCTGTCGTCGTCGAAGTCAACTCCGAAACCGACTTCGTTGCCCGTAACGACGCTTTCCAGGTCATGGTTCGCGGCATTGCCGACGTAGCGCTGACCACCGATGGCACCGTTGAAGCCGTTAGCGAAGCCACCTATCCGGCAACCGGCAAGTCGGTCTCCGACACCATCAAGGATGCGATCGCCACCATCGGCGAGAACATGAGCCTGCGTCGCTCGGTTGCCCTTGAAGTCGAAGACGGTGTTGTCGCGACCTACATCCACAACGCTGCCGCCGATCGTCTCGGCAAGCTCGGCGTTCTGGTTGCCCTGAAGTCGACCGGCGACAAGGAAGCCCTCAGCGCCATCGGCCGCCAGGTTGCCATGCACATCGCTGCAACGGCTCCGCTCGCCATCCGTTCGGAAGAAGTCGATGCTGCTGTCGCCGAGCGCGAACGCAACGTCTTCATCGAACAGTCGCGCGAATCCGGCAAGCCGGAAGCCATCATCGAAAAGATGGTTGAAGGCCGCATGCGCAAGTTCTTCGAAGAAGTCGCCCTTCTGTCGCAGGCTTTCGTCATCAATCCTGACCTGACCGTCGGCGAAGCTGTCAAGGCTGCCGAAAAGGAAGTCGGCGCTCCGATCGAAGTCACCGGCATGGCTCGCCTGCTGCTCGGCGACGGCATCGAAAAGGAAGAGACCGACTTCGCAGCTGAAGTCGCAGCCGTTTCCAAGGGCTGATATCTCTATACAATATCAATAATCACAGGGGCATCGCGTGACAACGCGGTGCCCTTCGTGTATCGGGCTTGGCGGTGCGAGCCTCGAAGGAGTATCCATGTCTGCCCAGCCAATCTACAAACGCGTGCTTTTGAAAGTCTCTGGTGAAGCCCTTATGGGTAGCCAGGGTTTCGGCATCGACGTCAACGTTGCCGACCGTATCGCTGCCGATATCTCCGATGCACGCCGTATGGGCGTCGATGTCGGGATCGTTGTCGGCGGCGGTAATATTTTCCGCGGTGTTGCCGTTGCCTCCAAGGGTGGCGACCGCGTCACCGGCGACCACATGGGCATGCTCGGTACTGTGATCAACGCACTGGCGCTGGCGACATCGCTGCGCAAGCTCGGCGTCGATACGGTCGTGCTGTCGGCGATCTCCATGCCGGAAATTTGCGAAAGCTTCTCTCAGCGCCAGGCGCTGCATCATCTGTCGCAGGGCAGGGTGGTGATTTTTGCCGGCGGTACCGGCAACCCGTTCTTCACGACCGATAGTGCCGGCGCTCTGCGTGCGGCCGAAATCGGCGCAGAAGCCCTGTTCAAGGGCACGCAGGTGGACGGCATCTATACGGCCGACCCGAAGAAGGATCCGACGGCCACCCGCTTCGACCAGCTTACCCACGCGGAAGTTCTGGAAAAGGGTCTTGCCGTGATGGATGTGACCGCGGTTGCGCTTGCGCAGGAGAACACGATCCCGATTATTGTGTTCTCGATCCACGAGCGTGGCGGTTTCGCCGATATCTTGACCGGCGGTGGTCTCAAGACCATCGTTTCAGACAATTGATCTTCAGACAGGTCCGCGCGGACGACCGCAGCGGACCTCAAACAACATACGGAGTGTAAGATGAGCGGTGCCATCGATCTCAACGACATCAAGCGTCGCATGGACGGCGCTGTTACGGCCTTCAAGAGCGACATCGCCTCGCTGCGTACGGGCCGCGCCTCTGCCAACATTCTCGATCCGGTCACGGTCGAAGCCTATGGTTCGCGTGTGCCGCTGAACCAGGTTGCCAATATTACCGTGCCTGAGCCGCGCATGCTCGGCGTATCCATCTGGGATAAGTCGATGGTCAATGCTGTCGACCGCGCCATCCGCGAATCGAATCTCGGCCTCAATCCGATCATGGACGGTCAGAACCTGCGCATCCCGCTGCCGGAGCTCAACGAAGAGCGCCGCAAGTCGCTGGTCAAGGTTGCGCACGACTACACGGAAAAGAGCAAGGTTGCTGTGCGCAACGTTCGCCGTGATGGCATGGACGCCTTGAAGAAGGCTGAAAAGGACGGCGATATCGGCCAGGACGACAGCCGTGCGCAGTCCGAAAAAATCCAGAAGATGACAGATGATGCGATTTCCGAGCTGGACCGCTTGCTTGCGGAGAAGGAAAAGGAAATCATGCAGGTCTAGAACCTGCATCAAAGCCCGCTCGTCGCTGTCACAAACGCCGGACTGAACATGGTGAAGCCTGATCTACCCGTGATCCCGAAGCATGTTGCCATCATCATGGATGGCAACGGTCGCTGGGCAAACCAGCGCGGCCTGCCGCGCACCGTCGGGCACACAAAAGGTGTCGAGGCCGTGCGTCAGGCTGTGCGTGCCGCAGGCGAGGCGGGCGTCGAGTTCCTGACGCTCTTCGCATTCTCCTCGGAGAACTGGAGCCGGCCGGAAGCCGAGGTGACGGACCTGCTCGGGCTGATGCGGCGGTTCATCCGCCGCGATCTGGCCGAACTGCATCGTTCGAACGTCCGGATTCGTATCATCGGCGATCGCCGCAACCTGCAGGGCGATCTGCTGCCGATGTTGCTGGAGGCTGAAGAAACCACCAGCGGCAATACCGGCCTCACCCTTGTCATCGCCTTCAATTACGGTTCGCGGAACGAAATTCTGCGCGCCATCGAACGTCTGGCAAGCGAAGTGGCGGCTGGACTGCTGCGCCCGGAAGATATCGATATGGCGATGGTTGACGAACGCCTCGATACCGCCGGCATCCCCGATCCGGACCTGATCATCCGCACCAGCGGCGAGGAGCGTCTTTCCAACTTCCTGCTGTGGCAGGCCGCCTATTCCGAATTCCTGTTCCTGCCGAATTTCTGGCCGGATTTCGACCGCGAGATGTTTTTTGACGCGCTGAAGATCTATGCGGCGCGCGATCGCCGTTTTGGCGGCCTAGCTGCCAAGCCAGCGGCGGTTGCCGGCTGATGGCAAGCGAACTTCGCAAGCGTACGATTTCCGCGCTCGTCATGGCCGCGGTCACCCTTGCCGCAACATGGTATGGCGGAACGCCTTTCCGGCTGTTTGCCGCCGGCATGTCGCTGCTGATCTATCACGAATGGTCGAAGATGACGCGTCTGCCCGAGGTGGATTTGCGCGGCGACGCTTTCGGCTGGGTGGCAGTGGTCTGCGTGGCGGCCAATCTGGCTTTTGGCGATCTTGGTCTGGGTGCCCCCCTGTTGGGCGGTTTTGCCATCACGGCCCTTCTGCTGAAGTTTTTGCGGCGTGGCAGCGGCTGGATGCCCGGTGGTGTGCTTTATGCGGGCCTGAGTGGTATTTCGCTTGCCGCGATCCGTGGCAGCGACCAGTTCGGGCTGATGGCGACGCTGTTTCTGTTCGCCGTCGTCTGGGGCACCGATATCCTGGCCTATTTCTTCGGGCGTTCGATTGGCGGGCCGAAACTTGCACCGCGGATCTCTCCCGGCAAGACCTGGTCCGGCGCCATTGGTGGCACGGTGTCAGGCGTCGCGCTCGGCAGCGCCATCACGCTTTCGTTCTTCTCGCAGGTGTCGCTGCGCACCGTGGCGCTGGCGCTGGCGCTGTCTGTGGCCAGCCAGATCGGCGATCTGTTCGAATCCTTCATCAAGCGCCGCTTTGGCGTCAAGGATTCCGGCCATCTGATTCCCGGTCACGGTGGCGTGATGGACCGTGTCGATGGTCTCGTTTTCGCCTGTTTCGCGGCGTTTCTCCTGGCCATGGCGCATGCCGCCTGGACCGGATATGGCGAGACCCCTGTTGCCGGTTTTCTTTTCGGTCTTTAAAGACCGTCACAGAGACATGAAATCGTGCATATAAAATTGGGCAGGGAGCCGGCGAAGCAGGAATGGATGGCGTGATGGCAATTTTCGGCGTGCTTACCGGGTATATCATCCCGTTTATCCTCGTCCTTTCGGTGCTCGTGTTCGTACATGAGATGGGTCACTATCTCGTCGGGCGCTGGAGCGGCATTCGTGTTCTGGCATTTTCTGTCGGTTTCGGGCCTGAACTGATCGGTTATACCGACAGCCACGGCACCCGCTGGAAGATCTCGGCAATCCCGCTTGGCGGCTATGTGAAATTTTATGGCGACGAGGATGCCGCCAGCATGCCGGGCACCGATTCGCTGTCGGGCATGAGCGACGCAGAGCGCGCGCAGACACTTGCCGGCGCAAAACTGTGGAAAAGGGCCGCGACCGTTGCGGCAGGCCCGATCGCCAACTTCATCCTTGCAATCGCCATTTTTGCGGTTCTGTTCACGGTCTACGGCAAGGTCGTTGCTGATCCGGTCGTGGCCGAAGTGCGCCCCGATAGCGCGGCACAGGTTGCCGGCGTCGAGGTTGGCGACAAGCTGGTGGCGCTTGATGGCCATGAGGTCGCGACCTTCGATGAAGTGCGCCGTTACGTCAGTATTCGCCCGCTGGTGCCCATCATCGTGACTGTCGAGCGCGAAGGTTCGCGATTGGATCTGCCGATGGTGCCGAAGCGCGAGGAAATCACCGATCAGTTCGGCAACAAGGTCGAGCTTGGCCTCATCGGTATCGTTACCAACGAGCAGCGCGGCAATTTCCGTGTCCAGCAGTATTCGCCGGGCGCCGCCGTCATCGAGGGCTTCAAGGAAACCGGCAATATCATCACCGGCACGGGGCGTTATATCGCCAACATCTTTGCCGGCCGCATGCGCGCCGATCAGATCGGTGGCCCGATCCGCATCGCCGAAACGACGGGACAGATGGCGACGCTCGGTTTTGTTGCCGTCCTGAATTTTGCCGCCGTCATTTCCGTTTCGCTTGGTCTGATGAATTTGCTGCCGGTTCCGGTGCTTGACGGTGGTCACTTGCTGCTTTACGCGCTTGAGGCACTGAGAGGACGTCCACTGAATGCGCGGGTTCAGGAGATCGTCTTCAGGCTCGGCTTCGCGCTGATTCTGACGCTGATGGTGTTCGCCACATGGAATGACACGATCGGCAGGTGGATCGGTTAAGTGTTTCAGAACGGTGCAGAAACCGTTTATTTACCCTGTTTGCATGTCCGCGTGGCGAATGCGCCACGGCTGCGAAGGAAGTAAATAGAAATTAACGCGATGCCTTGCTTGTAGGACAAAAGAAGGTAAAACGACACACGTGGCCGGAGTCGGGTGCCACCCGTCTAGGGACAACGGAAAAAGGTAAGAAGTGAATATGAAAGCTGGTTCAAAGTTTTTGAACGCAGTGTCGGCGTTTGCGCTGTCTGCTAGTGTTGTCGCATCGGGTGCGGGTGTCGTTGTGCTTGCCTCTGCCCCGGTTGCTGAGGCCGCCACCATCCAGCGGGTTGAAGTCCGTGGTGCGCAGCGCGCCGGCGAGGAGGCCGTCCGCTCCAACATCACCATTCGTCCAGGTGTGAGCTTCTCTGAAGCCGACATCGACGAGTCGGTGAAGCGTTTGTATTCCACAGGTTATTTCTCCGACGTTCGCATCAGCGTTTCCGGCCGTTCTCTCGTTGTGTCCGTCAATGAGAACCAGCTCGTGAACCAGGTCGTGTTCAACGGCAACCGCAAGATCAAGGACGACAAGCTGGCTGGCGCCGTTCAGACGCAGCCGCTCGGTCCGTATAGCGATGCTCTGCTCGCTTCCGACGTCGAGCGCCTCAAGCAGGCCTATTCGGCCACTGGCCGCAGCGATGTCGAAATCACCACGCAGGTCGTTCCGGTTGGTCAGGGTCGCGTAAACATCGCTTTCCAGATCAACGAAGGCGATCGCACCAAGATCGACTCCATCAACTTTGTCGGCAACCAGGCCTATGGCAATCGCCGTCTGCGTGATGTGATCGCGACGAAGGAATCCGGTCCTCTGTCGTTCCTGACCCGCAAGGATGTCTATAACGACGACAAGCGCCGCGCCGATGAAGAAGCGCTGCGTCAGTTCTATTACAACCACGGTTACGCCGACTTCCGCGTCGTTTCCTCGGATGCTGTTCTGGATGAATCCAAGAACGCATACACGGTAAACTTCACTGTCGAAGAAGGTCAGCGCTACACGTTTGGTGATGTCCGCGTCGAATCGACGGTTGATGGCGTCAATGCTGAAGACCTGCAGGGCCTCGTCGAGACCCATACGGGCGACACCTACAGCGCCAAGGACATTCAGAAGTCCATGGAAGCCATCTCCGAGCGCGTCGCTGCTGCGGGTTACCCGTTTGCACGTGTTACGCCGCGCGGCGATCGTAACTTCCAGAACAACACGATCGGCGTCTCCTATCTGGTCGACCAGGGCGAGCGCGCCTATGTCGAGCGTATCGAGATCCGTGGCAACACCCGTACGCGTGACTACGTCATTCGTCGCGAGTTCGATATCAGCGAAGGCGACGCCTTCAACCAGACCATGATCACGCGCGCCAAGCGTCGTCTCGAGGCTCTGGGCTATTTCGGCAAGGTCAATATCTCGACCACGCAGGGCACGTCTGCCGACCGCGTCATCATCATCGTTGATGTTGAAGACCAGTCGACCGGTTCGTTCGGTATCGGCGTCGGTTACTCGCCGAGCAGCGACAGCGCCATCCTCGAAGCTTCGATCGAAGAAAAGAACTTCCTCGGCCGCGGCCAGTACATCCGCGTTGCAGTCGGTGGCGGTCTCGATGATGCCCGTACCTACTCGCTGTCCTTCACCGAGCCCTATTTCCTCGGTTATCGTCTGGCTGCCGGTTTCGATGTCTTCAAGAGCCAGTCTTCTTCCGAAGACTACTATGACTACAACGAGCAGGGCTTCACGCTGCGCGTAACGGCGCCGATCACCGAAGATCTGGCGACGACGTTCCGCTACACCTACAAGGAAATCAATTACGACGGTAACGACGATTACCTGAGCAATGGTAACCTTTCCCAGCCGTATATCGACATGATCCAGCATGGCGATTACCTGCAGTCTTCGATCTCGCAGACGCTGACCTACAACACGGTCGACAGCATGACCCTTCCGCGCGAAGGCATCTATGCGACGGTGACGCATGAATATGCGGGTCTCGGTGGCGATTCCGAATTCTACAAGATCTATGGTCGTGCCCGTTACTTTACGCTCCTGTCTGACGAAGCCGATATCATCGGTCAGATCGGTGTCGGTGCAGGTCACGTCGTAGCGACCGGCGATAAGCTGAACATTTTCGATCAGTTCACCTTCGGCGGCAAGCAGGTTCGTGGTTTCGAAAACAACGGTCTCGGCCCGCGTATGCCGAACGGCGATGCTCTCGGCGGCACGACCTACTTCAACGCCTCGGCGGAAGTCAGTATCCCGGCTCCGGGCCTGCCTGAAGACTTTGGTCTCCGTCTGAACGCGTTTGCTGATGCTGGCGTGCTTTACGGAAACGACGTGCCGGCTGTTGGTGTACGTGATGACAATTCCATCCGTGCATCGGTTGGTGCAGGTGTGACCTGGGCTTCGCCCTTCGGTGCTCTGCGCGTCGATTACGCCGTGCCGGTTGCCAAGGAAGACTACGACGAAGTCCAGGAATTCCGCTTCAGCATGGCCAACCAGTTCTGATCCTTTTGGTCCAGAACGACCACAAAAAATGTTCTGGAGCTTTGGCTGATGGACGATAATCGTTTCTTTCCGCCCCATGAGGGGGTGAGCTTGAAAGAGCTCGCCCGCCACTTGGGGGCGGAGCTTTTGGATGAGACGGTCGGCGATACGCTGATCCGTTCGGTTTCTCCGGTGTCGCGTGCCAAGGCTGGCGACATTTGTTACATCCTTTCCCGCAAGAACAAGGCAGAACTCGAAACCTGCCAGGCCTCTGCGATCCTGTGTGATGCCGGATTGCGGTCTGCCGTTCCCGATCATATCCCGGTGCTTTTGACCCGCACGCCGCATTCTGCATTTGCAGCTGCGGGCGCGTTGCTGCACCCGGAAGGCTTGCGTCCTTCTGCGATCACGTCGGAACCGGCCGGCATTTCTCCCGCAGCTTACGTCGATCCGACGGCGCGTCTGGAAGACGGTGTGCATGTCGAGCCTATGGCCGTCATCGGCGCCGGTGTCGAAATCGGGTCAGGCACGCGGATCGGCGCAGGTGCGGTGATCGGCGCCAATGTCACGATCGGTCGTGATTGCACCATTGCTGCCGGCGCATCCATCGTCGCCTCGATGATCGGCAACGGCGTGATCATCCATAATGGTGCCCGGCTTGGCCAGGACGGTTTCGGTTATGCGCCGGGGCCGCGCGGCTTCATGAAGATCGTGCAGGTCGGCCGCGTTATCATTCAGGACAATGTCGAGATCGGCGCGAATACCACGATCGACCGTGGTGCGATGGATGATACCGTGATCGGCGAGGGCACAAAGATCGACAATCTGGTGCAGATTGCCCACAACGTGCGCATCGGGCGTCATTGCGGCCTTGCCTCGGGAACCGGTATTGCCGGCTCGACGACGATAGGCGACGGTGTGATGATCGGCGGTGCTTCGGGTATCAACGGTCACATTACAATCGGTGACGGTGTGCAGATCGCTGCCATGAGTGGCGTTGTCGGCGATATTCCGCCGAAGGCCAAATATGGTGGTATTCCGGCGCGACCAATGCCCGATTTCCTGAGAGATATTGCAGAAATAATGATGCGCTCCGATGAGCGCTCCAAGAAAAGAGGAGACCGGAATGGCTGAGGGCAACACGACCCTGGCGTCGGCAGACATCCAGCAGATCATGAAGCTCTTGCCGCACCGCTACCCTTTCCTGCTGGTGGACAAGATCATCGAGATCGACGGCGACAATTCCGCCATCGGCATCAAGAATGTCACCGCCAATGAGCCGCATTTTACCGGACATTTTCCGGAACAGCCGATCATGCCGGGCGTTCTGCTCGTGGAAGGCATGGCCCAGACGGCCGGTGCCATCTGCGCGCTGAAGGAAGGCGAGGGCGGCAATCTGGTCTACTTCATGACCATCGATAACGCACGTTTCCGCAAGCCGGTCGTGCCGGGTGACCGCGTCGAGTTCCATGTGACCAAGCAGAAACAGCGTGGCAACATCTGGAAGTTCCACTGCGATGCCAAGGTAGACGGCGCTGTCGTCGCAGAAGCAGATATCGGCGCGATGATCCGTCGTAAGGACGCGTAATGAGCACGATAGCAGCAAGCGCACGCATCCATCCGATGGCAGTTGTCGAGGATGGTGCGGTCATCGGTGAAAACGTTTCGATTGGTCCGTTTTGCCGGGTCGGTCCAAAAGTCGTGCTCGGCGATGATGTTGAACTCGTCTCCAACGCCGTTGTGACCGGCCGCACCAAGATCGGCCGCGGTTCGCGTATCTTCCCGATGGCCGTTATTGGCGGCGATCCGCAGAGCGTGCATCATGCCGGTGAGGAAACGACGCTTTTCATCGGTGAGAATTGCACCATGCGTGAAGGCGTGACGATGAACACCGGTACGGCAGAAGGCGGCGGCACGACTGTTGTCGGCGATCGCTGCCTGTTGCTTGCCAATTCGCATGTCGCCCATGACTGCATTCTCGGCAATGACATCATCATGTCGAACAATGTCATGCTGGCCGGCCATGTGAAGGTTGCCGATCGCGTCATTCTCGGTGGTGGATCTGCCGTGCACCAGTTCAGCCGTATCGGTCGTCAGGCCTTCATTGGCGGCCTGTCTGCCGTGAACTACGACGTCATCCCTTATGGCATGTTGAACGGTAATCCCGGCCTTCTCGGTGGCCTCAACGTCGTCGGCATGACGCGCGCCGGTATCGAACGGGCGACGATCCACAAGGTGCGTCGCGCCTTCAAGGATATTTTCGAAGGCGAAGGCAATATCCGCACCAATGCCGCGGCTCTGCGCGACGATTATCTGGATTGCCCGGAAGTTCTGGAAATCCTCGACTTCATCGGCGCCGATAGCGATCGTGCGATTTCCTCGCCGCATCGTGGCAAGGCCTGATCCCTTGGCCGGCGCTCCGGCAGAACATTCGAAAGGCCGCTTGGCGATCATCGCCGGAAGCGGCCTTTTGCCGTTATATGTGGCCGAAGCTGCCCGTCGGGCCGGTGAAAACCCGCTGATCGTTCCGCTGAAAAATGAAGCGGATCGTGATTTCTCCGCTTTCGAATGCGTGGTGGCGAGTGTCGGTGATCTTGCGACCATCGAAAAGGCTGTGCGTGAGCGTGGTATTGGCCGGGTCGTGATGTCCGGCGGCGTTTCTCGCAGGCCGGAATGGCGCGAGATCCATCCCACATGGCGCACGATCCGCAAAATGCCGTCTGTGGTGCGCACGCTGCTGGCCGGCGGCGACGACACCGTTTTACAGATGGTGATCCGCCTGTTCGAGGCGATGGGCTGCGAGGTCATGGGTGTGCACCAGATCGCGCCGGACCTTCTGGCAACGGTCGGCCCGCTCGGCCGTATTTCTCCGTCCGACGACGACCTGCGTGATATCCGCAAGGCCGGAGCCGCGGCGCGGTTGCTCGGCGAGCTTGATGTCGGCCAGGGTTCGGTCAGCGTCGGCGGCCGCATCGTTGCTTTGGAAGGTGTCGAAGGTACGGATGCTATGCTTCAGCGTGTGGCCGCCCTTCGTGCTGCGGGCCGCGTTTCGGCGCGCCGCAAGGGCGTGCTGGTAAAGCTTTGCAAACCGCAGCAGGATATCCGCGCCGACCTGCCGACCATCGGTCCTTCGACGGTTCGCAATGCGGTTGCCGCAGGCCTTGCCGGTATTGCCGTGCAGGCCGGCCACGCGCTGGTCCTCGACCGCGAGGAGATGATTGCGCTGGCGGATGCCGAGGGCATTTTTGTCTGCGGTATCGATGCAGGCTTGCCGAATGAGGGATTGTCATGAGTGAGCGCTCCCTCAAAATCGCCGTGGTCGCCGGCGAGGTATCAGGTGATCTGCTCGGTGGCGATCTGATCGCGGCGCTGAAGGCAAGAACCGGCGGCCATTTGGAACTGGTCGGCGTCGGCGGTGATGCGCTGGAAGGCCAAGGTCTGCACTCGCTGTTCGATTTCTCCGAACTCTCGATCATGGGAATAACCCAGGTTCTGGCGCGTCTTCCAGGCCTGATCCGCCGGATCGGCCAGACGGCGGATGCCATCATCGCCGCAAAACCGGATGTGCTGATCATCATCGACAGCCCGGATTTTACCCATCGGGTGGCGAAGAAGGTGAGGGCGGCTTTGCCCGATCTGCCGGTGGTCAACTATGTCTGCCCCAGTGTCTGGGCGTGGAAGGAATACCGCGCCAAGGCGATGCTGCCTTATGTGGATCGGGTTCTCGCCGTGCTGCCCTTCGAACCCGAGGCCATGCGCCGTCTGGATGGACCGCGCACCGATTTTGTCGGCCATCGCCTGACGGCTGATGCAGATATTCTGCGCGTGCGCGAATTGCGGGCACAGCGGCCGCTTAAAAATGCAGGCGATGCGAAAACGATCCTGCTCTTGCCGGGATCGCGCGGCGCCGAGATCAAGGCGTTGCTGCCGATCTTTGGTGAGGTGATGCAGGAGTTTGTGCGCCGCAACGGGCCGACACGTTTCATCCTGCCGACGGTCAAACGCCGCGAAGCTCTGGTGCAGGAGATCGTTGCGGGTTTCGAGAACAGACCCGAGATCGTGGTTGATCAGACGGGTAAGTGGGCCGCTTTTGCGCAAGCGGATGCGGCAATCGCAGCGTCGGGCACCGTCATTCTCGAACTGGCCCTGGCAACGGTACCGGTCGTCTCGGCCTACAAGGCCGACTGGCTGATTACCATGATGGCCAAGCGCATCAAGATATGGTCCGGCGCGCTGCCCAACCTCATTGCCGACCGTGTTGTGGTGCCTGAATATATCAATGAAGTCGTGCGTCCCGGCGCGCTCTGCCGTTGGGCGGAGCAGCTTTCGTATGACAGCGGCCCGCGCCGCGCCATGCTCGAAGGTTTCGATCTGACCTGGAAAAATCTCACCGTACCGGTGCCACCGGGTGAGGCTGCGGCAGCCATCGTGCTCGATCTCCTGGACAATAAAAAACCCGGCCATTGACCGGGTTTTTCTTTGTCTGATGTTTCTTAGCTTAGCGCTTGGAAACCGGAACGTAATCGCGCTGCGGTTCGCCGGTGTAAAGCTGGCGCGGGCGACCGATACGCTGCTGCGGATCTTCGATCATTTCGGCCCACTGGGCGATCCAGCCGACGGTGCGGGCCAGCGCGAAGAGCACGGTGAACATCGTGGTCGGGAAACCCATCGCCTTCAGCGTGATGCCCGAATAGAAATCGATGTTCGGATAGAGCTTCTTCTCGATGAAATAAGGATCGGTAAGAGCGATCTTTTCCAGCTCCATGGCGACCTGCAGAAGCGGATCGTCCTTGTGGCCGAGTTCGGCGAGAACTTCATGCGTGGTCTTCTGCATGATTTTCGCGCGCGGATCGTAGTTCTTGTAGACGCGGTGACCAAAGCCCATCAGGCGGAACGGATCGTTCTTGTCCTTTGCGCGGGCGATATATTCCGGAATACGGTCAACCGTGCCGATTTCCTGCAGCATGTTGAGCGCCGCTTCATTGGCGCCGCCATGAGCGGGGCCCCAGAGGCAGGCAATGCCGGCGGCGATACAGGCAAACGGGTTGGCACCCGACGAGCCGGCGAGGCGCACGGTCGAGGTCGAGGCGTTCTGCTCGTGATCCGCGTGCAGAATGAAGATGCGGTCCATGGCGCGGGCCAGAACCGGGTTCACCTTGTATTCTTCACACGGCACGGCAAAGCACATGCGCAGGAAGTTCGACGAATAGTCGAGATCGTTCTGCGGATAAACGAACGGCTGGCCGATATGGTACTTGTAGGCCATCGCCGCGATCGTCGGCATCTTTGCGATCATGCGCAGCGACGCAACCATGCGCTGGTGCGGATCGGTGATGTCGGTCGAGTCGTGATAGAAAGCCGACAGTGCACCAACGGTGCCGACCATGACGGCCATCGGATGGGCGTCACGACGGAAGCCGCTGAAGAACTTGTTCATCTGCTCGTGCACCATGGTGTGGTGCGTTACGCGATGATCGAAATCCTTCTTCTGTGCTGCAGTCGGCAGATCGCCGTACAGCAGCAGATAGCAGGTTTCCAGGAAGTCGCCGTGCTCGGCCAGCTGCTCGATCGGGTAACCGCGATGCAGAAGAACGCCGTTGTCGCCATCGATATAGGTGATCTTGGATTCGCACGATGCAGTGGAGGTGAAGCCGGGGTCGTAGGTAAAGGCGCCGGTGTTCTTGTACAGCGCGCCGATGTCTATCACGTCAGGGCCGATAGTGCCCTTCTTGACCGGCATCTCTACTTTTTTATCGCCAAGAACGATGTTTGCGCTCGTATCCGTCATATAATCCTCCGAAATAGGCGGAAATGGCGCTGGAGAAGCGCCAAAAGAAAAGAAGCGTCCTGATTAGCTATATGATCCGGCGCTCGCTGCCAAGCGCCTGTGGGCGGTATTTGTGCAATGCGAAAATTAACTAGGCAAACGACCTATAATAGCGGCAATCTGGGGTTTATATTTTCACATTTCCGATCTCGTCGTTCAGCCACTGCGCAGGAGGCTTGGGCCAGTCTGATCGGCTGGAAAGTGGCGTGACAGACATGTCTGCCGATTGACCTGAGAGTACCGAAAATGCAATCCTAAGTCGTGTTCGCTTGAATTTCATTTGGGAGGGCTGGATGTCGACGGAGACGATGCAGCAGTCGGCAAATCAGCCGAATTTGCCCTGCCAAAACGCTCTGCCGGACAGCTCGGAAACTCAGATATTGGCCGTGAAAGACTCAGTCCATGCGTCTCTGACGCAGACTGGCAATAGGCCGTATGGTCGCAGCCCGCTCCAGAGGGTTGCCGCAGGCGTCTCGTCCCTCTCAAGGTTCAGGCCGGGTGGCGCCGCTCCGGCCGCGCATCGTCCCTCATATGGCCTCGCCGCACGCCTGCTGAGCGCCTGGGCGCGTATGCAGTCCGCCACGATCGGGATGATAGCCGAGGAGCAGGCACACGGTCATGCCTTTCTGGCTCTGCCTGTTCTGATTGGCCTCGGGGCAGCCATATGGTTTGCGATGCCTTCCGAGCCTTCGGCGGGGCTTTTATCCGTGGCGTTTCTGTTCAGCCTGGGGTTCGCGTTTATCCTTCGAGGCACGTACGGCCGCTTTCGTTCCGTCGTGCTGATCGCTGTTCTGCTGACCGCGGGCATGTTGCTGGCGGCTTTTCAGGACTGGCGACGCTCCACCGTCGTTCTGGATCAGCCGGTCACGACGGTGGTGACGGGTGTCGTCGAAATGCGCGAACCCAGTGGCGAGGGGCGCTGGCGGTATGTGCTGGCGCTCGAAAGCACGGCGTCGCCGCAGCTTCGTCGGCCGCCGACACGCATCACGCTGTTGTCGCGAACGCGCCAGCCTGCTTTCGACATCGGAGACCGGATTGGCGGGCGGGCGCGGATATCGCCGCCTTCCGGACCGGCGTTGCCCGGCCTCGTCGATTTCGCCTTTTCCTCCTATTACGACGGCATAGGCGCGATCGGCTTTTTCTACGGTGCCCCCACGCTGATGAGTGGACCGGTTGCCGAGACCTGGGCGCAAACACTTGAGCGAACCGTCTTTGCATGGCGCAGCGCGATCGCCTCGCGCATCCGCGCAACCGTGCCCGGTGATCCCGGCGCGTTTGCCGCCGCCATCGTCACCGACGAACGGCGAGCGATTTCCGATGAAACGACCGAGGCTTTGCGCGTGTCGGGCCTTGCCCATATCGTTGCCATATCCGGTCTGAACATGGCGCTGGCGGCGGGCATCTTTTTTATCGGCATGCGCAGTCTGCTTGCGCTTCTGCCAGGATTTGCCCAGGCCTTTCCGGTGAAGAAACTGGCCGCGGCCGCGGCGCTGTTGATGGCAACCGGCTATTACCTGACTTCGGGCTTCGGTGTATCGGCAGAGCGCGCCTACATCATGATGGCGATCATGCTGGCCGCCGTGTTTTTCGATCGCCCATCGATCAGCCTGCGCAATGTGGCGTTGGCGGCGCTTGTCGTTCTTGTCGTCTCACCCTCGGAGATATTGGGGCCGAGTTTTCAGATGTCTTTTGCGGCAACGGTGGCGCTGGTCGCAGGTTATTCTGCATGGAGCAGGCGCGGGGCGGCGCAAGACGGCGAAACGCCATGGCGACCCGCGGCACTCAAGCCCGTTCTGGCGATCGGGCATCTGGCCGGCGGGGTTTTCGCCACATCGCTGATCGGCGGTCTGTCGACGGCTATCTTTTCCATCGACCATTTTCACCGGATATCGACCTATGGACTGGCGGCGAACCTGGCCGCCATGCCGTTGGTCTCCTTCATCGTCATGCCCTTCGGCCTGATCGGTATGCTGTTGATGCCATTTGGCCTCGACGGCTTTTTCCTGAAGGTGATGGGCGTCGGGCTGGAGGGCGTTATCGTTGTCGCCAAGATGGTTGCGACCTGGGGAGGTGATGTTGCCATCGGGCGCCAACCGTCGTGGTTTCTGCCCGTCGCCACAGCCGGTTTTCTGATGCTGACCTTGCTGCGCACACGCCTTCATCTGCTGGGTTTGCCGCTTCTGGCACTGGCCATCTTTCTGTCATGGCGGGTGGCGCATGATCCGCCGCCGGATTTTCTGGTTTCCGAAGATGGAAGCCTTGCCGCCTTGCTGGGCAATAAGCAGGTCGCGACCAATCGCGCGCGTCCGCCCGGTTTCATTTATTCGCAGTGGCGCCACGCATTGTCATTGCCCCAGCCTGCGGCGCCGACATTGCTGGACACGCCATCGCCGAAAAACGGTACAACGACATCGGCAGAGGTTGCGGTGCTGCTGCCGAATGGAGCGGCCGTTCCAAAAACTGCGGATGGATTGAGGTCAGTCTCGACGAGCATGGGAGGAGAGCAGCAGGCCACCGCACTGCGAGAGGCCAACGCACCGAAAGAACGAGCGACATCACGACGACCGCCCCTCACGCCCGAAGAAGTATTTCAAGCGCGGCAGGCGATGCAAAAGGCTCTGCGCGAAAGTGTATTGGATACATTCGTCTGCGCAGGCCGGTCATGGTGTGTCGCAAGAACAACCAGCGGCCCGGCGGTCGCTGTGGTGGAAGATGCCCGCTTTGCCGGGCCTGCCTGCGATGTCGCGCAAATGGTTGTTGCGGCACGTGCCCGTTTTGATCGCTGTCGTTCGGGCGCATTGATGATCAACGGCGAGGCGTTACGCAGAACAGGAGCATTGGAAATCCGCTTCAACGGAAATTCTGATCCCAAACAATGGTCGATCGCCGCCGCCATGGTCGGCGCCGATCGCTCCTGGACGCGTCACCGCGACTATGACTGGCGGCGCAATCTTTTTGATCCGACACTGCCGGAGCCGCTGCGCTTTTTGAGCGGCAAGGCAGGTATCAGTGGTAACGGCGAATGAGGCCGACGAGCTTGCCCTGCACCTTGACGCGTTCCTGCGGGAAAATGCGGGTCTCATAGGCCGGGTTGGCCGCTTCGAGCGCGATCGATGCGCCCTTGCGGCGGAAACGCTTGAGCGTCGCTTCCTCGTCGTCGACCAGCGCCACGATGATATCGCCCGGCATTGCCGTGCTGCCGTTGCGGATGATGACCGTATCGCCATCCAGAATGCCGGCCTCGATCATCGAATCACCACGCACTTCCAGTGCATAATGCTCACCGCTGCCCAGCATTTCCGGTGGCACGGCAATTTCATGCGTCGTGTTCTGGATCGCCGAGATCGGCACGCCGGCCGCAATGCGGCCCATGACCGGCACGGTTGTTGCGGGCATACTGTCATTGGCAACAGGCGGCGGTGTCACCTGACGCACGGGCTGCGTCTTGCCGAGGCTGCCTTCGATGACGCTCGGTGCAAACGGTTTGCGCGGCTGCAGGCTTGCATTGTAGGCGTCCGGCAGCTTGATGACTTCCAGTGCGCGGGCACGGTTCGGCAAACGGCGGATGAAACCGCGTTCTTCAAGCGCAGTGATCAGGCGATGGATGCCTGATTTGGATGCCAGATCCAGCGCATCCTTCATCTCGTCGAACGATGGAGGGACGCCGGATTCCTTCATTCGTTCGTGAATGAACAGAAGCAGTTCCTGCTGTTTGCGCGTGAGCATGGCGGGTCCTCAAAGGTGAAACAAATCCAGAACGGACACTATATGTTCCATGTGTGTTCTGCAAGTGGCGAAAAATGGTAGTTGCGCGGAACGAACAGTGCTGCGGCTGGTCTTGATCGTGCAGCCGGAAAGATCGATCACTAAGACAATCAACGCTTGGAAATGGGCTGCCATGTTCACGATCGATCATCTCGTCCTGCCGACCATGTCGCTTGATGGCGCCCGCCGCCGATTGAAAGCACTGGGCTTCACCGTGGCTGCAGATGCCGCCCATCCCTTCGGGACGGGAAATGCCTGTGTTTTCATGGGTGACGGTACTTATCTCGAGCCGCTTTCCATAGTGGATCAGGCTGCCTATGATCAGGCATTCGCCGATGGAAACGTGTTTGTCCGGCAGGATGGTGAGTTTCGCACTCCTGCAGGTGAGGAGGGACTGTCCGCCATGGCGCTGGCAACCGACGATGCGCAGGCGGATGATGCCCGGTTTGTCGAGGCCGGGGTCTCTGCCGGCAAGATGCTGGAATTTTCGAGATTTGCCAAATTGCCGGACGGGACCGAAAAACTGGCCCGTTTTCGGCTGGCCTTTGCGGCGCGGAGTGACGCTGATTCTTTCGGCGTCTTCACATGCCAGCGGCTCGATCCCCTGCCGGCAGATCGATCGGCGCTGGAACGTCATGAAAATGGTGTCGCGGCTTTGTCCCAGGTTGTTCTGCTGGCGGGGAATACGCAGGAAGACGTCGAGCGGATTGGGACCGTGCTTGATGCAAGCGCTGAAAAATTCGATTTCGGTGATCACAGGTTTGCCGCAAGCAATGCGGTTTTAAGGCTCGTTGACGCCAAAACCTTTGCCGACACGTTTTCTTCCGCAGGCGATGCGGCGTCATTGTCGCGAACCGGTCTTGGCCGTGCCGCGGTGATATTCCGTGTTCCCGATCTTGCCGTGACACGGGCGGTGCTTGCTGCTAATGACGTCGCATTCATGGATAAGGGCAGTCGCATCGTGGTTGCCCCGGCGCCCGGACAGGGTGCCGTATTTGCTTTCGAGGAGTGATCATGGCTGTCAGCGCCAAGGCCGAAGTAACCGTCGGCGAGGGGGCCAAGCAGGTCCTTTTTTCCAACAGCAAGAAACTCTCCCTGATTGCCGGCCCCTGCCAGATGGAAAGCCGCGATCATGCCTTCATGATCGCCGGCACTCTGTCTGAGCTTTGCGGCAAGCTCGGCATCGGCCTGGTGTACAAATCCTCCTTCGACAAGGCGAACCGCACCTCGATCGCCGGCAAACGCGGCATCGGGCTTGATACCGCGATGGAGATCTTTGCCGATCTCAAGAAGGAGTTCGGTTTTCCGGTTCTCACCGACATCCACACCGAAGAGCAGTGCGCAGTCGTCGCCGAGACGGTGGATATCCTGCAGATTCCGGCCTTCCTGTCGCGCCAGACCGATCTTCTGGTGGCTGCCGCCAAGACCGGCCGCGCCATCAACGTCAAGAAGGGCCAGTTTCTGGCGCCCTGGGACATGAAGAACGTCCAGGCTAAATTCACGGAAAGCGGCAACGGCAACGTGCTGCTGTGCGAGCGAGGCGCCTCGTTCGGCTATAATACGCTGGTGTCCGACATGCGCTCGCTGCCGATCATGGCGTCGCTTGGTTCGCCGGTCGTCTTCGACGCTACCCACTCGGTACAGCAGCCGGGCGGGCAGGGTGGCTCGAGCGGCGGTCAGCGTGAGTTCGTTGAGACTCTGGCGCGCGCAGCGGTGGCTGTCGGTGTCGCCGGCGTCTTCATCGAGACTCATGAGGATCCGGACAATGCGCCATCGGATGGCCCGAACATGGTGCATTTGAAGGACATGCCAAAGCTGCTGGAAAAGCTTTTGGCATTCGATGCCATTGCCAAGGCTGCGTGATAAAGCCTGTGTGACAAATTGCGCTTTTGATCACCGTCAAGGAACCAAAAGTGCCTGCACTGTAATTGCCGTGTCATTGATTGTGAGCCATTTTCAGTGACCGCTTGAAGCCCGTCAACCTGAGGAGAGACCCTTGACTGCCATTACCGATATCATTGCCCGCGAAATCCTCGACAGCCGCGGTAACCCAACCGTTGAGGTCGACGTCTATCTCGAAGACGGCACGATGGGCCGTGCAGCCGTTCCGTCGGGCGCCTCGACCGGCGCGCACGAAGCCGTCGAGCTTCGCGATGGCGGCAAGCGTTATGGCGGCAAGGGTGTTCTGAAGGCCGTTGAAGCCGTCAACACGGAAATCTTCGATGCCATCGGCGGTTTCGATGCCGAAAGCCAGATCCACATCGACAAGACCATGATCGCGCTGGACGGCACGCCGAACAAGTCGCGTCTCGGTGCCAACGCCATCCTCGGCGTGTCGCTCGCTGTCGCCAAGGCTGCTGCCGAATCGTCCGGTCTGCCGCTTTACCGTTACATCGGTGGTGCAGCCGCTCACGTCCTGCCGGTTCCGATGATGAACATCATCAACGGCGGCGCGCATGCCGACAACCCGATCGATTTCCAGGAATTCATGATCATGCCGGTCGGCGCGGAATCGCTTTCCGAAGCCGTTCGCATCGGTTCGGAAATTTTTCACGTCCTCAAGAATGAACTGGGCGCACAGGGCCACAACACCAACGTTGGTGACGAAGGCGGTTTCGCTCCGGGCCTGAAGAGCGCGCCGGAAGCCCTCGACTTCATCATGAAGTCGGTCGAAAAGGCCGGTTACAAGCCGGGCGACGACGTATTCCTCGGCCTCGATTGCGCTTCGACCGAATTCTTCAAGAACGGCAAATACGAGATGGAAGGCGAAGGCCGCGCGCTCGAGCCGGAAGCCATGGCTGACTATCTGGCCGAACTGGCTGCAAAATACCCGATCATCTCGATCGAGGACGGTATGGCTGAAGACGACTGGGCTGGCTGGAAATACCTGACCGACAAGATCGGCGACAAGGTTCAGCTGGTCGGCGACGATCTGTTCGTCACCAACTCGGCTCGCCTGCGCGACGGTATCAAGATGGGCACTGCCAACTCGATCCTCGTGAAGGTCAACCAGATCGGCTCGCTGACGGAAACGCTCGACGCCGTCGAGACCGCTCACAAGGCACGTTACACCGCCGTCATGTCGCACCGCTCGGGCGAAACCGAAGACTCTACGATCGCCGATCTCGCTGTTGCCACCAACTGCGGTCAGATCAAGACCGGCTCGCTGTCGCGTTCCGACCGTCTTGCCAAGTACAACCAGCTGATCCGTATCGAGGAAATGCTCGGCCCGCAGGCTGTTTATGCCGGTCGTTCGATCCTTAAGGCTTAAAAGGCCGGTCGGCTCTGCTGAGGGCTGATTTCATACTTCAAGGCCCGTGCCGCAAGGCGCGGGCTTTTTCGTATCTGCAGCGTCGGCGATATGGTCAACGATTGCTTAAACAAGTTCTGCGAACCTGCGACTCGTTTATTGCGTGACGGGATTTCGGAACGAGCATGTGGACCAAACATCACAAACAGAGAAAACTGGGCCGATTTGTCCTTCCGGCCATCACCGTCGCTTTTCTTTCCTATTTCGGTTATCATTCCGTCCATGGTGATCTCGGGTTGATCGCAACGGAGGAATTCGAGCGCCAGCGCGTGCTGCGCGCAGACGACCTTGCCAAGCTGACTGAAAAACGTCAGGCGCTCGAGCGCCAGGTCGCGTTGCTCAGTGATGGCTCCATGGAGCGGGATATGCTCGACGAGACGGCGCGTTACCAGCTGAATGTCTCGCGCACGGACGAGATTGTCATTTTTAACGGCAGTCGCTAACTTAACCTGATTTGAGTTAATCTCGATTTTTCTTGATAAATCATAGGTTTATCAAGCATGTGAGCCATGCAAATATGGCATTGCTGGGGCGTGCTTTTGTCCCTATGTTACGCCTCGAAACCGGGACGCGCCACATTGGCTTGGGCGGGCCCTACTTCGATAAGCGCAGTACATAGGGAGGGATTGATGGCGCCTGCTAAAACCGCGTCTACATCCGGCCGCAGATCCGCGGCAAAGTCTGCAACCAAGAACGTTTCCAAGGAATTTACCGGCAAGAACACGCCGGATTTCGGCAAGGAAGACGAGCTTCACGCCTATCGTGAAATGCTGCTCATCCGCCGTTTTGAAGAAAAGGCCGGCCAGCTTTACGGCATGGGCTTTATCGGCGGCTTCTGCCACCTCTATATCGGCCAGGAAGCTGTCGTAGTCGGCATGCAGATGGCCCAGAAGGAAGGTGATCAGGTTATCACCGCCTATCGTGACCATGGTCACATGCTCGCAGCCGGCATGACCGCGCGCGGCGTCATGGCCGAGTTGACCGGACGCCAGGGTGGTTATTCCCGCGGCAAGGGCGGCTCGATGCACATGTTCTCGAAAGAGAAGCATTTTTACGGCGGTCACGGCATCGTCGGTGCGCAGGTTTCGCTCGGTACCGGTCTCGCTTTTGCGAACTCCTATCGCGGCAATGACTCTGTTTCGGTCGCCTATTTCGGTGACGGCGCTGCCAACCAGGGTCAGGTCTACGAGAGCTTCAACATGGCTGCTCTCTGGAAACTGCCGATCATCTATATCGTCGAGAACAACCGTTACGCCATGGGTACCTCGACCGCCCGTGCAACGGCGCAGTCGAACTACTCGCTGCGCGGCTCCGGCTTCGGCATTCCCGGCATCCAGGTGGATGGCATGGATGTGCGTGCCGTCAAGGCTGCCGGTGAAGAGGCGCTCGCCCATTGCCGCGCCGGCAAGGGTCCGATCATTCTCGAAATGCTGACCTATCGTTACCGTGGTCACTCGATGTCCGACCCGGCCAAGTACCGCACGAAGGAAGAAGTGCAGAAGATGCGCTCCGAGCAGGATCCGATCGAACAGGTCCGTCTGCGCGTGCTCGAAAACGGCTGGGCCACCGAAGAAGACCTGAAGGTGATCGACAAGGATATCCGTGACGTCGTCTCGGATAGTGCCGACTTCGCCCAGAACGATCCCGAGCCGGATGCGTCCGAGCTCTACACCGACATTCTGCTGTGATCGCGGGGAGGGAACTATAATGCCAATCGATATCCTGATGCCCGCGCTTTCTCCGACCATGGAGGAGGGCACGCTCTCCAAGTGGCTGAAGAACGAAGGTGACACCGTCAAGTCCGGCGACGTGATCGCTGAAATCGAAACCGACAAGGCAACCATGGAAGTGGAAGCCGTCGATGAAGGTGTGATCGGCAAGTTGCTGGTCGCTGCCGGCACCGAAAACGTCAAGGTCAACACCAAGATCGCCGTGCTTCTGGCCGATGGCGAGAGCGCCGATGCCGTTTCGGCTGAAGCACCGAAGGCCGATGCCGAAACGCCGGCTGCTGCCTCTGATGCGGCTGCCGGCAAGGCTCGCGAAGCCTCCGAGGAAACACCGACTGCCGCCAAGGTTCCGGCGCAGCCGAAGATCGAGGTTGCAGCTGATCCGGACATTCCGGCCGGCACGGAAATGGTCTCCACCACGGTGCGTGAAGCACTGCGCGATGCCATGGCCGAAGAAATGCGTCGCGATGGCGACGTGTTCGTCATGGGTGAAGAAGTCGCCGAATACCAGGGCGCCTACAAGATCACTCAGGGCCTGCTGCAGGAATTCGGCGCGCGCCGCGTTATCGACACCCCGATCACCGAGCACGGTTTTGCCGGCGTCGGCGTCGGTGCTGCGATGTCGGGCCTGAAGCCGATCGTCGAGTTCATGACCTTCAACTTCGCCATGCAGGCGATCGACCAGATCATCAACTCTGCTGCCAAGACGCTCTACATGTCCGGCGGCCAGATGGGTGCGCCGATCGTGTTCCGTGGTCCGAACGGCGCTGCCGCCCGCGTTGGCGCCCAGCACAGCCAGGACTATTCGGCATGGTACAGCCAGATCCCGGGCCTCAAGGTCGTCATGCCGTATACGGCTGCCGACGCCAAGGGCCTGCTCAAGGCCGCCATCCGTGATCCGAACCCGGTCGTCTTCCTCGAGAACGAAATCCTCTATGGTCAGCATTTCGATGTGCCGAAGCTGGATGACTTTGTTCTGCCGATCGGCAAGGCGCGCATCCACCGCAAGGGCAAGGATGTCACCATCGTTTCCTTCGGTATCGGCATGACCTACGCGGTCAAGGCTGTTGCCGAACTCGAAAAGGAAGGCATCGATGTCGAACTGATCGATCTGCGCACGCTGCGCCCGATGGATCTTCCGACCGTCATCGAATCCGTCAAGAAGACGGGTCGCCTCGTCACCGTCGAGGAAGGTTACCCGCAGAACTCGGTCGGCACGGAAATCGCCACCCGCGTCATGCAGCAGGCCTTCGATTATCTCGATGCGCCGGTTCTGACGATCGCCGGCAAGGACGTTCCGATGCCGTACGCTGCCAACCTTGAAAAGCTGGCCTTGCCGAATGTCGATGAAGTCATTCAGGCGGTGAAGACCGTCTGCTACAAGTAAGGAAGGGTGATACGATGCCTATCAACATCACCATGCCTGCCCTTTCTCCGACCATGGAAGAGGGTAACCTCGCCAAGTGGCTGGTCAAGGAAGGCGACAAGGTCAAGTCCGGCGATGTGATCGCCGAGATCGAAACCGACAAGGCAACGATGGAAGTGGAAGCCGTGGACGAGGGCGTGATCGCCAAGATCGTTGTCCCGGCCGGCACCGAAGCGGTCAAGGTCAACGCCCTGATCGCCATCATCGCTGAAGAAGGCGAAGACGTTGCGGCCGCTGCCGCAGGTGCGGGTTCGTCCGCACCTGCGGCAGAAGCTGCTCCGGCTGAAAAGGCTGCAGACGCTCCGAAGGCCGAAAAGCCGGTGACCGATGCTGCTCCGGCACCGTCGACACCTGCACCGGTTGCTGCAGATGGCAAGCGCGTCTTCTCGTCGCCGCTTGCCCGTCGCCTGGCCAAGGAAGCCGGTCTCGACCTGTCTGCCGTCACCGGCACCGGCCCGCATGGCCGTGTCGTCAAGGCCGATATCGAGAAGGCTGCTGCCGGTGGTACGGCGAAGGCCGCTCCGGCGACTGCGTCTCAGGCTTCGGCCCCTGCCGCTGCCAAGGGTCCTTCGGACGACAACGTGCTGAAGCTGTTTGCGGAAGGTTCCTACGAACTGCTGCCGCATGACGGCATGCGCAAGACGATCGCCGCACGCCTCACCGAGTCGACCCAGACGGTTCCGTCCTACACGATCTCGATGGATTGCCTGCTCGACGCGCTGATGGCGCTCAGAGCCGAGATCAACAAGTCGGCGCCGGTGAAGAAGACGGAAAAGGGCGAGGTCCCGGCCTTCAAGCTTTCCGTCAACGACTTCATCATCAAGGCGATGGCGCTTGCACTGCGCGATGTTCCGATGGCAAATGCCTCGTGGACCTCGACCGCTCGTGTTCTGCACAAACACGCCGACGTTGGCGTTGCGGTGTCGATCCCGGATGGCCTGATCACGCCGATCGTTCGCAAGGCGGAAACAAAATCCCTGTCGGTCATCTCCAACGAGGTGAAGGACATGGCCAAGCGCGCCCGCGACAAGAAGCTGAAGCCGGAAGAGTACCAGGGTGGCACGACCTCCGTGTCCAACCTCGGCATGTTCGGCGTCTCCAACTTCACGTCGATCGTCAACCTGCCGCAGGCTTCGATCGTGTCGATCGGCGCCGGCGTCGAGAAGCCGGTCGTCAAGAACGGCGAGATCAAGGTCGGCACGGTGATGACGGCAACCTTTGCCTTCGACCACCGCGTCATCGATGGTGCACTCGGCGCGGAACTGGCTTCCGCGTTCAAGCGCTACATCGAAAACCCGATGTCGATGCTGGTGTAGTGGTGTTTTGGCCGCGGTGAAAGCCGCGGCCTGTTTCGCCTGGTGGGTGTCGCCGACGCTTTACAACTCGATCGTGACTTTTGGCTGTTCTATATCCATATTTGGAGATGGAGCGACAGTCAGAAAGCGCGAAGGAGCGTATTCGATGGCGAATGAACTTGCAGACATGATCGTGCCGATGCTGCGAGAAATTCGCAGCGATATCGCAGATATAAAGCAGCAATTGCATAAGCTCGATACAGGTCAAAAGAGCATTCGAAATGCTCTGACCGCAGACACGATGATGTCGAAATTCATTACCGGTGACTTTGAGGATCGGATTGCCGAGCTTGAAAGTCAGGTTGAGGCGCTGATGAAGGGCAAGTGATCAACGTAGCAGCTTTCGGGTTGTTCGTATTGAGCTTCGCTCGCAGGGAATGACTGGCATATGGACAATATGAAAACCGTTCTCTGCTTCGGCGACAGCATTACCTGGGGTTACGACCCGGAAGGTCGTGGCCGTCATGCTTTCGAAGATCGCTGGCCAAGCGTTCTGGATGCGGCTCTCGGCGAAGGTGTTACCGTCATTGCCGAAGGCCTAAACGGCCGCACCACCGGTTATGATGATCATCTGGCCGATTGCGATCGCAACGGCGTCAAGAACCTGCCGACGATCCTGCATTCGCATCAACCGCTCGATCTCGTCGTCATCATGCTTGGCACGAACGACATGAAGCCGGTGATCGCCGGGACGGCGCATGCGGCGCGGGCCGGTATTCAGCGTCTGGTCGGTCTGATCCGCCACCACGAATATTCGTTTGACTACGACGCACCGGATATCCTGATCGTTTCGCCGCCGCCGCTTGCGGAAACGGCTGATCCGATATTTTCGGCGATCTTTCGCGGCAGTATCGAACAATCGGCCATGCTGGCATCGCTCTATCGCGATCTGGCGGACGATCTTGGTTGCGGCTTCTTCGATGCGGGCTCGGTTGCCAGGACCAGTCCGATCGATGGTGTGCATCTGACGGTGGACCATACGCGCGCAATTGGTCGCGGTCTGGAGCCGATCGTACGCATGATGCTTGGTCTTTGATCTGGATCAACGGAGGAAATTTGCGGCGGACCTAGCCTTGGGCCTTTCGAACCAAACGGGACGTGGGTCATGTCTGAGACGCCGAATGAACTGGCTGAGGAATTTCCGGACTTTGTGGCGCTGATGCGCCATCTCCAGCAGATCGATGGGCATTTTGCCCACCTCTGCCGGCGTTACGAAGACCTGAACCGGAAGGTTTTCAAAGCCAATACAAGCAGCGAGCCTGCTGACGCCAACCTGCTCATGGATATGTGCAAGAAGCGGATGCGGCTCAAGGATGAAATCTACGGGATGCTGGTTCAGCCTGAACCAGAAGCGGAAGCGATCAAGCTGGCGGTATGACGCCGGGCGCTTTTCATCCCCAAAGGCTTCGGGCATCCGCCTGCGGCCTATGACAAAAGAGGATTGGAAGCGCTCATGTCCAACGCTTATGACATTATCGTAATCGGCTCCGGCCCCGGTGGTTATATCGCGGCTATCCGTGCAGCCCAGCTCGGCATGAAGGTTGCCGTCGTCGAACGCGAGCATCTTGCCGGCATTTGCTCCAACTGGGGCTGCATTCCGACCAAGGCTTTGTTGCGCTCCGCCGACGTGCTCCACACCGCCACCCATGCCAAGGATTACGGCCTGACGCTGGAAGGCTCGATCAAGCCGGACGTCAAGGCGATCGTCGCGCGTTCGCGTGGCATTGCGGCGCGCATGAACAACGGCGTCGGCTTCCTGTTCAAGAAGAACAAGATCGACATCATCTGGGGTGAAGCGAAGATCACCAAGCCGGGCGAGATCGTTGTCGGCAAATCCACCAAGCCGGTCGTCGAGCCGCAGGGGCCGGTGCCGAAGAACACGCTGGGCGAGGGCACCTATACCGCCAAGCATATCATCGTTGCCACCGGTGCTCGTCCGCGCGCGCTGCCGGGCATCGAGCCGGACGGCAAGCTGATCTGGACCTACTTTGAAGCGATGAAGCCGGAAGAACTGCCGAAGTCGCTGCTGGTCATGGGCTCGGGCGCCATCGGCATTGAATTCGCCTCCTTCTACCGCACCATGGGCGTCGATGTCACCGTCGTCGAAATCATGAGCCAGGTCATGCCGGTCGAAGATGCGGAAATCTCCGCCTTCGCCAAAAAGCAGTTCGAAAAGCAGGGCATCAAGATCCTTCTCGAGGCCAAGGTCGCCAAGATCGAGAAGGGTGCGAACTCCGTCACCGCCACCATCGAGAAGAAGGACGGTTCGTCTGAAAAGATCACCGCCGACCGGATGATCTCGGCTGTCGGCGTTCAGGCGAACATCGAAAACATCGGCCTCGAAGCCGCTGGCGTGAAGACCGACCGTGGTTTCATCGTCATCGACGGTTACGGCAAGACCAACGTTCCCGGCATCTACGCGATCGGCGACGTTGCTGGTGGTCCGCTGCTCGCCCACAAGGCAGAGCATGAAGCCGTCGTCTGCGTCGAAAAGATCGCCGGCCTTCCGAATGTTCATGCGACCGACAAGAGCAAGATTCCGGGCTGCACCTATTGCAACCCGCAGGTCGCCTCGGTTGGCCTGACGGAAGCCAAGGCCAAGGAACAGGGCCGCGACATTCGCGTCGGCCGCTTCTCCTTTGCGGCCAACGGCAAGGCTGTCGCGCTCGGCGAAGACCAGGGTATGGTCAAGACGATCTTCGACAAGAAGACCGGCGAACTGCTCGGCGCCCACATGGTCGGTGCGGAAGTCACCGAACTGATCCAGGGTTTTGTCGTCGCCATGAACCTGGAAACGACCGAAGAAGACCTGATGCACACGATTTTCCCGCATCCGACCATTTCGGAATCGATGAAGGAAAGCGTGCTGGACGCCTATGGTCGCGTGCTGAACGCCTGATATTGCGGGGCTTCATCCGGCATTGTGCCCGGATGAAGCCCTAACCATATCTGGGCTTTGAATATCAGGAGAATGGAATGGGCGTCGGCTGGTTTGCAGCAATCATTATCGGGGGCTTGGCGGGCTGGCTCGCCGGCAAGCTAATGGATATGCGGTTTGGCATATTCATGAACATCATCATCGGCATTGTCGGCGCGGTGCTGGCCAATGCCATCTTCGACAGTGCCAACATCCATGTCGCCAGCGGATGGCTGGGTTACCTTGTGCAGGGTTTCGTCGGTTCTTGCATTTTGCTATTTGTCGCCAAACTCGTCAGGCGTTGACGGGGGTCGCAGGTCCAAGCGGCGGAGGAACAGTCTAACATGGTCACAATTCTCGACAGGACGTCGCTCTCGGAAGAGAAGCGCATCCGTCACCCTGAAAAAGCGCACCGGCCGGATACCGAGGTCCTGCGCAAGCCCGAATGGATCCGCGTCAAGGCGCCGGTCTCCAAGGGTTATCAGGAAACCCGCTCGATCGTGAAGGAGCACAAGCTCGTCACGGTCTGCGAAGAGGCGGGCTGTCCCAACATCGGTGAGTGCTGGGATAAAAAGCACGCCACCTTTATGATCATGGGTGAAATCTGTACCCGCGCCTGTGCCTTCTGCAATGTCGCCACAGGCAAGCCCAACGCACTCGATCTGGCCGAACCGGAAAACGTCGCCAAGGCGGTGAAGGAAATGGGCCTGTCCCACGTCGTCATCACCTCGGTGGACCGTGACGATCTGGCCGATGGTGGTGCCGAGCACTTTGAAAAGGTGATCTGGGCGATCCGTGCGGCTTCACCGCTGACGACGATCGAGATCCTGACGCCGGACTTTTTGAAGAAGCCGGGTGCGCTGGAGCGTGTCGTTGCCGCCAAGCCCGATGTCTTTAACCACAATATGGAAACGGTGCCGGGCAATTACCTGACGGTGCGCCCCGGTGCGCGTTATTTCCACTCCGTGCGCCTGCTGCAGCGGGTGAAGGAACTGGATCCGACCATGTTCACCAAGTCCGGCATCATGGTTGGCCTTGGCGAAGAGCGCAATGAAGTGCTGCAGCTGATGGACGACCTCAGAACCGCTGACGTCGATTTCCTCACCATCGGCCAGTATCTCCAGCCGACGCGCAAGCATCACAAGGTCGAAAAGTTCGTCACGCCGGAAGAGTTCAAGTCCTACGAGACTGTCGCCTACACCAAAGGCTTTCTGATGGTTGCCTCCAGCCCGCTGACGCGCTCCTCGCACCATGCCGGTGACGATTTTGCGCGTCTGAGGGCGGCGCGCGAAAAGAAGGTTCTGGCGGCGGCCGAGTAGGGTTTTCTAGCCGGCAGCACCCTTGCCGGCGATCGCTTCACCGCGCTTCTTTTCGCGCAGATCGAAGCGGTTGCCGCGCGCTTCGGCTTTCGCCACTTCGATCAGATAGACGAGGAGCGGCAACTGGTTCATGTCGGCCAGTTGCCGTGCCGATTCGAGCATTTTCATGATCTGCGTAAAGTCGTCCATGTGCTTCTTCTTCCGGAGTCATTCCGGTGTTTGAGTTTCTATTGCGCTTTTTACGCGAGATTTTGTGTTTGGATCAGGGCCGCGAGCTCCCAAAACCACATTTTTGGGATGCAATGGTTAATATGTGAGCATATGTTAAAATAACAGTCAGTGTTGCTGACTGTTCCCACTTATGATGGCGGAGATGCGGCGTTGAAAACGCACGCCTTTATGTGTTCTCGCGCTTGATCTTCGCAAACGGCGCGCTTAACTGCTCACCATGCCCAAGTTCGAAAATCATCGCCCGGTCCGCCATTCGCCTGAACAGATGTACGCGCTCGTGGCCGACATCGAGAAATATCCCGAGTTTCTGCCGCTCTGCGAGGCGCTCACTGTCCGCACGCGCAAGGAGCGCGATGGCAAGGAACTGCTCGTTGCCGACATGACGGTCGGTTACAAGGCGATCAAGGAAACTTTCACCACCCAGGTTCTCCTCAATCCGGCCGAGCGGGTCATCGATGTGAAATATATCGAAGGGCCGTTCAAATATCTCGACAACCGCTGGCGGTTCGAACCGGACGGGCAGGGCGGCTGCACAGTCCATTTCTTCATCGATTACGAATTCAAGAGCATGATTCTGGGTGCCGTCATGGGCTCGATGTTCGACCGCGCCTTCCGCATGTTTGCTGAAGCATTCGAAACGCGGGCCGACAAGATCTACGCCTGACGATCAGGCGTCGGCGATGTCCTGAAGCATTTCGAATGCGGTACGCAGCGTGGCAAGTCGCACGCTGCTTCGGCCGATATCCCCAAAGCGCATTTCACGGTGAATGGTTTTGCCGTCGCGATTGCCGGCGGCAAGATGCACGAGGCCGACGGGTTTTGCATCAGACCCGCCACCCGGACCAGCTATGCCGGTAACGGCTACGGAGATCTGTGCGCGAGAATTCTTCAAGGCACCGGCGGCCATTTCCAGGGCCGTTTCGCGAGACACGGCACCAAACGTCTTCAATGTCTCGTTGCTGACGCCGAGAATCTCCGCCTTGGCTTCATTGGTATAGGTCACCAGCCCTCTGTCGACGACGGTGGAGGAGCCGGCAATCTCGGTCAGTGCACCGGCAATCAAGCCGCCTGTGCAGGATTCCGCCGTCACCACCATCAAGCCTTTCGCCGTAAACTCGGCGATGATCTTTGCGGCTGTCGCTTTGATATCCGGCGGAAACAGGCTCATCTCAATCCTTCTGGAAGACGACGGTCGCAGTTGCGATCGCAGCAATGCCTTCGCGGCGGCCGACAAAACCGATCGTCTCATTGGTTGTCGCCTTCACCGAACAACGCTCCATGTCGATGTCAAGAAACTCGGAAAGATTGCGGCGCATCGCTTCCCGGTGCGGGCCGACCTTGGGGGCTTCAGCGATCAGGGAAACGTCGGCATTCATGATTGTGCCGCCATGTTCGCGCACGATCTTTGCCGCATGCTCGAGAAAGATACGCGACGCGGCCCCCTTCCACTGCATGTCGGACGGAGGAAAGTGATCGCCGATATCGCCGGCACCACAGGTGGCCAGCAGCGCGTCGGTCAGCGCATGCAAGGCCACGTCGGCATCCGAATGGCCGCTGAGTTTCTGATCATGCGGCATGAAGACACCGCACAGTGTCACGCCGTCGCCGGGCACGAGCTGGTGCACGTCGTAACCGTTGCCGGTGCGCACGTCGGGCAGGGGCATCCGTGTCGCCTGTCTGGAAAGCCGCTCGTCTGCCATTTCTATATCCCGTTTCACTGTCAGTTTGATGTTGTCGGCCGAACCTTCGATCAGAACCACCGGCAGGCCGGCCCATTCGGCAATCGATGCATCGTCGGTAAAATCGTCGCGGCGCAGCGCTGCGGCCTTCTCGTGTGCTGATCGGATCTCGTTGAGGGCAAAACTCTGCGGCGTCTGGGCAGCATAGAGGCCGGCTCGTGGAACGGTCTCATGCACCAGGCCATCGGCTCCACCGCGTTTCAGCGTGTCGGCCACCGACATTGCCGGCAGAACACCGTCATGACCGGCATCGAGCGTGGCAGCGATTCTGTCCAGCAGCGCGAGATCGACAAAGGGCCGCGCTGCGTCATGGATCATGACATGTGTCGCACCGGTGGCCGCGAGCGCGCGCAATCCCTCATAGACAGAGCGCTGCCTGGTATCGCCGCCAAATGTCGTCAGCACTTCCTTCGCGCGCGGAAGGGTCGATACGGATGCGGCATAAAGTCCCTCGTCGTCGGGATGGATGACCGTGACGATCGGGCCGCTTCTGTGCCAGTTCAGAAAAGTTTCCAGCGTATGCGCAATGACCGGGCGTCCGCCGATCGGGCGATATTGTTTCGGGCCCTCTTGCGGAGATCCGGCCCGTTCGCCGCGTCCCGCGGCTACGATGACGATGCCGATTGTCATGGATTTGTCGTCCCCGGACGATAGCTCGAATTATAATTGACAGCGCAGCACTATAGACTCAAAAGACCCATTTCCAGCAGGTCGCTCAAAAATAACGCAATCTTGGAATTGCTCTTGGCAAACGCGCAAAGCCTGAATAAAAATAGTGCAGCCCACCAATGTGCCCGAAAGATCATCAATTGAGTGTCGTCGATCTTGCAGACCCTTTCCATATCGGGCCTGTCGCCATACGCAACCGCGTCGTGCTGGCGCCGATGTCCGGAGTGACGGATCTGCCGTTCCGGCAACTGGCATGGCAGCATGGTGCAGGCCTTGTCGTGACAGAGATGATTGCCAGTGGCGAACTGGTGCGTAACCGTGGCGAATCGTGGGAGCGCCTGAAGAGCACAGGTATCAAGCCGCATATGGTGCAGCTTGCCGGCCGCGAGGCGCAATTCATGGCGGAGGCGGCAAAAATCGTCGAAGGCGAGGGCGCCGATATCATCGATATCAACATGGGCTGTCCTGCCAAGAAGGTGACGGGCGGTTATTCCGGCTCGGCGCTGATGCGCGATCCGGACCATGCGCTGTCGCTGATCGAAGCGACGGTCAAGGCCGTAAAGGTGCCCGTGACGCTGAAGATGCGCCTTGGCTGGGATGAAAATTCCATCAACGCGCCGGAAATTGCCCGTCGTGCGCAGGATGCAGGCGTTCAACTGGTCACCATTCATGGCCGCACCCGCATGCAGTTTTATGAAGGCAAGGCCGACTGGGATGCGATCCGCGCGGTGCGCGACGTGCTGACCATTCCACTGATCGCCAACGGCGATGTGCAAAGTGCCGAAGATGCGCAGGATATTCTTCGTCGTTCCGGCGCCGATGCGGTCATGCTCGGGCGTGGGGCGCAGGGGCGTCCCTGGCATGTCGGCGCACTTGCCGGTGCAAATGTGCCGGAGGTCAATGCGATCGCCGACATCGCCTGCCATCATTACGAAATGATGCTCGAATTTTACGGTCGCGAGGCGGGTCTGCGCCATGCGCGAAAACATCTCGGCTGGTATCTCGATTGCAATGCGCCACACACCGACGCTGCCGACAAAGCGGCAATGATGGTGGAGCGTGACCCCGCTGTGGTGGTTTCGCGTTTGCGTGAATTGCTGTTGCGACCACCGCAACCTGAACGGAAGGCTGCCGCATGACGTCGAAACCGACGCCGCAGGACAACGCGACCGGCAATACACTGGCGATGGCGGTGCTGAACTCGGTTCAGAACCCCGTTATCCTGGTGGATGCCGAGGGCAAGGTGGCTTTTGCCAACTGGGAGGCCGAATCGTTTTTCGGCTCCAGCGCCTCCTATCTGGCGAAGAACAAGATCTCGACCTTCATCCCCTTCGGCAGCCCGCTGCTGGCGTTGATCGATCAGGTGCGCGAGCGCAAGGCTCCGGTCAATGAGTACCGGGTAGACCTGTCGTCTCCGCGGCTTGGTCAGGAAAAACTGGTGGACCTCTATGTCGCGCCGGTGACCAGTGAGCCGGGTTCGGTTGTGGTCGTCTTTCAGGAACGGTCCATGGCCGACAAGATCGACCGCCAGCTGACCCATCGTGCCGCGGCGCGTTCGGTCACAGGGCTGGCATCAATGCTGGCGCACGAGATCAAGAACCCGCTTTCTGGTATCCGTGGTGCAGCCCAGCTTCTGGAAACGTCCGTGCCGGACGAGGATCGCGCCCTGACCCGGCTGATCTGTGACGAGACAGATCGTATCGTCTCGCTGGTCGATCGCATGGAAGTGTTCTCCGACGAGCGCCCGGTCGATCGCACGGCACTGAACATCCATTCGGTGCTCGATCACGTGAAGGCGGTGGCCAAGGCCGGTTTTGCCCGCGAGATCAAGTTCATGGAGCTGTACGATCCGTCGCTGCCGCCCGTCTATGCCAACCGTGATCAGTTGATCCAGGTCTTTCTCAACCTCATCAAGAATGCAGCCGAGGCGATCGGCGGCCAGTCGGACGGCGAGATCACGCTGACCACCGCCTATCGTCCAGGCATCCGCCTGTCCGTCGCCGGTACGCGCGAAAAGATTTCGCTGCCGCTCGAATTCTGCGTCATCGACAACGGTCCCGGCGTCCCCTCCGACATTCTGCCGCATCTCTTCGACCCGTTCATCACCACCAAGACCAATGGCTCCGGCCTCGGCCTTGCGCTGGTGGCCAAAATCATCGGCGCCCATGGCGGCATCATCGAATGCGACAGCCAGCCGCGCCGCACCGTGTTCCGTGTTCTGATGCCCATGCACAAGGAAGACAGCGCATTTGACGACGCCGTCGCCTTGAACTCCACAGGAAGCGTAAAATGACCGCCACGATCCTTGTCGCCGACGATGATGCGGCCATCCGCACAGTACTGAACCAGGCGCTCACCCGCGCCGGATATGATGTGCGTATCACCTCGAATGCCGCCACGCTGTGGCGCTGGATTTCCGCCGGCGACGGCGATCTGGTGGTGACAGACGTGGTCATGCCGGATGAAAACGCCTTCGATCTGCTGCCGCGCATCAAGAAGGCGCGGCCGGATCTGCCGGTTCTCGTCATGAGCGCCCAGAACACCTTCATGACCGCCATCAAGGCGTCGGAAAAGGGCGCCTACGATTACCTGCCAAAGCCGTTCGACCTCACCGAGCTGATCGCCATCATCGGACGTGCGCTGGCCGAACCGAAGAAGAAGCCGGCCAAGCTGGACGATGATGCGCAGGACGGCATGCCGCTGGTCGGCCGCTCCGCCGCCATGCAGGAAATCTACCGCGTGCTTGCTCGTCTGATGCAGACGGACCTGACGCTGATGATCACCGGCGAGAGCGGCACCGGCAAGGAACTGGTAGCCCGCGCGCTGCATGATTACGGCAAGCGCCGCAACGGCCCGTTCGTCGCCATCAACATGGCGGCCATCCCGCGCGATCTGATTGAGTCTGAACTGTTCGGCCATGAGAAGGGCGCTTTTACCGGCGCGCAGAACCGCTCCACCGGTCGTTTCGAGCAGGCCGAGGGTGGCACGCTCTTTCTCGATGAAATCGGCGATATGCCGATGGATGCCCAGACACGTCTTCTGCGCGTGCTGCAGCAGGGCGAATATACGACGGTCGGCGGGCGCACCCCCATCCGCACCGACGTTCGCATCGTGGCCGCCACCAACAAGGATCTGAAAGTCCTCATCAATCAGGGCCTGTTCCGCGAGGATCTCTATTACCGGCTCAACGTCGTGCCGCTGCGGCTGCCGCCGCTGCGTGATCGTGCGGAAGACATTCCCGATCTCGTCCGCCACTTCATGCAGATGGGCGAAAAGGAAGGTCTGGACGGCAAACGTTTCGACACCGAAGCGCTCGACGTGATGAAGGGGTATGCCTGGCCCGGCAACGTGCGTGAGCTGGAAAACCTCATCCGTCGCCTGATGGCACTTTATCCACAGGATGTTATCACCCGCGAAATCATCGACAGCGAACTGCGTTCCGATGTGCCGGATAGCCCGATCGACAAGATGGGCGCGCGTTCCGGCTCGCTGACGATCTCGCAGGCGGTCGAGGAAAACATGCGCAGCTATTTCGCCAGCTTCGGCGACAACCTGCCGCCACCCGGCCTTTACGACCGTGTGCTGACGGAAATGGAATATCCGCTGATCCTCGCTGCACTGACTGCGACGCGCGGAAACCAGATCAAGGCAGCCGATCTGCTGGGATTGAACCGCAACACGTTGCGCAAGAAAATCCGCGAGCTTGGCGTTTCCGTCTATCGCAGCTCGCGCACGAGCTGAGCCGGCGCGGGTTGACACCCGCGTCATATTCGTTGCATTTTCGCCACATTGCGTTGCTTAAAGGTCACGCATGCTCAGGTTTTCTGGCGGGCGGGCGATTCTTGCAACAGGGCCTTCAGGCCCGGTGTTCCCCAGAGTGCCGAGTTTCTCATTGTCTCATTGATTCCGCACCAGGCGGCGTCGGGAGTGGCTTATGACAGATGGCGTCCTGACGCCTTCGACCGACGAGGATTCACCGGCTCTGGTTCAGGACCGGCGGGCTACCTTTGCCTTGCCCGGACTTCTGCTGGCCGTCGGGGCGCTTATTTGCGCGATCGTCAGCCTGCTCGTCCTTCTGGGGGCGACGCCGATCGCGCCGACCACCAATGTGGTCATCGCGTCGGCGGGCGTGAATTCGGTTTTCGTTCTCGGTCTGATTTACCTCATCGCCCGCGAAGTGTTTCGTCTGGTCAAGGCCCGCAACCGTGGACGCGCCGCAGCCCGGCTGCATGTGCGCATCGTCGTGCTGTTTTCGATCGTTGCCATCACGCCGGCAGTTCTCGTCGCAATCTTTGCCAGTCTGACATTGAATGTCGGCCTCGACCGCTGGTTTTCGCTGCGCACGCAATCGATCGTGCAGTCGTCTCTTGATGTCGCCAAGGCCTATATGCTGGAAAATGCCAGCTACCTTCAGGGCCAGACTGTATCGATGGCCAACGACCTCGAGCGCAATCGCCCGATGTTCTACCTCGACCGCACCGGCTTCGTTGATCTGATGACACGCCAGGCCAAAGGCCGTGGCCTGCTCGGCGCGTTTCTTGTGCGTGACGACGGTGATGCCATCGCGCAAGCCGAAATCAAGACAGACCGGCCGCTGCCGGCCATTCCTTCGGATGCGCTGGCCACCGCCGCGGCAGGCCAGCCGACTCTGATCCCGCCGGGCGTGACCAATCTCGTCGGTGCCGTCATCAAGTTCGATGCCATTCCCGGCTCCTTCCTCTACACCGTTCGTGCGGTTGATCCGAAGGTGATGTCGGCGATGCGGCTGATGGAGGAAAACCGCGACGAATATCAGTCGATGGAGGCCGGGCGTACGTCTCTGCAGGTCGCCTTTGCCGTTCTCTACATCGGTTTTGCGTTGATCGTGCTGCTTGCCGCCATCTGGACGGCCATTGCTGTCGCCGACCGCATCGTCAGGCCCATCCGGCTTCTCATCAGTGCGGCCGACAGCGTCGGTGCGGGCAATCTCAACGTTGTCGTGCCGGTTCGTGCGGCTGATGGCGATGTCGGCAGCCTGTCGCGCACCTTCAATAAGATGATTTCGGAAATCCGCAGCCAGCGAGACGAAATCCTTGAAGCCAAGGATGAGGTTGATGACCGTCGTCGCTTTATCGAGGCGGTGTTGTCCGGTGTTTCGGCCGCCGTCATCGGCGTCGAGGACGACCACCAGGTCACCATCGTCAACCCGACTGCAGAGCATTTTCTCGGTGTGAATGCCGATCAGCTGATCGGCCAGCGGCTCGAAGACGTGGCGCCCGAGATCGATCAGGTTCTGAAAGAAGCTACGTTCCGCGCCCGCAATGATTTTCGCAAGCAGATCAATCTGATGCGTGGCGGCAAGGAGCGAACCCTGTCGGTACAGGTGACGCGCGAGGAGCAGCGGTCCAGCCGTGAATCCTACGTGATAACGCTGGATGACATTACCGATCTCGTCATCGCCCAGCGATCCACCGCATGGGCGGACGTGGCGCGCCGCATTGCCCATGAAATCAAGAACCCGCTGACGCCAATCCAGCTTTCCGCCGAGCGTCTGAAGCGCCGTTACGGCAAGCAAATCAACGAGGATGACCGCGCGGTCTTTGACCAGTGCACCGATACGATCGTGCGACAGGTGGGGGATATCGGCCGCATGGTCGATGAGTTTTCTTCCTTTGCCCGCATGCCGAAGCCGGCCAAGGAACAGGCCGACCTGCGCGATATTCTGCGCGACGCGGTTTTCCTTCGGGAAATGGGCGCGAGCCATGTGGATTTCGGGCGCGAACTCGGCGATGCGCCGCTGATCGGCATGTTCGATGCGCGCATGCTCGGACAGGCTTTCGGCAACCTCGTCAAGAATGCCGTCGAGGCGATCGAGGCGGTGCCGGGTGATCAGGAGCGCGAGGGCCGCAAGGTCTGGGTGCGGGCTGCCTATGACGAAGCGCGCGACCTGTTCTGCGCCGACATCATCGACAATGGCAGCGGCCTGCCGGCGGAAAACCGCCACCGTATATTGGAACCATACATGACGATGCGCGAGAAGGGCACCGGCCTGGGTCTCGCGATCGTCAAGAAGATCATTGAGGAACATGGCGGTCAGCTTGAACTGCATGATGCACCCGTCGAATTCGATCATGGCCGCGGCGCCATGATCAGGGTGCTGTTGCCGCGCATCGAAGCGGCAGGTTTGCAGGGCGCTGACGCCGAAGAAGATAAGAACAAGGAAGCAGCTTATGGCGTCTGATATTCTGGTCGTGGATGACGAGGCGGATATCCGCGATATCGTTTCCGGCATCCTGTCCGACGAAGGGCACGAAACTCGCACGGCGCACGATGCCGATAGCGCGCTCGCCGCCATCTCGGATCGCGTGCCGCGTCTGGTTTTCCTCGATATCTGGATGCAGGGGTCTCGGCTTGACGGTCTGGCCTTGCTCGACGAGATCAAGACACGCCACCCGGATCTGCCGGTGGTGATGATTTCCGGTCACGGTAATGTCGAGACGGCGGTTTCCGCCATCAAGCGCGGCGCTTTCGACTTCATCGAAAAACCTTTCAAGGCGGATCGTCTGATCCTGATTGCCGAGCGCGCTTTGGAAAACTCCAAGCTCAAGCGCGAAGTCACCGAGCTCAAGAAACGCACCGGTGACGCGCTGGAACTGGTGGGCACGTCCGTCGCAGTCTCGCAACTTCGCCAGACAATCGACAAGGTGGCGCCGACCAACAGCCGCATCATGATCCTCGGCCCGTCCGGTTCCGGCAAGGAACTGGTGGCTCGCATGATCCACAAGAAGTCGGCGCGTGGAGCTGGTCCGTTTGTTGCGCTGAATGCTGCAACGATTACGCCAGATCGAATGGAAGTGGCGCTGTTCGGCACCGAAGGCACACCCGGCCAGCCGCGCAAGATCGGCGCGCTGGAAGAGGCGCATCGCGGTATTCTCTACCTCGACGAAGTTGGTGAGATGCCGCGCGAGACGCAGAACAAGATTCTTCGTGTGCTGGTCGAACAGCAGTTCGAGCGCGTTGGCGGCTCCAAGCGCGTCAAGGTCGATGTCCGCATCATCTCGTCGACGGCCTACAATCTCGAAAGCCTGATCGCCGAGGGTATTTTCCGCGAAGACCTTTATCATCGCCTTGCTGTCGTGCCGGTCAAGGTGCCGGCGCTTGCCGAACGCCGCGAAGACATCCCGTTCCTCGTCGATAATTTCATGCGGCAGGTGTCCGAGCAGGCCGGTATCCGCAATCGCCGTATCGGTGACGACGCCATGGCGGTGCTGCAAGCCAATGACTGGCCGGGCAATAACCGCCAGCTTCGCAACAATATCGAACGCCTGATGATCCTGGCGCGTGGTGATGGTCCGGACTCACCGATCACGGCCGATATGTTGCCGCAGGATCTGGGGGACATGCTGCCCAAGGTCGCCGGCAGCGGTGATCACCACATCATGACCTTGCCGCTGCGTGAGGCGCGTGAAATGTTCGAGCGTGATTATCTGATCGCGCAGATCAACCGTTTCGGCGGCAATATTTCCCGCACGGCGGAGTTCGTCGGCATGGAACGCTCGGCTCTGCACCGCAAGTTGAAATCCCTGGGCGTTTGAGCCCCTTGGATTTCAAGGGGCAGTCGGCTTCTGCGACCGCAAAGCCGATCGCATACGTTGTTTTGCCGATTGCGGAGCGCATCCCGATTTGCTAACCAATGCCGGGGGACAGGGAGTTGCAAACTTGCATCTCTTCGCTCGCTTTGCGCATCTCTTCCCGGACCTGACTCGATCTGGTTTGGGAATCATGCGCAAATGAGCGGTCGCGACCGATTCCGGATGGGGAAGGGTTGCGCCTCAGGGTATAAACATAATTCCGGCGACAGGCCGGCAAGAAAGAAAGAAGCGGCGCCATGGCGGAACGTTCTCAGAATTTGCAGGATCTTTTCCTCAATACAGTTCGCAAGCAGAAGATCTCGCTTACGATTTTCCTCATCAACGGCGTCAAGCTGACAGGTGTCGTCACCTCGTTCGACAACTTCTGTGTTTTGCTGCGCCGTGACGGACACTCCCAGCTCGTGTATAAGCACGCGATCTCGACCATCATGCCGGGCCAGCCGATGCAGATGTTCGAGACCGAAGAAAACGCGGCCTGATAGGACATTTCGAAATAGCAACGCGCGATACCTCGAATGAATCCCTCGTCCCGGAAGCTGAAAAGCACCGGGATGACATGCGCGCTCTCGTGCTGGTGCCGGTTCTCAAGCAGAACCGGACCCGCGGAGCCCAAACGGATGCGCCGCTTGTCGCGGCACCTCAGCGTTCCAATGAAGCCAGGCTGGAAGAGGCGATCGGGCTTGCCCGCGCCATCGACCTTGTCATCGCACAGGGCCTGATCGTTGGGGTCAATCAGCCGCGTCCGGCGACCCTGATCGGCACCGGCAAGATGGAAGAGATCAAGGCGCTGCTCGACGAGCATGATGCCGGTCTGGTGATCGTCGATCATCCGCTGACGCCTGTGCAGCAGCGCAATCTCGAAAAGGAATGGGGCGCCAAGGTCATCGACCGTACCGGCCTCATCCTCGAAATTTTTGGCCGCCGCGCCTCCACGAAGGAAGGCACGCTGCAGGTCGATCTTGCACATCTGAACTACCAGAAGGGCCGACTGGTTCGCAGCTGGACCCACCTGGAACGCCAGCGCGGTGGCGCGGGCTTCATGGGTGGTCCGGGTGAAACCCAGATCGAGGCCGACCGGCGGCAGTTGCAGGACAAGATCATCAAGCTGGAGCGCGAGCTCGAGCAGGTGGTGCGGACCCGTCAGCTTCACCGTGCCAAGCGCCGCAAGGTGCCGCATCCGATCGTGGCGATGGTGGGTTACACCAACGCCGGCAAATCGACGCTGTTCAACCGCATCACCGGTGCGGGTGTTCTGGCCGAAGACATGCTGTTTGCAACGCTCGACCCGACGCTGCGCCGCATGAAGCTGCCGCATGGCCGCACGGTCATTCTCTCCGATACTGTCGGCTTCATTTCCGACCTGCCGACGCATCTGGTCGCTGCCTTCCGTGCAACGCTGGAAGAGGTGCTGGAAGCGGATCTCATCCTGCATGTGCGTGACATGTCCGACCCGGACAATGCCGCCCAATCGGGTGATGTTCTTCGCATCCTTGCCGATCTGGGGATCGGCGAGAAGGAAGGTGCCGAACGCATCATCGAGGTATGGAACAAGATTGATCGTCTTGAGCCGGAAACGCATGACGCATTGGCGGATCGGGCTGCGGGCCGCGACAACATCATGGCGCTGTCCGCTGTCACCGGCGAGGGCGTCGATCCGCTGATGGACGAGATCTCGCGCCGTCTTTCCGGCGTGCTGACCGAAACCGCCGTGACCATTCCGCCGGAAAAGCTGGCGCTGGTGTCGTGGGTCTATGCCAATGCCATCGTCGATGACCGCAAGGACAACGAGGACGGTTCCGTGACGCTGGAAGTGCGCATGTCGGAAGCGCAGGCGGCGGAACTGGACCGCAAGCTAGGCAATGGCACCAGGCCGGACAAGGAAGATTGGGAACGCTGACCTTACGGCATACCGTAACGTCAAGAGATCAACATGCCCGCGTCACAGGCTGACGCGGGCATTTCTACGTTAAGCGGCGGCTGTTTTCGAGGAATGTGATGAACGATCTCAAGATCCGTCTGATGGGCGTATTGCTGCTGGCCATCGGCATCGTTCTTGGCTGGCATGGGGTGCTGCGGCCGATGGAAAAAGCGTGGGCGGGCGTGGCGGAGGTCAATTACCAGCCGAATGTCTTTTTGCTCGTTCCGGCCTCACTGATATTTGGAATCGGTTTCGCGCTTTATGGTAAGCGCCTCAATTATCGCAATGCTGACAGGCAGACGCTGACGGCCCTGGGATGGCTGATGTTCGCGGTCGTGGCAGTGCTGACCGCCGGCGGCTACTGGTATTTCAAGCAGCAGCTCGCAGCGGTCGGTTATCAGTCGACGCGCTGATCGAAGCCGATCCTCTTCACCGGATCGAGAAATTCTCCCGTGACAAGCCGGCTGATCAACTGGCGCATCAGCGGTAGCTGCGTTGTCGGGGCAATGGCGATGTCGCGGATGACCGGCAGAATTTTGCTGTCGGACTGATAGAAGGGCGTCATCACCAAGCTCAGTGTCTGGTAGAGCCAGATGTGCAGGCGGCGTTGCCTGAGATGCAGGTCGAGCGCATCCTCGATCGTTGCGGATCGCTCCAGCGCCGTTATCAGGGAGGCGGCGTCGAGCAGGGCCATGTTGGCACCCTGGCCAAGCTGCGGGCTTGTCGCATGCCATGCGTCGCCGATGCGCAGCAGGCGACGGCCGGCGATCGGCTTGCGGGTATGATGACGGTAGCGCGCATGCACCGGTTCGGCGATCTCGGCAAAGGGCACCGTCTCCGGCCACATTTTTGCGACTTCGGCGATCCAGACATCGCGGCCGGAATTCCGCCAGGCGTCGATATCCTGATTTCGGAGGCTCCAGAAAAACGTCGCCATTTTTGACGCGCCGTCGCGGGCAGTGCCGACCGGCAGCACGCCGGCCATGCGGCTGGCGCGAAAATAACGCTGTTCCAGTTCATGCGGATGAAACGGACCATCTTCCGGCCACGGCACGGTTGCCCAGAGGGCGCCGTAACCGAGTTCCTTCGATGCGATGTGCCCAATCGGCGAATTGGCGCCCATGCCGTCGATGGCGAGATCCGCGGGCGGCGTTACGCGGCCGCCTTCCAGAACGATTGTCGGCCTTTCGCCACCGGTCATGTCCACGGCTTTCGACGAGGTCTCGAAAGTTACGCCGGCCGACACTGCCGCTTTGAGAAGAATATCGAACAGGGCGACGCGCTGGATGGCGATGCCGTGCCGCGCCTTGCCGTAGCCGATTTCCAGAACCGTCCTGTTCGATCCCGCAAGCTTGCCATGCATGCGGTTGATGACGGCGCCGCGTGCCGCCGCCTTGTCGAGCAGGCCCATATGCGACAGAACGGTTGCCCCGGTCGGCTGTAGCACGAAGCCGGAGCCGACCGGTTGCGGTGCGGCCATCTGGTCGTAGATGACGACCTTTGCGCCACGGCTGGCCAGCATGGCGGCAAGCGACAACCCGCCAATGCCCGCGCCGGCAATGGCGATCTCGAGTTTTTCAAATCGCATGCTGGTGGCCTGCCGTGATCATGTCGTCTTGGCTCACGTCAGTTCTCGCTCGATCGCCTTGGCCGCCTGCCAAAGCTCTTCCATCTTCTCCAGCGATGCCGCCTCGAGCGTCTCATTTCGTTTCTCAAGAGACGTTTCGATATGGTTGAATCGGCGACGAAACTTTGTGTTGGTGCCGCGCAGGGCATTTTCCGGATCGGCACCGACATGGCGGCCGATATTGACCAGAGCAAAGATCAGGTCGCCGAGTTCGTCGCTGACGGATTCCGGCTTGCCGGCCTTCATCGCCTCGCGCAATTCGCCGATTTCTTCCTCGATCTTGTCGAGGATCGGTTCCGCCTCGGACCAGTCGAAACCGACACGGGCCGCCTGTTCCTGCAGTTTCAGGGCTTCGGTCAGTGCGGGCTGGCTGCGCTGGACGCCGCCGAGATGGCCGGCCTTGAAGTCTTCCGTGATGCCACGCTTGGCACGTCGTTCGGCACGATCGCGCTTTTCCTGTTTCTTGATGGCGTCCCATTGCAGTTTTACGGCTTCCGGTGTGTCGGCATCGGAGCGGGCAAACACATGCGGGTGGCGGCGGATCATCTTTTGGGTAACTGCCTCGACGACGTCGCCGAAGCCGAACTCGCCGGCTTCTTCGGCGATACGCGAATGGAAGACCACCTGCAGCAGAAGGTCGCCGAGTTCATCGCAGAGATCGTCCATGTCCTTGCGCTCGATCGCGTCGGCCACCTCATAGGCTTCCTCGATCGTGTAGGGCTTGATCGTCTCATAGGTCTGGACGATGTCCCAGGGGCAACCCGTTTCGGGATTGCGCAGCGCCGCCATGATCTCGATCAGCCGCGAAATGTCCTGCGATGCTTCCATGCCAATAAATCCTTCGAACGTCGCTTCAGCGAAGCGGAATGCTGTTATCGGCCTTGGCCGATTGGTAAAGGCCGGACAGGCTGTCGTAGATCGACCTGATCAGCGTCGTCTGCTCCCTGAGCTGTTTGCGCAGTGGCTTGTCTTCGGTCTCGACCAGATCGCCGATATAGTAGGAATGCCAGAAGGCGTTGTTTCGCCGATAGCCGCCCGGCTCCAGTCCAAACACCTCCTTGAGGATCTTCAGATCATGCGGGATGGCGAAAGCGTCGCGCGAATCCTCGTGGCTGAAGAAATAGTAGAAATTGTCGAAACCGGCCCATGTGATCGCCGACATGCACATCGTGCAGGGTTCATGGGTGGAGAGAAAGATCAGTTCCTTCGGATCGAACTTTTCCTTCAATTCATGAAAACGTTTGAGTGCATGGATTTCGCCATGCCAGAGCGGGTTTTCCGTCTCGTTATTGGTTTCGGCGATGACTAGCGACAGGTCGGACTTGCGCAGGATGGCGGCGCCGAACACCTTGTTGCCGGCAGCAACGCCTTTTGCCGTTAGCGGCAGGATGTTATGCTCGATGACGTCGAGCAGGCGTGGTGCCAGTGTCTTTGCGGCCATGATCGAAGCTCCGGTTATTGCGCCGCACCTTAGAACATGTCTCGGGCAAGTGTGCAGCGGTTTTGCCCTTTGGATTTGCATAACAACAGGAAATCCCGTCGGCTCGCAATTTAAGCGGCAAAGCCTGATCAAATCGCAGGTTGCGGCATTGCGGCCAAAGGCTAGGCGCTTTAATCCGCAACTTTCAATTCTCGGCATCGCCGCCTGCAAAAATGGATGGCGGTTGCTTTTACTCAGCCTGAGCGGTTGCGGAGTAGGAAAATGTCGGCATTCTGGTTTCTGCGCACGCCCTTTTCTTCTAAGGAACGGCGAAATCGCGCTAAATTGCAATTCGCAATAGATGAGTTGGCAATGAGCAGTGAAAACGCACGCCTGAATGTTTTTCCCGCCTTCTTCCGGGTGTCCGGTAAGACTGTTGCGGTTTTCGGCAATGGTGACGAAGCCTTCGCCAAGGCACGTCTTCTGAGGAATACCGACGCCACGATCGTCGCTTACGCCGCCGAGCCGGAAGCCGAATATGCGGCTTTCCTGGCTGAGCAGCACATCGCCACCCGTCATCTCGATTTTTCGCCTGAGCTTCTCGATGGCACCACGCTGGTTTTTGCCGCGACCGGTGATGCCGCACTGGATCGCCGCATCGTGGCCGCCGCCCGCGAGCGCCGCATTCCGGCTAATGCCGTCGATCAGCCCGAAGTCTGCGATTTCTACACGCCGGCTCTCGTCAGCCGCGCGCCCGTTGCAATTGCGATCGGCACCGAAGGGGCAGGGCCGGTTCTCGCCCAGATGATCCGCGCCCGTATCGACCAGATGCTGTCGCCTTCGCTCGGCCGCCTTGCCACTCTTGCCGCCGACTATCGTGACGCCGCCGAAAAGCTGGTGCCGCGTGGCGTGGCGCGCCGCATTTTCTGGCGCCGGTTCTTTTCCGCAAGCGTTGCCGATGCGGTCGATGCCGGCGATATCGCCACTGCGCGCCGCACCGCCAATGCGCTTCTGTCCGCCGATAACAGTGTTTCCGGCCATGTCTGGCTGGTGGGTGCTGGTCCGGGTGCCGAAGACCTTTTGACGTTGCGCGCCCAGCGCGTGCTGATGGAAGCCGATGTGATCGTTTACGACGCCTTGGTGCCGCAGGCGATCGTCGATATGGGTCGCCGCGATGCCGAACGTATTTCAGTCGGCAAGCGCAAGAACGCGCATTCGAAGACGCAGGGCGAGATCAACGATCTGCTGGTCGAGCTCGGCAAGGCCGGCCAGCGTGTTGTGCGCCTGAAATCCGGTGATCCGCTGGTTTATGGTCGTGCGGCCGAAGAAATGGACGCGTTGCGCAAGGCCGGCATTTCCTATGAAATCGTGCCCGGCATCACCTCCGCCTTTGCCGCCGCTGCCGATTTCGATCTGCCGCTGACGCTGCGCGGTGTTGCTTCCTCGCTGATCTTCACGACCGGTCATGACCTGACCGGCGACACGCTGCCCGACTGGGCAAGCCTTGCGGTCAACGGTGCCACGGTTGCCGTCTATATGGGCCGCACGGTTGCCGCCTCCGTCACGGATCGTCTGATCGAAGCCGGTCTTTCGCCCGATACGCATGTGGCCGCGATCGAAAACGCCAGCCGCCGGGATCGCCGGCTGTTTCATGGCCGTCTCTCCGATCTGCCAGATCTGGAGCTGCGCGACGAACTGACAGGCCCTGTCATGGTGATCATCGGCGACGCCGTTGCCGGTGCGAATTTGCAAAAGTCCGAGCCGATGGCGGTGGGTATCGTCACGGCACGCGAAGGAATGGGATCAAAACAATGACTGACAAGGTTTTGACTGCCAACCGCCTGTCCGACGGCATTGCCGTCTGGCTGGACGCGACCGGCCAGTGGAACGAACGCCTGCAGGATGCGCTGGTGGCGCGCCATGCGGAAGCCGTCACTTCGCTGGAAGCCATCGGCAAGCGCGATTTTGTCGATAACCGGGTCGTCGATGTGGCCGTTGTCGATGTGCAGGAGATCAATGGCCAGCTCTGGCCGGTTCGTCTGCGCGAGCGCATCCGCGCCCAGGGGCCGACCATGCATTACGCTACCGGTTACGGCACCGCCGACCCGGCCTTCATCGCAGTCTGAGTTTGATCCGGGACCGTCATGTATCGTTACGATGAATTCGACCACGCTTTTGTTGCCGACCGCGTGGAGCAGTTTCGCGATCAGGTATCGCGCCGTCTGTCGGGTGAACTGGCCGAGGATGCGTTCAAGCCGCTGCGGCTGATGAACGGTGTTTATCTTCAGCTGCATGCCTATATGCTGCGCGTCGCCATTCCCTATGGCACGCTGAATGGCAAACAGATGCGCATGCTGGCGCATATCGCCCGTAAATATGACCGCGGTTACGGCCATTTCACCACCCGCCAGAACATCCAGTATAACTGGCCAAGGCTTTCGGACACACCGGACATTCTGGCCGAACTGGCAAGCGTGGAAATGCACGCGCTGCAGACGTCCGGCAACTGCATACGCAATGTCACCGCCGACCACTTTGCTGGTGCTGCTGCCGACGAAGTGGCCGACCCGCGCCCTTATGCGGAAATCCTGCGCCAGTGGTCGTCGGTTCACCCGGAATTTTCGTTTCTTCCGCGCAAATTCAAGATCGCCGTGACCGGTGCCGAGCGCGACCGTGCCGCCATTCAGGTCCACGATATCGGCCTGCATCTGAAAAAGAATGCGGCTGGCGAGATCGGCTTTGCCGTTTATGTCGGTGGCGGACAGGGTCGCACGCCGCTGATCGCCAAGAAGATCAAGGACTTTCTGCCCGAGGCCGATCTCCTGACCTACATCACCGCGATCATGCGCGTTTATAACCTGCATGGCCGCCGCGACAACAAGTACAAGGCACGTATCAAGATCCTCGTGCATGAGACGGGTGTCGAGGAACTGACGCGGCAGGTCGAGGAAGAGTTTTCGCATCTGGCCGGCACCGAGTTGACGCTGCCTGTCGCCGATATCGAAGCCATCAGCGCCTATTTTGCGCCGCCCGCCCTGCCGGCGCGTGCCGAAGGCTGGGCGCAACTGGCGGGCTGGAAAAAGGCCGATGCCGGGTTTGCCCGCTGGGTGGATCAGAACGTCTGTCCCCACAAACATCCCGATTACGGGATGGTGACGATTTCGCTGAAACCGATCGGCGGCATTCCGGGTGATGCCTCGGATGTGCAGATGGATGCGATTGCCGATTTGGCCGAAGAATTCGGCAATGACGAAATCCGCATCAGCCATGAGCAGAACGTCATCCTGCCACATGTGGCGCTGGCCGATCTGGAGCCGCTTTATCGCGCGCTGCTGGCGCAGGGGCTGGAGACCGCCAATGCCGGGCTGATCACCGATATCATTGCCTGTCCCGGCCTGGACTATTGCGCACTGGCGAATGCCCGCTCGATCCCGGTGGCGCAGGAGATTTCCACCCGTTTTGGCGCGCCGGAGCGGCAGGCGGAAATCGGTGAGCTGAAGATCAAGATTTCGGGCTGCATCAATGCCTGCGGTCACCACCATGTCGGCCATATCGGTCTGCTGGGGGTCGAAAAGAAGGGCGCGGAGCTCTACCAGATCACCCTGGGTGGCTCTGGCGACGAACACACGTCGATCGGCGAGATCATCGGCCGTGGTTTCGAACCGTCCAAGGTGACGGATGCGATCGAAAAGATCGTCGATACCTATCTCGGACTTCGGCTGTCCAGGGACGAGATCTTTCTGGATGCCTATCGGCGCGTCGGGCCGCAGCCTTTCAAGGATGCGCTCTATGGCGATGCCAAGGCGGAGGCGGCTTGAAGCATGGCGACCGAACAAAAGATCTGGCGCGAGAGTGGTTTTGTCGACAACGATCCCTGGGTGATCGAGACAGACGAGGTGAAGGCGGGCGAGGGCCAGAAGGTTCTGCTGCCGCTGGACGCTCTCATCGCCAGGGCAGAGGAGAGCAACGATGTCGGTCTTGGCGTTGTGCTTTACCCGGCGGACGATGTGACGAAGTTGGAGCCCTATCTGTCGCGGCTGGACGTCGTGGCGGTGAGCTTTCCGGCCTTCAATGATGGCCGGGCGTTTTCGCAAGGCACGCTGTTGCGAGATCGGCTGGGTTATGGCGGAGAAGTGCGCGCCGTCGGTGACGTGCTGATCGACCAGGTGCCGCTGATGCTGCGGGTGGGGATCGACACGTTTGCTGTGACCAATGCGACGGCCATCAAGCGGTTGTCGGAAGGACGCCTGCCGGGTATCAACGAACATTACCAGCCGGCGGTGAAGGCAGCGGAAGCGGGCCAGGGCTATAGCTGGCGCCGCCGTGCACTGGCTGCGCAGCAGGCGTGACAAGCTGACCGCTTTGAAACCTGAGGATTTTGGTATAATTCCGAAAACCATTGAGGGTCTCTCCGTGATATGAGGGACTGGAGGGCGGCGCCGATGCGCCGCGAAACGATGACGAACGAGACTGGACCGGCCTAATGAACGCTCCCGCCAAGCCTGAAGAATTCGCAGCAAAAATCCCGGACGGTGTGTTTGCCGAGACGGTTTTGTCCGTCGAGCATTACACCGACCACCTTTTTCGCTTCCGCATGACGCGGCCGGCCGGTTACCGTTTCCGCTCGGGCGAGTTTGCGATGATCGGGCTGATGGTGGGTGAAAAGCCGATCTACCGTGCCTATTCGATCGCCAGCCCCGCCTGGGACGAGGAACTCGAATTTTTCTCGATCAAGGTGCCGGATGGTCCGCTGACCTCGCATCTCCAGAAGATCAAGCCGGGCGATACCGTGCTGATGCGCAAGAAGCCGACCGGTACACTGGTTCTCGATGCGCTCACGCCCGGCAAGCGGCTCTACATGTTTTCGACCGGCACCGGCATCGCGCCGTTTGCCAGCCTGATCCGCGACCCGGAAACCTATGAAAAATTCGAGGAAGTCATCCTCACCCATACCTGCCGCGAAGTGGCGGAGCTGAAATATGGTTTTGACCTCGTGGACGAGATCAGGAACCACGAATTCCTGTCGGAAATCGTCGGCGACAAGCTGAAACTTTATTCGACCGTGACCCGCGAAGACTACCCGTTCCAGGGCCGCATCACCGACCTCATCGACAATGGCAAACTGTTTGCCGATCTCGGTGTGCCGGCGCTCGACCCGGCGGTGGATCGCGGCATGATCTGCGGCTCGGCGGCGATGCTGAAGGACACCAAGGAACGTCTGGAACGCGCCGGCCTGACCGAAGGCGCCAACAACAAGCCGAGCGAGTTTGTCATTGAGCGGGCGTTTGTGGGGTGACGAGCGGTCGGGCGAAAGCCCGAGCAATCGATCCAGTGAATCGATTGCAGCGAGGAACGCCCTGAGCGTTAGCGAAGGGCCGGGCGCGGCCACAAAAACAAGCATACACGAAAAAGCCGCCGGATATGTCCTGCGGCTTTTTTTGTTCTGTGATGGTGTCAGCGCGCCGGAACGGCGGCGGGCGCTGGCGGTGCGGAAAGTTTGGAGGCGACCAGCTCGACGCTGCCGCGCACATGCACGGTCACCGGCTTGCCGCCGGACCCGGCCACGGCCAGCGCGATGACGGAAACGTCTTCCTCGAATGTCGTGACATATAGGACCTGCGCCCGGTTCACGTAGATGGGCTGGTTATGGGTGTTTCTGAAGCCGATCATCGTGGCGGGACTCCTTGCAGGGTGGTGAAGGAGATATGGCATGAGGTTGGTTTATGGAGGGTGAATCTGCGGATGAGGAAGTGTCGGTTTTTGCGACCCATGCCCGTCTGTACGTTTCCAGCGGTCAAGATGAGCAGCAGGTGTTCTGGGCGCTGGTCGCGACTATCAGAACATGGAAATTGTCTCACCGGGAGGCGCAGGTGCTGTTTGCGTCTCGTATCGGGCGATCTCATCGCGCAGCGCGGTGGCGATGATCTGGTAACCGGCATCTTTCAGATGGATGCCGTCGGCGCTCAGTTCCGCACGTACGAGGCCATTGGTCGAGAGTGCGTCCGTCAGGTCGAGGTAGAAACAGCCGCTGCCGCAGGCCAGCCGCTGTTGCTCGCGCAGCAGCCGGATGTTGGCATTGATACTTGGTGTCGATGTGGGCGGGGGTGCCAGAAAAATGACGTGTTTCGCTCTCTTCTGCGCTTCAGCTAGAACGACACGGGTATTGGCGTCGCTTTCGGCAAGGCTCATATTGTCGATGTCGTTCGTGCCGATAGAAATGACGATGACCGAGGGCGCTATGTCATAACGGCCCAGCCGGTTGCGCAATTGCGACGACCGCTCGCCACCAATGCCGAGATTGGTGACATCGTTGCGATGCAGCAGTTTTGACCAGTCACCATATTGGACGTGGGAGTCGCCGATCAGTGTGATGTTATCGGAGATTCGGCTTTTGTAGATCGTATCGAGCGTGTCGTAAGAGGTGTTGACCGCTATATTATGACCAATAATATTTTGCTGAAGACGGACAGCGTATTGATAGGGAAAAATACGGGTTTGACCTACCATGATGCCGTAAAACACTGCAGAAAGACAAAGGAAGGCAAGGGCCAGTAGACGTAACACGATGTAGATCCCCATGACGAATTCATGGGAAGAAACTATACTGGAGTTTTTGCAGTGCAATAGCCATTTTCGGTCATGCGGTTTTTACCGTGGTCCAATGCCATCTTCCCAATGATCGGGGGAGGCCTACCGCCCCGGCCTCCCCGTCTTGCCCTTCGTCCGCCGCTTCTGTTGCTTGGCATCGCCCGCATCCTCATAACTTCCGGCACCGACCTTGCCGCGCACCAGCGGGCGAACATCGTCCTTGTCGGCGCGTTGCGGCTGGCCTTCCATCAGTGGCGAGAACCGTTTGCCGGGTTCGGTGACGGGTTTCTCAGGAAGTTTTCCGGTGGTCGGCTTTTCGGTGCGGCCGACGGTCATTTCGTCGAGGCTGTTGCGTCGGAAGAGGGAGTTGGCTTTCTCTTCATCCGTGGCTGTGGGTCCTCGGGTCAAGCCCGAGGATGACGACGGAGAGGTGGTGGGCGAGGATGACGAGCTTGCGTTTGCCGCGCCCTTGCCCTTCCGGCCGCCACCTTCCTGTGAACGTGCTTCGTCCCGCGCGATCGGGTCGTCCATGGTCGCCAGTTCGGCGGCCTTGAGGCGTTTGATTTCGTCGCGCAGGCGGGCGGCCTTTTCGAAGTCGAGATCCGCCGCAGCATCGCGCATAGATTTTTCCAGCGCGTTGAGATGGCTTTGCAGGTTGTTGCCGACCAGATGGCCGCCGTCTGCAAACCCCTTGCCGGATGCGCCGGAAATGTCGGCGCGGACGTGGTCGCGCTCATAGACCGAGTCGAGGATGTCGGAAATGCGGGCTTTCACCGATTCCGGGGTGATGCCGTGTTCGGTGTTGTAGGCGACCTGCTTTTCACGGCGGCGGGCGGTTTCGTCCATGGCGCGTTGCATCGAGCCGGTGATCTTGTCGGCATACAGGATGACCTTGCCGTCGACGTTACGCGCCGCACGTCCAATGGTCTGGATGAGGGACGTCTCCGAGCGCAAAAAACCTTCCTTGTCGGCGTCGAGGATGGCGACGAAACCGCATTCGGGAATGTCGAGGCCCTCGCGCAGCAGGTTGATGCCGACCAGCACGTCGAAGGCGCCGAGGCGCAGGTCGCGGATGATTTCGATGCGTTCCAGCGTGTCGATGTCCGAGTGCATGTAGCGCACGCGAACACCCTGTTCGTGCAGGTATTCGGTAAGGTCTTCGGCCATGCGCTTGGTGAGGACCGTGCAGAGGGTGCGGTAGCCTTTTTGCGCAGTTTCGCGGATTTCGCCGAGCACGTCGTCGACCTGGGAGCGGGCGGACCGCACCTCGACCGGCGGGTCGATCAGGCCGGTGGGGCGGATGACCTGTTCGGCAAACACGCCGCCGGACTGTTCCATTTCCCAATTGCCGGGCGTGGCCGACACGGCGACGGTGAGGGGGCGCATCGCGTCCCATTCCTCGAAGCGCAGCGGGCGGTTGTCCATGCAGGACGGGAGACGGAAACCGTATTCGGCCAGCGTCGCCTTGCGCCGAAAGTCGCCGCGATACATGCCGCCGATCTGGCTGACGGAGACGTGGCTTTCGTCGATGAACAGAAGGGCGTTGTCGGGGATGTATTCGAACAGGGTCGGTGGCGGTTCGCCGGGGCTGCGGCCGGTGAGATAGCGCGAATAGTTTTCGATGCCGGCGCAGGAGCCGGTGGCTTCGAGCATTTCGATATCGTAGCGGGTGCGCTGTTCGAGGCGCTGCGCTTCCAGCAGGCGGCCGCCCTTTTCCAGCTCGGCGAGGCGGATTTTCAGCTCGTCCTTGATGGATTTGATCGCGCCGTTGAGGGTGGGGCGCGGCGTCACGTAGTGCGAGTTGGCGTAGATTTTTACCGATTTCAGGTCGCCGGTCTTTTGGCCGGTGAGCGGGTCGAACTCGGTGATCGAGTCGATCTCGTCGCCGAACATCGAGATGCGCCATGCGGCATCTTCCAGGTGGGCGGGGAAGATTTCGATCGTGTCGCCGCGGACCCGGAACGAGCCGCGGATGAAATTGATGTCCTGGCGTTTGTATTGCTGGGCCACGAGGTCGGCGAGCAACTGGCGCTGGTCGAGCCGGTCGCCGACTTCCATCTGAAATGTCATGGCGGTGTAGGTTTCGACCGAGCCGATACCGTAGATGCAGGAGACCGAAGCGACGATGATGCAGTCGTCGCGCTCCAGCAGCGAGCGGGTGGCGGAATGGCGCATGCGGTCGATCTGTTCGTTGATCGAGGATTCCTTCTCGATGAACGTGTCGGAGCGCGGCACATAGGCTTCCGGCTGGTAATAGTCGTAATAGGAGACGAAATATTCGACCGCGTTGTCGGGGAAGAAATTCTTGAACTCGGAATAGAGCTGCGCGGCCAGCGTCTTGTTGGGGGCGAGGATGACGGCGGGGCGCTGGGTGGCCTCGATCACCTTGGCCATCGTGAACGTCTTGCCGGATCCGGTGACGCCGAGCAGGACCTGGCTGCGCTCGTTGTTGTTGATGCCCTCGACGAGATCGGCGATGGCGGTCGGCTGGTCGCCGGCGGGCTGGTATTCGGAATCCATGCGGATGTTGATGCCGCCCTCGGATTTTTCCGGCCGGGCAGGGCGGTGCGGCGTCCACAGTTTTCCGTCCTTGAAGAGCGGGTTGCCGCTTTCGATCAGTGCGGAGAGGGCCTCGACCGTGGCGGTGACGGCACCGGTGGCGAGATGTTCCGCCTCCTCCAGCGATACATCCATGCCGGCGACCGGATTGAGGCCGGCGGCGGCGCGGGTCTTTGGGTCGTTGGAGGCGCCGATCGAGACGCCGCGCGACGTCTTGCTGGCCGTCGTGTTCTTGGCAGTCTTGGGCTTTTCCTTCGCGGCGGCCTTGATGGCTTCCTCGCGGGCGGCGATCTCGATCTTCTTGCGGTGTTTGCCTGCCTTGGAGGCGATCTCGCGCTGCGTCTCGATGCCCGACAGTTCCGCCTCGGATTCGAGCTGCCTCACCCAGTCGGAAACGCTGCCTTCCAGCGGCGCGCCTTCGAACGATGACTGGGGAGCTTCCTCAAAACCGCTGGGTTTGGAGGGCAAGGGTTTTTTCGGAGATCTGGCCATGCCGCGAATATGGAGTGCGTTTTCTCCATTGTGAAGAGGGCGGGGCCATAAAACCAGTACAAAAAGTGAACCGGAGGTTCAGGTCTTGCGGCCGGCGCTGCGCTTGAAATCGACCTCTGTCGTGTTGGACGGGCGTTCGGCGATCCAGCCGGCGAGGCGTTCGGGCGGCATCGGCCGGGCGAAGAAATAACCCTGCGCGGTGTGGCAGCCGAGTTCCTGCAGGGCGGCTGCATCTTCGAAGGTTTCGACCCCTTCGACGAGCACGTCGATCGACAGCGACTGGCCGAGGCCGACAAGCGCGGAAACGATATTCTGGCTCTGGCGGCTGGAGGTGACGGCGGCGGCGATGCCGCGATCGATCTTCAGGCGGTCGACCTTGAGGCCGGTGAGATAGGTCAGCGAGGAATGGCCGGCGCCAAAATCATCGACGGCGAGCTTGTAGCCGGAGCGGGAAATGCGGGCCAGCTGATCGCCGATCATGTCGGTATCGAGCAGCGCTTCCTCGGTGATCTCGATTTCCAGCAGGGCCGGATTGATCTTGTGGCGGGCGACAATGGCATCGACGACATCGACGACGGAATAGACGGAAAGTTCGCGCGGTGACACGTTGATCGACACGGTGGCATGCGGCAGGCCCATGTCCGGCAGGCGCGTGAGCAGGCGGCAGGCGGCTTCGGCGATCGTGCCGGTCAGCCGGTCCGACTGGTGTGTGGCAAGTGCGGCCAGCACGATATCGGGTGGTGCGATGGGGCCGAGTTGCGGGTGGTGCCAGCGCACCAATGCCTCGAATCCGATAATGCCGCTTTCATCCAGCATGACCTGCGGCTGGAACCATGCCTCGACTGCGCCGCTGGTGATGGCGGCGCCGAGATCCTGTTCGATCTGGTGACGGCGGGTGGCTTCGGCGCGGAAATCCGGGTGGAATTCGCACCAGCGTCCGCGGCCGCTGTCCTTGGCGCGATACAATGCCATATCGGCGCAGATGAACAGCTCTTCCGCATTGGTGGCGTGATCCGGATAGATCGACAGACCGATGGACGTGCCGACGAGGCAGGACTGGCCGGCAATGCTGATGGGGCCATGGCTGCGTTCCAGCATGGCATCACATTGCTGGCGCGCGCGCTCCACAGCGTCGGTGCCGGAAAAGATGACCGCAAACTCGTCGCCGCCAAGACGCGCCAGAAGATCGGCGCCTTCGATGGAGCGGCGCATGCGGTTCGAGATATAGACGAGCAACGTATCGCCGACACTGTGGCCAAGCGTATCGTTGATCATTTTGAAGCCGTCGAGATCGAGCATCAGCAGCGCCAGCTGGCGACCGCTGCCATCGACGCAGCTTTCTATGCCTGCCGCCAGCGCCTCGTTGAAAGCTGTGCGGTTGGCAAGGCCGGTGAGCGGATCGCATTTGGCCAGATGTTCCAGCCGGGCATTGGTGCTGAGGATTTCGCTATTGGCCCTGGACAGGGATTCCGCCAGCGCCTTGGCCTGAACGGTGCCGCGCGTATTGCTGGCGAAAGTGACCTCAGACTGTTTGCTGCCGCGATAGAGAAGCAGTGTCAGTGCGGTGACGCAAAGCGCCAGCATCAGGCCGTGTATGCCCTGCGGCAGCAGTGAAACGATGACCGCTACATGCACCGGCAGCGCAAAGGCGAGCGGCGCGAGACTGTTGCCGGCGCCCATCAGCACCGTGGCTGCGGCAATGCCGAGCATCATCAGATAGATGCCGCCATCGACGCTGGTTGCATCGAAATCTGCGAACAGGAAGGGAAGGGCAGCCCATGTGCAGCCGGTGACGAATTTGCCGGCCGCGAGAATCAGTAGCGTCTTTTGCGGATTCGTACCGGCCAGATCACGGCGCATCATTCTGGCGGTCATTCCGCCCCTAACGATCAGCGTCAGAAGCAGTGTCGCCAGCCAGTATGGTGCAAGCGTATCGGTGCCGTGGCCCACCGTGGAAACGGCATAGGCGCAGCCAGCGATGACCGCATTGGTGGCGAGCATATAATACATCCGGTCCATGACCGAAGCCGCCTGTGCTTTTGCGATCTCCGACTTGATGCGGATTTCATTCTCGTCAGTCAGGAAGCGGCTTGGCATCCAGAATGTCTCATGTCCGTTTCAGCTCGGCAGCATATGCTCATGGTCGAATGAAAAAAACATTAATTGCGTCAATGGGTTAAAGGTGATTGGGTGTCTGATCTCGGCGGGAACGAATAAGCTTTTACGGCGTTTATATCCAAGGTTGTGCCTGCCCGATTTGTTTCACCCTATCACGCCGCATTACAAATCGTTCATGTAGGAAAATCCGCCTTAATCTGTTGCCGTTTGTGTCGCAGTGCTACATCACCCCTTGTCCACGGTTCGAAACGAGGTGCTCGATGACACTTTCCCGCCCCACCATGGCTGCCATACGATTTGGGTATGGCCTGAAGCCGGGTGAAGAAAATGCGCCGGCCAGCGCTGCCGATCTGATGAAGCAGGTCGAAAGAGGCGCCAAGGCAAAGGCGCGCTTTCCGCGGGAAGGGTTTGAAGGCAGGCGCGAGACGGCTTTGCGTCTTCTCTCTGTGCGGGCGGTCGAAGCAAAGACGGCACAGGCCGGAAAACCCAATCCGGAACTGCGGCGCGACACGCTGCGCGAGGCCGATCGCATGCTGCGGCGTGATTCGTTTGCGCGCATCATGCAGGCCGTGCATTCCCAGAACGGCTTTTTCGAACGGCTGGCGAGTTTCTGGGTCGATCATTTTTCCGTCAACGCCCGCAAGACCTACGCGATGCGGATGATCGTGTCCTTGTTCGAAGCCGAAGCGATCCGCCCGAATGTCGGCGGGCCGTTCGTCAATCTTCTGCATGCCGCAGTGCTGCATCCGGCCATGCTGTTCTATCTCGATCAGAACCGCTCGGTTGGACCGGAATCGCAGGCCGGTCTTCGCAACGGTACGGGTGTGAACGAAAATCTCGGCCGCGAGCTGCTGGAACTGCACACGATGGGCGCAGGCTCCGGATACAATCAGGACGACGTGCATGGCGCGGCATTGATCCTTACCGGCGTCACCGTCGATGCCCGCACGCTGGAAGTCGGCTATCGCCGCCAACGTGCGGAGCCTGGCCGCCTTTCGCTGCTGGGCAAGGTCTATGGCGAGGAAGGGCGTTCTGAAGCCGATCATGTGGCCATGCTTGACGATCTGGCCAGGCGGCCGGAGACGGCAAAACACGTATGCAGCAAGCTGGTGAAACACTTCATCGCCGACGAGCCGCCGACCGAGGTGGTGGAGGCGATGGTGGCGGCATGGACCGCAAGCGACGGCAACCTGACGGCGGTCTATCAGGCGATGCTGGATCATCCACGCGCCTGGGAGGGCGAGGGCCAGAAATTCAAGCAGCCTTTCGATTTTGTGGTTTCCGGTCTGCGGGCCATGGATGTCAAGGAAGCCGAACTGACGGCGCTGGCCAAGGCGCTGGATGACGAGGACGCCGAAGTGCCGGTGCGGCCGGACGAGGCCGAAGACGGCGATGACGTTGTGCAGGCGGAAAAGCCGGGACCGCGCGGCGCTGATATGGGACGTGCCGATGCAGCCGCTGCGACGAGTGATGCCGCAGCCGGAGACATCAAGAAATCCACCACCAAGGCCGCCGCACCAAAACCCGGTTTTGCACGTGCCGTGACCTTCGGGGCGCTGCGGCGCATGGGGCAGCCGGTATGGCAGCCGCCAAGCCCCGCAGGCTTCGCCGATGACATGGGCGCCTGGCTTTCACCCAGCCAACTGAGTGAGCGGATCGCCTGGGCGCGGCTGGCAGTGCGCGGGCTGGGCAAGGACCTCGATCCTCCCGGTTTTCTGGCCGCGGCACTGGCCGATGCAGCAAGGCCCGAAACGGCAAAGATTGTCGGGCAGGCGCCGAGCAAGGTGCATGGCATGACCATGGTTCTGGTTTCGCCGGAGTTCAACAGGAGATGACGATGGACGCTTCGACACGTTTTCAGCTGTCGCGACGCGGCTTTCTCGCTTCGGCCTGCTGCCTTGCGGCCATGCCGGTGATGACGCCGGTCAGTTTTGCCGCAACCCCCGGCGATGCGCGTTTCGTAACGATCATTTTGCGTGGCGCGATGGACGGACTTGATCTGCTGCAGCCCTATGGCGACCCGGCGTATGCCGGTCTGCGGCCAAAGCTGGCGCTGACGCCGGACACCGGGCTGACCGATCTCGACGGCCGCTTTGGCCTGCATCCGGCGGCGCAATCGCTGATGCCGCTATGGCAGGCGCGGGAGCTGTCCTTCGTGCATGCCGTCTCGACGCCTTACCGCGACCAGCGCAGCCATTTCGACGGTCAGGACATTCTTGAAAGCGGCGGTGCCGACAGGCGCGAGCGCAATGGCTGGCTGAACCGCACGCTGGCGGCCATTCCGCGCACGGCCAGTCGCCGGGCGATCGATATCAATACCTCGATGGAACTGATCCTCTCGGGACCCAACGATGTCGATGTCTGGTTGGCACAATCGGATGTGGCGCTGGCTGAAGACGAGGTGCGTTTTCTCGAGCGGCTTTACGAAGGCGATCCGAAATTTTCCAAGGCCTTTGCCGAGGCTGTTCGCACCGACATGTCCACCGATCCGCTATATGCCAGCGGCAAGCGCGGCACGGGCGTGGCGGATATGGCAAAACTTGCCGGCAGCCTGCTGGCCCGCGACTACCGCATCGGCAGCTTTTCGATCAACGGCTGGGACACGCATGTGAACCAGAAGGCGCAGTTCGCGCAGGTAGCCGGCACGCTGGCACTGGCGATCACCACGCTGAAGGAAAACATGGGAGCGGATGCCTGGGGCAAGACGGTGGTTCTGGCGATGACCGAGTTTGGTCGTACGGCGCGTGAAAACGGCAGCGGCGGCACCGATCACGGCACCGGCGGCGTGGCGGTTCTGGCCGGCGGCGCGGTGGATGGCGGCAAGATCTTTGGCACATGGCCGGGCTTGGGCGAAGACCAGCTTTACCAGGGCCGCGACCTGATGCCGACCGGCGATTTGCGCGAACTGGCTGCGGCGATGATCCATAAGCAATATGGCGTTTCGGCTGGCGATCTCACCACCAAGGTGTTTCCGGGCCTGAGTTTCGATACGGGTTCGGTGTATCTGCGGGGGTGAGGAATGGTCGGCGCAGCCGACGAAACGATCCAGTGAATCGTTTCGAATGACGAACGCCCTAAGCTGAAGCGAAGGGCCGGGATAGGGAGATAAAATTGCCCCTCACCAACAAAATCTATGACTTAGCTTCGCTAAGATCATGATTTTGTATCCTCTCCCGCAAGGGGAGAGGTAAAGATGCCGAGGTCGCCGCGGCCTGCCTCTCCCCTTGCGGGAGAGGATAGCAAGTCCGCGGGAGGCACAGCCGAGCGCTGGACGCGCTTGGTGAGGGGTATTTTTCCCCGACGTCTTACTTCAACCGTGCCACCACCAGATGGCCGGGGCTTGGCTCGCCATCCTGCATGCGCACGTTGATTTCCGACATTTCGATCACCTCGAAACCGGTCTCTTTCAGGCGGTCGAGGATGTAGCTTTCGGTGTGGACGAAACGCTGGTGCGGGCCGACGATATAGGGGCGGCCGTCGGTTTCCGGCAGGGTTTCCGACGAGAACACGAAAATGCCGCCCTTGACCATGTTTTCGGCGGCGCCGAAGAAGATCGGTTCCAGCGCGCCGAGATAGGGCAGCACGTCGGTGGCTGTGATCAGGTCAAACGCTTCGTCATCATTGTCCTCGAGAAAGTCCTCGACTTCGCCGACGTAAAGCGTCTCGTAAAGATCCTTTTCATGGGCGATCTGCACCATGTTTTCGGAAATATCCAGCCCGGTGATGTCTTCCGCCATGTCGCGCAGGGCGCCGCCGGTGAGGCCGGTGCCGCAGCCAAGATCGAGCATGCGCTTGAAAGGCCCAAGATCCAGCGACTGCAGGTGCTGGCGCACCATCATCGGCACGGTGTAGCCGAGCTGCTCGACGAGAATGTCTTCAAAACTTTCGGCGTGCTGGTCGAACAGGGTTTCCACATAGGCGTCGGGCGCGCGTGGTGGGGTTTCGCCGCGGCCCATGGAGGCGAGGCGGACGGCTGCGCCGCCGTGGTCTTCCGGATCAATGGCCAGCACGTCGGCATAGGCTTTGGCCGCGCCGTCGAGATCGCCGGACTTTTCCAGATCCAATGCGCGGTTATAGGCCTCGGCCAGGGCTTCCTCGTCGATCTTGGTCATGGCGCGTCCTTTTCCGGTGCCGTTGATATGGCCGCGCTTTTAGCGGGAATACGTGTTTTTGCAATGGCGGTCGGTATCGGCTGCCCAAGCTTTGCCTGAATGGCGCGTTCAGGTGGAGTTCAGCCAGTCATGCACAGGTTTGGCATGAACAAGTTTGGGAACAATTTTAATGGGTGGCCGTTGAGGGCTGCCCGGACAAGGCCAGGCTCCCGCAAGAGGAGTTTTGCTCGAATAAACTGCAGGGATGCGAGATTACCAAGGAGGTCCCATGTCGAAGAAACACCGTTTGCTGGCCGGCGTTGCCATGCCCGTGCTGTCGCTGTCATTGATCTGGCAGCCGGCACTGGCGGCACCCGTTGCGCCAGGCGCGATGGCCGTGCCGGCGCGCAGCGAAGTGATCCGCGTGCAGGATGCACCGGCTGCCGAACAGCCAATCCTGCCGCCGGGTGCAGCCCCTGCGGAAGAAGCGCCGGCCGAAAAGCCGCGCCGCGAACAGGCACCGGAAGCGGCTCCCGAGCCGCAGCGCCAGGAAGCGCCGGCACCCCAGCCGGAACCGCAGGCCGCTCCGCCGCAGGCGCGTGAGGCAGCGCCGGAGCCGGAAGCGCCGCGTCCGCGCCGCGAAGCCCCCGCACAGGAGGCGCCCGCCGCAGAACAGCCCGCTGCCGAACCGAGCCAGGAAAAGCCGCGTCAGCGTCCGCCACGCGAACCGGCCGCGAGTGCCGAGCAGCCGGCAGCTGAACAGCCGACCGAGCGTCCGGCCCGTAACAAGCAGAACAATGGTGAAGCCCAGCCGGGTGGTGAGCGCCCACGTGGCGAACGCCCGGCAGGTGAACGCCCTCGCGGCGAGCGTCCGGCGTCCGATGCACAGGCACCTGCCGAACGTCCGGTGGAGAAGCCCGCAGAGGCGCCTGCGGCAAAACCCGCACCGGCGGAAAAGCCCGCCGCTCCGGCAGAAGCCCCCGCATCCGCGCCCGCGGCACCTGAGGCTGCACCGGCTGCCCGTCCGGCGCGTCCTGCCGATGGTTCGCGACCGGCACGCCCGGCTCCGGGTGAGGCACCTGCCGCACCGGGTCAGGCAACTCCGGCTGCGCAGCCGGGCACGCCACCTGCGCCGGAAGGTGCTGCACCTGCTGCCCCCGGCCAGCCAGCGCCCGGTCAATCCGGTGCCACTCCGGCTGCTCCCGGTGGTGCGGCTCCCGGTCAACCCGCTCCGGGGCAGGCTGGCGAACTGCCGGCCGGGCCGCGCACGCCTGAAGAAATCGAACGTGCCAAGGCGATCGCGAAGGATCCGTCCTCTGCCACCGGGCCGGTCGTGCTGCCGGTTGAAAATGGCGCGGCCATCCTCGACAGCGCCAAGGAATATCCGTCGGCGCCTGCCGCGGCACCGGGCACCCCGCCGGTTGCCGGTCAGGGACAGCCGCGTGGTCCGCGCGAAGGTGGTCGTCCGCAGGGTGGCCCCGCCGGTGGTCAGCCGGGTGTTCCGGCCGTTGCCGCACCCGCCGGCCCGCCACCACCACCGCCGACATCGGATGCCGAAGCACAGGCGCTCGCTCCGGGTGAACGTCCGCGTCCGCCGATCAAGCTCGAAGCGGCCACGGCGGAACGTGGCGAGCGGCTGGATGGTCGTCCGCGTTTCGAACGTCCCGACGGTTTTCAGGAGCGTGGCGGCAACCGCGATGGCGGCCGTGTGATCCTGCAGTTCGACAACCGCACCATCGTGCGTCATGACGACAGCAGCCGTTTCTATGACGAGGGTTATCAGCCGGAATATGAACGCCTGCGCGGCGGTCGTACCCGCGAAATCATCGAGCGTGACAACGGCGTCCAGATCGTCACCATTCGCAACCGGTATGGCGATATCGTCCAGCGTTCGCGCATCGGCGATGATGGCCGTGAATACGTGCTCTATTATGCACCGGAACTGATGGAGGAGCGTGACCAGCCGCGTCGCTGGCGCGATCCGGGTCTCGACCTTCCGCCCATGCGCCTGACGGTGCCGCTGGACGACTACATCATCGACACCTCGACCGAGCCGGACCGGGATTATTACGAATTCCTGGAACAGCCGCCGGTGGAACGCGTCGAACGCGTCTATTCGCTGGATGAAGTGCGCTATTCGGCCCGTATCCGCGACAAGGTGCGCCGTATCGACCTCGATACGATTACCTTTGCGACCGGTAGTGCCGACATCCCGATGAACCAGGCGTCTTCGCTGCGCAAGGTTGCGGATGCGATCAAGGAAGTTCTCGACCGCGACCCGGCCGAAACCTTCCTCATCGAAGGCCATACGGATGCGGTCGGTTCCGATGACAGCAATCTGGTGCTCTCCGACCGCCGTGCGGAATCGGTGGCCCGCGTGCTGAGCGACGCCTTTGGTATCGCACCGGAAAACCTGGCGACGCAGGGTTATGGCGAGCGTTACCTGAAGGTGCGCACCGAAGCCGCGTCTCAGGAAAACCGTCGTGTCACCATCCGCCGCATCACGCCGCTGGTGAAGCCGGTGGCGCAGCGTTAAGGTCTGCGGTCAACATAAAAAGCCGCCGGCATCCTGGCCGGCGGCTTTTTGCTACGCATTAAAGCACGTGCCCGTTTTCGTGTCCGGCAATTGTCGCAAAAGTGGTTGTTGAGATTATTTGCGCTTGATGGTTGGTTGTCCCTGTTGAGGGGGCAAGGGCGTGCATGGCAGACAATCTGATCGTGACATGGGATATTTCGGGCGACGTGAGTGCCGCCCTGATCGCGGCGGTCGTCGCGCTGATACTGGCGATAGGGCAGGGCCTGTCAGCTCGAAAAAATCGTCAGAAGAACAACGCCATCATGCTGATACAGCTGATGGCGAGCGCCCCTCTTCACGAAGCGCGCAGCAAGGCGGCCGAATTCCTGCGCGTCGATCAGGGGGGCGATCTCGTGGAGGCGCTGCGCGCGCTCCCGCAAGTCGGGACAGTAGCTCGCTGTGGAATGTGTGAAGACTGCAAGACAGACGCCGGCCCGGAGCGAAGCATAAGTGCCGTCATCGGCTTTTATGAACTGGTCTACGGTCTGATCGGGACACGTGCCGTCGATCACAGAATGCTCAAGATGGCGTTTGGGCAAAGAACGGCGTTCTTTTACGAATACCTGTATCTCAAATACTGGTCAGACCGGCAGTCGGAATGGCGTTTCGCGCTCGACAAGCTCGGAAGGCTCAGGCACATCTGCGACGAGGACGCACTGGCCTACTTTGCGGACCAGCGACGACGCCAGCGTCAAAGGCGCTTGTCGAAGTCGACCGAAGTGTCTGTGCCTCCAGATACGGAGGGATAGGAAAACCGTCCGAATTCGTGGTAATTTCGGCTTTTCCAGAAGGCCAGCGTATCGGGCGTCTGCGCATCGGCGTGCAGATAGGCGATGTCATAACCGAGGGCGCGGGCGTCCGCCTCCAGAGCCGAGACGATACGGCTGCCAAGCCCTTTGCCGCGCAGGCTTGGTTCGAGATAGACGCGGGCGATCTGGCAGGTTTTTTGGTCGATGTAACGATCGGCGAGGCGGCGGGCGGTGCCGGGCTTGCGGGCGAGATTGTAAAACCCGCCGGTGGCGATGATGTTTCCCGCGTCATCGCGGACGATGCGAAAGCCGCCGGCGTTCCGGGGCGAATACCAGCCGTGTTCGATGTCCCCGGTCAGGCTGTCGAGATCGGCATGCCAGTCGCTGTTGTAATCGATACCGTAGAAATCGCGGATGATGCGCAGGCAGAATTGTCTGGCGTCATGGCCGGCATTTGTGTCTTCGGCAGAGACGAGGTCATCGATCGGATAAAGCGGGATCACGCGCTCGCCGTCACAAAGATTTCGGCGATGCGCTCGATGCCGGCCTGGTCTTCGGCATCGAAGCGGGCAGGGATCGGGCTGTCGAGATCGATCACGCCAATGACGGCGCCATCGCGCAGGATCGGCACCACCAGTTCCGAACGTGAAGCGGCATCGCAGGCAATGTGGCCCGGAAAGGCATGGACATCCTCGACGAGGATGGACTGGGCCTTTTCGACGGCGGTGCCGCAGACACCGCGGCCGACCGGAATGCGCACGCAGGCCGTCTTGCCCTGGAAGGGGCCGAGCACCAGTTCGCCCTCTTTCATCAGATAGAAACCCGCCCAGTTGAGATCCGGCAGCATCTGAAAGATCAGTGCCGACGTGTTGGCGGCATTGGCAATGAAATCACGCTCGCCATCGAGAAGGGCCGCCAGTTGCTGTGTGAGCTGGCGATAGAATTCCGGCTTGTTTTCGGTCTCGATCGCAGTGGTCTCGAACATGGCGGCTCCTCTCAATGACTGGTGAGGGCGGTTTAGTCTGCGGCGGCCGTCAGGGCAAGCTATCGAGCGCCATGGGCTTAGTAGCGAAGGATGCCTTCGGCGCAGGTGACGCACATGCCGCCAACCAGAACCTTGCCGTCACCGTCGATATCCACCGAGATCCGGCCATCGCGACCGACTTTTGACCCTTGTGATGCGGTATAGGTCATCCCGCCGGCAGAGGCGGACTCGTTGTTGAGGCGAAAATATCCGACGCTGCCATTGCCGGAGCCGCAGACCGGGTCTTCCTCCACGCCGCAGGACGGCGCAAACGAGCGCACCTCGATATCCGCATCACCACCGGCATGCGGACCAAACACGGTGACGCCGGTCGCATTCAGCTTTTTCTCGAAGGCGGCCGAACGGGCAAAATCCGGCTGCAGGGCGAGAACCGTCTCGGCATTGTCGAGTTTGGCAACGATCCAGACAGGGCCGACATTGATGGCGGCCGGCGGCTCGGATTTCGACACTTTGACGCCCAGAATACCTTCGAGTTCCTCGACCTCGATGTCCGACAGGGGCCGGATCTGGGCCGGCGGCATGGACAAGGTCAGCGTGCGCTCGGGGCCATTGCCGCTCACCGCGATATTGATAAGGCCGGCCGCGCATTCCTGCACCAGCACGCCATTGCGCGGCGAATGAAGGCCAGCCTCGAGAATGGCATGGGCGCTGCCGAGGGTGGGATGGCCGGCAAACGGCAGTTCGCTGCGCGGCGTGAAGATGCGAAGCCGGTAGTCGGCATTGGGATGGGTTGCCGGCAGCAGGAAAGTCGTTTCGGACAGGTTGGTCCAGCGGGCAATGGTCTGCATTTCCGTGTCGCTCAGCCCCTCGGCATCGAGGATGACGGCGACGGGATTGCCCATGAAAGGTTTGTTGGAAAATGCATCGACGACTTTGTAAGCGCGCATGGTTGGCCCCTGTTGCAACATGACGTCCAGCACTAGGACGATGGTGTCGCTCTGACAAATTCAAAGTGATTATGGCATTCATCACGTTTTGCGCACAGCGGGAACAGCCGTTCGCAGACGGCGGCGGTTGTTGTGCGTCGGGCGGCTGATACGTTATGGGCATTGTTGTTGATACTCGCCAACGAAGAGAGCCCGGTCGCATGCCGTTTTTTCGAAGCTTCTGCCGGTTCGCACACAGCCATGCGAATTCATTTCATCTGGTCGTTAAGGGCGGTTTGGTTCGCGGCGCTTTGGAGGGCAAGCTGTGAGTCAATATGCCTTTGGCGGTTGTTCGCCAAATCTCTTGTGTGTTCTTTGATCATCGTAATGAGGAGTTCGGTTAGCGCATGCTGGAAATAAATAGCGGGCGAATACAGAACCCGAAGACATTGATACCGGATGAGATCGCTCGAGAATGCGAAAAACGCGGGAAACTTGTCGTTCAATTCAGTACGTCCGACTCATACCCGACTGACATTCTGCTTGCACTGAACGAAGCTTGCCGGATTGCCAAGGATCATTTGCAGGTCCGCTTTTATGGCCATTACGGCACATTTTTCGATGCCAAAGTCGTTCGCCATCTGCCTGAAGCCCGTGATCTCGCTGTCGATTGCCTTAGAATCGAGAACGAAGATGAAATCGGACATCTCACAAATCTGATATCTTTGAACGTAACCGTCCGATTGGCACCGCCTGCCGCCTAGCGCCCTGATGGCCTAAGACACGTATTTAACGACGTCGTTAGCGA